>NZ_JASBRQ010000033.1 GCF_030149425.1 Maricaulis sp. | reverse complement strand
ATGCGCAACCCGTCTGCTGCTCAGCAGCAGTTCGGTAACCTGATCTTCGGCTTCGCCGTGACCGAGGCACTGGGCATCTTCTCCCTGCTCATCGCCCTGCTGGCCCTGTTCGGCTAAAATCAGGTTCGTGTGGCGGTCGATGGCGGCCGCCATACACACTGGCCCCTCACAGGGCATTTGACATAGGAGCAGGCGTTCGATGGCGCTCGCACCGGAACAAGAAGGCGCGGAAGCCGCTTCTGGCGTATTCCCACCCTTCGACCCGACATATTTCCCGTCGCAGCTTTTCTGGCTCGCGATCAGCTTCGTTGTTCTCTACTTCGCGCTCGATCGTTTTATCCTGCCGAAGCTGAAAACGACGATTGAAGACCGTCGCGATCGTATCGCTGACGATCTGGACGAGGCAGCCAAAGCCAAGGCGGACGCGGAAGCGGCCGGCGAAGCTTATGAGCAGTCCCTGGCAGAAGCCCGCGCCAAGGCCCACGGTATCGCTGCTGATACCCGTGCCGCCCTGGACAAGGAGCTGGCCAAGGAAAGCGCGGCTGTTGAGGCCGAGCTGGCTGAAAAGCAGGCCGCTGCCGAAGCCTCTATCCGGGCTGCCAAGGACAAGGCGTTTGCCGAAGTTCGCGGTATTGCAGCAACGGCAACCGCCGCGGCTGTCACGGCCCTGGCCAATGTCGAGATCAGCGACGACGACGCCGGCAAGGCCGTCGACGGCGCCATGAAGGGAGCTTAGGCAAATGCGTATTGCACCTTCTGAAGACGGCTACGGCGCAGAAACGGATCTGGTGACCTACCTTCTCGGTGACCCGTCCTTCTACGCTTTCCTGGCTCTGATCGCCTTCTTCGTTCTGCTCGCCTATCTCGGCGTGTTCAAGACGATCGCGAAATCGCTTGACGATCGTGCTGATGCGATCAAGACCGAGCTCGACGATGCCAAACGTCTGCGCGAGGAAGCGGCTGAACTGCTGGCTTCCTACCAGCGCAAGCAGCGTGAGGCAGAGGCAGAAGCCGAGAGCATCATCGCCCAGGCCAAGGCCGAAGCGAAGATCCTCAAGGAAGAAAGCCGCAAGGAACTGACCGATCGCCTCGAGCGTCGCGCAGCCATGGCCGAGCAGCGTATTGCCCAGGCCGAGGCCCAGGCCGCTGCCGAAGTCAAAGCAGCCGCTGCCGAACTGGCCGCTGCTGCGGCCGAGGACATCCTCAAGACCAAGCTGAAAAAGACCGATCTGAACAAGATCGTCGACGCGGATATCAAGGTTGCAGGCGACCGCCTGAACTAGGACGCGCTTTCAGCCAAACAGATCAAAGCCCGGAGCCAGCCGCTCCGGGCTTTTTTCGCGGCTTTTGCCAAGCGCGTCTTCATCGGCATGGAGAGGCTGGGCGAAGGCTGGCCCTGAGCGACACCAATCCGGATGCCGCCTCACCGGCTCCCGGACCGTCCTCTGCCGGCAACACAGCTCATCCGGCACTGGGCCAAGCGCGCAGCTTCATGCAGCGGCGATGCCCGGCCCGGCCAAACAGTCCGCCGGTGGCGGTCGGTCATGAGACAAAGGGTAGTTAGCCGATACGGCGGGTGCCATCCGCTTCAGCGTCGGACGGCTGGTCCTTTTCGCCGAAGGCCCAGCGCACGCGCTTCCAGAGCCAGGGGTAACGCTTCAGCGTCTTGGTAATCCAGGCATGCAGGGTCTTGGATGCGGCGGCGACGAGAACGAGGCCAAGGAAGCCGATCATGGCTCCGATGGGCAGGATGGGCGTCAGCAGGCCGACCGGGACGGCAATCGCCATCAGTCCGAGGCCGAGCGCCACGGCAATGGCGCGAATGACCAGCACGATAACCGCGCCGAGGGCATTCGAACGTGCCAATCCGTCGAGCTGCTCATTCATGGCCGAAACCATCTCCATCCCCGTCCTGTTGTTAAAAGCGCGTCTTGGTGCGCGCGGCAGGACAGCTAACACTTAATTCGTAAACTAGCCCCGAATGCGAGTTAAAAGCGCCCAAATTGGGGCACCGCATGCAGGTCGTTTACGCGCTGTGGCAAAAGCGCACCGGTTCACCCGATTCCCCTTTGCTGACGAAAGATATGGGCGCAGCGAAGCGAAATGGAAAGGGTGCGTCTGCATCCGCCATTGCCCGGGGCTCATAAATTACTCGTGAGCCTGGCTGATGCGCGCTTCGACCTGGATTTCCGGGCGCTGGGCGCCGGGGATTATCGCGCAATTCCGGCCCGGCTCGCGTGAGCCGGTCCAGTGACGTTCCAGGAAGGGCCAGACCGCCTCATAGAGACCATCGCGGACCAGGGTGGCATGATCTGCCCCATCAATACGCACCAGCTCGCTGGGCTCTGGGGCCTGTGCCATCAGCCGGTCGGAATGATGCATCGGCACCAGCCGGTCCTCGGTGCCGTGTACCATAAGTACCGGCTCATCCAGCGCACTGATCCACTCATCAGAGCGGAAACGGTTTTGCAGGATCAGGTCGTAGGGAAAGAGCGGAAGCTTCTCAGCCACCAGCGCGCTCATCGAGCTGTAGGGAGCTTCCAGAACCAGCGCGCCGACGGCGTTGGTGGCGGCGAGCCGGGTCGCCGGGCCAGAGCCGAGGGAGAAGCCGTGCACCACCACGTCCGTCGATTCGATCCCGCGTCGCATCAGCCAAGCCAGCCCGGCCTGGGCATCGAGATGCAGCCCCGCCTCTGAGGGCGAACCGGTAGAGCCGGAATAGCCACGATAATAAACAGCCAGGAAACCCACACCCTGCTCCTGCATCCGGCGCCAGCGGCCACTCTGGATCTCCGGCCGCCCCGCATTGCCGTCGAAGAAAAGCATGGTCGGACAGCCCGGCTCCGGCTCGCTGTACCAACCGACCAGACGCTCACCATCGGGTGTCGGGATGCGGACCGGCGCGATCCAGGCCTCGCGCGGCAAGACCTGCTCGCTGGAGGGGTGGTAGAGAAGGTCTTTCTGATTGAACCAGAGGGCCGCCGCCAGGGTCAGATAAACCCCGCCCACAGCCAGCAGGATCAAACGCAGGCGCGTGCCCCAACCGGGCCGCCGGAAACTCAAACGGGAAGAGGTGGACATGGAAGATGGCATGCGTGTCCCCTAGCAGCCCATCATGACCGCTTCTGGGCGCTCAATAGGCATCGTCATGACGCGATACACGCGTGAGGGGTGTGCAATCAAGTCAACTCGCCTGCTGGCGTAAACTCCGGCTTGCGGCGACACAGCGGATTTCAGCGGTATTTGCTGAAAATCAAAAAGAAAAAGGCGCCCACCGCGAGGTGAGCGCCTGTCTCATTGGTCCAAGCCGGGGATTACTCCGCGGCGATCGGCTCTTCCGCAGCCGGAGCGGTCCAGCGCAGGACCGGCTGGCGGGCCGCCTTGGTCTCGTCGAGACGCTTGGTCGGTGCGTGCACGGGTGCAGCCTGGAAGCGCTCGACCTCGCCGGCCTTGGCCGCCAGGGAGAGGGCTTCCAGCGTATCGATGAAGCGATCGAGGCCGGACTTGCTCTCGGTCTCGGTCGGCTCGATCAGCATCGCACCATGGACGACCAGCGGGAAATACATGGTCATCGGGTGATAGCCCTCATCGATCATCGCCTTGGCGAAATCGAGCGTGGTGACGCCGGTATCCTTAAGGAAGCGGTCGTCGAACAGGGCTTCGTGCATGCAGATCCCATCAAAGGCCGGGGTCATGACGTGCTTGAGGCGGGCCTGGATATAGTTGGCATTGAGAACCGCGTCCTCGGCCACCTGTTTCAGACCGTCAGAGCCGTGGCTCATCATGTAGGTCAGGGCGCGGGTGAACATGCCCATCTGGCCGTGGAAAGCAGCCATACGGCCAAAGGGCTGGCCTTCGGCATCGGCTTCATGCTCGACCAGTTCCCAATGCTTGTCCTTGAGGACGACATAGGGAACCGGCGCAAACGGTGCCAGCGCATCGGACAGCACCGTCGGGCCGGAACCGGGGCCACCGCCGCCATGCGGGGTGGAGAAGGTCTTGTGCAGATTGATGTGCATGGCATCAACGCCGAGATCACCCGGGCGGACACGGCCGACAATGGCGTTGAAATTGGCGCCATCGCAGTAGAAATAGCCGCCCGCCTCGTGGATCAGGTCGGCGATCTCGCGGATATCGCGTTCGAACAGGCCGCACGTGTTCGGGTTGGTCAGCATGATACCGGCGACATCATCGCCGAGCTTGGCCTTGAAGGCCTCCATATCGACGCGGCCGGTTTCATCAGCCGGGATCTCGTCAACAGTGAAGCCGCACTGCACAGCCGTGGCCGGATTGGTGCCATGCGCCGATTCCGGCACCAGCACGCGGCGGCGGTGGGACTGGCCGTCCGCATCAAGCTTGGCGCGGATCGCCATCATGCCGCAAAACTCGCCATGGGCACCGGCTTTCGGCGACATCGCCACGCCGGACATGCCGCACAGCGTCATCAGCCAATGGGCCAGCTCGCCGATGACGGCATAGGCGCCCTGCACGGTCGAGGCCGGCTGCATCGGGTGGACATCGGCAAAGCCCGGAAGACGAGCCATTTTCTCGTTGAGACGCGGATTGTGCTTCATCGTGCACGAACCGAGCGGGTAGAGACCCAGATCGATGGCGTAATTCTTCCGCGACAGGCGCACATAATGGCGCATGGTCTCCGGCTCGGAGAGGCCCGGCATGCCCAGCTCGCTCTTGCGCTCCAGACCGCCCAGGCGCGTTGCCGTGCCTTTCGGCTCGGGCAGGTCCACACCGCACTGCTCGACCGAGCCGCGCTCATAGATCAGCGCTTCAGACTGCTCCAGACCCTTCGAGCCCGACGTCGTCTCGGCATAGCCGCCAGTAGCAATATTGTCCGCGATACGGGTCGGACGTCCCTGCGTGTTCATCGGCATTAGAGGACACCTCCAAGCGCTTTGGCGAAAATCTCGATATCCGCCTGCGTATTCACTTCGGTAGCCGCAACGAGGAGGATGTCCTCGAACTGGCCCGGATAAAGCCGGCTGGCCGGGACACCGCCAAGCACGCCGACCTTGGCCAGCTTCTCGACGATATCGGCCGCATTGCCCGGCAGGCGTACCGCGAACTCGTTGAAGAAGGCGTCATTGACCACGTCGACACCCTCGACCGCATCAAGCGCGTCGGCCAGGGCGCAGGCGTTTTCATGGCTGAGCTGGGCCATCTGGCGGAAACCCTTCTCACCCAGCAGCGTCATGTGGATGGTGAAGGCTAGGGCACAGAGGCCGGAATTGGTACAGATGTTCGACGTCGCTTTGTCGCGGCGGATATGCTGCTCGCGCGTCGACAGGGTGAGCACGAAACCGCGGCGGCCATCGGCATCCACCGTTTCGCCAGCCAGGCGGCCCGGCATCTGGCGGATGAAGCGGCGATCATCCTTACAGGCGAAGAGGCCCACATAAGGTCCGCCGAAATTGAGGCCGACACCGATGGACTGGCCTTCGCCAACCGCGATATCCGCGCCCATGGCGCCGGGCGCCTCGGTCAGACCCAGCGCGACCACCTCGGTAAAGGCGGCGATCACCAGCGCGCCTTTTTCGTGGGCGATGCGGGAAATCTCGCGCAGGTCGTGCAGCTGGCCGAAAATATCCGGGGTCTGCACGACGACACAGGCCGTGTTCTCGTCGATCGCGGCGATGACCTTGTCGAGGCTGTCCAGCTCCGGCTCGGTGACCTCGATGGAGACGGAGGAGTATTTCGCCAGCGTCTTGCTCGCTTCGACATAATGCGGGTGCACCGTGCCGGCCATGACGGCCTTGTCGCGCTTGGTCACGCGCGCCGCCATCATCACGGCTTCGGCACAGGCGGTCGAGCCGTCATACATGGAGGCATTGGCCACATCCATGCCGGTCAGCTGGGCCACCTGGGTCTGGAATTCGAACAGGGTCTGCAAAGTGCCCTGGGAAATCTCCGGCTGGTACGGCGTGTAGGCGGTGAGGAATTCGGACCGCTGGATCAGGTGATCCACGGTTGCCGGGATGTGGTGTTTATAGGCACCCGCCCCCACAAAGAACGGCACCGACGAGGCCGAGACATTCTGGTTCGACATCGCCGCCATGGCGCGCTCGACCTGGAGTTCACCCTGCTTGGTCGGCAGATCGATCAGCCCGTCCAGACGTGCTGCTTCGGGCACATCGGTGAACAGATCATCGATGGAAGCAACGCCGATGGCCTCGAGCATCGCTTTCCGGTCTGTGTCTGTGTGGGGGAGGTAACGCATTGAGGTTCTGTCCTTACGCGATGTGCGCCTTGTAGGCGTCTTCGTCCATCAGGCCTTCGAGCTGGGACGCATCGGCCAGCTTGAACTTGGCAAACCAGCCGCCGCCGGTGGCGTCTTCATTGACCTTGGCCGGCTCGCCATCGAGGTCGTCATTGACGCCGACAATCTCGCCATCAACCGGGGCGTAGACTTCGGATGCGGCTTTCACGGATTCAACAACGGCGAACTCGTCGCCTTTTTTGAAGGTCTTGCCGACTTCCGGCAGTTCTACAAAGACCACATCGCCAAGCTGTTCGGCGGCATAGGCCGTAATACCGACAGTGGCGACATCGCCCTCAACGGTGATCCATTCATGGTCTTCGGTGTAACGCGTGGTCATGGCTTGATCTCCTGCCCCTTGAAGAGAGATTGAAAACGTCCTCCTTTCCCTAGACGGGAAAGGTGCCCCGGACGTGTTCCGGGGCGGATAGGGTGAGCGCCGCAGGCGCAAATAAAACGAACAGCCGGGCTTTCAATTGCGGCTTCGCCGCGCACCCACTCCGGCCCGGCCTGCCGGGCCACCTCGCCCATCAAAGGCGAGGAGGAAGAAAGGGTTTCGCGGTCAGCGATCATTCAGCTCAGCCCCGATAGAAATTGTTCGGAACGAACGGCATTTTGGTGACCACGGCCGGACGGGCGCGACCGCGCACCAGGATGTCCAGCTCAGTGCCCACTTTGACATAGCCGCGTTCGACATAGCCCATGGCGACCGGACCCTCGACGGTCGGGCCGAAGCCCCCGGAGGTCACCACGCCGATTACATTGCCGTCCTTGTCGGCGATCTCTGCGCCCTCACGCGCCGGCGCGCCTTCCAGCGTCAGGCCGATGCGTTTCTGGCAGGTTTTCTCTTCCAGCTGCTGCGCGATCACGTCAGCACCCGGGAAATCCCCGCGCTCGCGGCGCGTCTTGGCCAGGGCCCAGATCAGCGCGGCTTCAACCGGAGTTCGGTTCTCGTCCATGTCATGGCCATAAAGGCAAAGACCCGCTTCCAGGCGCAGGCTGTCGCGGGCGCCCAGACCAATCGCTTCAACCTCGTCCTGGGCCAGAAGCAATTTGGCAATGCGCACGGCGTCGGCTTGCGGGATGGAAATCTCGAACCCGTCCTCGCCGGTATAGCCGGAACGGGAGATGTAGACCTCAACGCCGTCCAGCTCGAAAACGCCGGCCTGCATGAACACCATCTCGCATGCGGCCGGGCAAAGACGCGTCATGACGTCCTTGGCTTCCGGCCCCTGCAGCGCCAGCAGCGCGCGGTCAGTGATTCGGGTCAGTGTGCCCTTGCCGGCGGTATTGGCTTCGATATGAGCGAAATCATCATCCTTGGTCGCCGCATTGACGACGAGGAAGAGCGTCTCTTCACCCTTGAACGGGCGCGACACCATAAGGTCATCACGGACGCCGCCACGCTCATTGAGCAAGAGGGTGTATTTCTGCTCGCCGGCACCGAGCTCGGATAGATCCGCCGTGACCAGCGCTTCCAGCGCGCTTTCATCACCGCTGTAGCGCGCCTGGCCCATATGGGAGACATCGAACAGGCCGGCCTTGGCGCGGCAATGCTTGTGCTCGCCCATAATGCCCAGCGGGTATTGCACCGGCATGTCATATCCGGCGAAGGGCACCATTTTGCCGCCGAGCTCGACATGCAGGGCGTGGAGCGGAGTTTTGGAAAGTGTTTCTGTGTCGGCCATGGCCATCGGGTCCTTGCAAGCAACTGTTTCCTGCAGACCCGGTCCGGGCCCGCAAGCTGTTGCCCCCGCTGTCCCGATAACCTGAGAGATTCCGCCATCGCGAGGGAAGAGCCCGCGCGGCTTGCTCCGTCGGTGGGGTGATCGCACTGACACGCGCACCCGCTTTCCAGCGTTTGTCTCTCTCGCGGTCCCTTGGCCTGAGCGTTTCCGGGGCGGTTGCGCCTTCGGCGCCGGCTTATTTGCCGGTCTCTCCCGCGAGGAGAAATGGCCTCCAGGGCGCGCCTCACGGCGGGTCCT
>NZ_JASBRQ010000054.1 GCF_030149425.1 Maricaulis sp. | reverse complement strand
CCGGCGCAGATAGTCCGCCTACGCCAAGGCTTCGGCGCGACAGCCTTCGCTCGCATCAAATGTGGGAGGCTTGCCTAGCCGAAGCTCGCGCAGCGAGCGCCAAAAAAAAGCAATGCCCGCCTACGCCAAGGCTTCGGCGTGACAGCCTTCGCTCGCATTAAATGTGGGAGGCTTGCCTAGCCGAAGCTCGCGCAGCGAGCGCCAAAAATGATAAGGTCCGCCTACGCCGGGGCTTCGGCGCGACAGCCTTCGCTCGCATCAAATGTGGGAGGCTTGCCTAGCCGAAGCTCGCGCAGCGAGCGAAGGCTGGAGGCACCGCCCGGAATCGAACCGGGGTACACGGATTTGCAATCCGCTGCGTAGCCACTCCGCCACGGTGCCGAAAAATGCAAGACCGGTTCTATAGCCACCGGCCGGGCGATGGGCAATCGGGGCGGACAGATCGACCTGCAGTTTTTGATATTTGCAGACGATGTGTCGCGGGCGCAGTGAGGTGCTTGCCGCATCGCGGCGGCGCAGGATATATGGCTGCACATTCATCCCGCCGTCCGGCAAGGAGATTCCCGTGAGCGATTTCGCAGAAGCCCGCCAAGCCATGGTTGATAGCCAGATCCGTCCGTCCGACGTAACGGACCGACGTTTGCTCGCGGCTTTCGAGACCGTGCCGCGTGAGCTTTTCACGCCGCGCTCCAAGCATGCCTCGGCCTATGCCGATGCCGAGGTCTCTACCGGGGAGCAGCGCCGCATGATGCGTCCGCGCGATCTGGCCAAGCTGATCCATGCGGCTGACGTGCAGAGCGATGAGCTGGTGCTCGATATCGCGTGTGGCCGCGGTTACTCCACGGCGATCCTGGCCCGCATGGCGGAAACCGTGGTCGGCGTCGAGAATGATGAGGACGGGCTGTCCCGCGCCAGCGGCATTCTGGCAGAGTGCGATGCCGATAACGCGGTTGTGATCGACGCAGACCCGAAAAACGGTATGCCCGACCAGGGCCCGTACAACGTCATTTTCGTCAATGGCGCGGTCGAGGAAGTCCCGCAATCCTGGCTCGATCAGCTGGCGGAAGGGGGGCGTCTGGCCGTTGTTGTACGCGACGGTCCGGTCGGTAAAGCGACGATTTTTTCCCGTTCTGCCGCGGGAATCGGTGAACGCGTGGTGTTCGATGCCGCCGTCTCGCCCTTGCCAGGCTTCCAGCGCGAACAAAGCTTCTCGCTGTAATCTGCCGCAATGGGCTGCGACGGTTTTGCCTATGGAAAACCGTTTCATGGCCACGTAAGGCTCATTACGAAAAAATCAGAGTGAACAGTGTTCACTTTTAATGTCGCCATGCCTATATCCACGCCAGCCGGCTTTTGGATGGGGTGCGGCGGTATTTGTGCTAGAGAGTAAATTGTGGACAGGGGCCCAGCGCTCCACTCAGTGCGAGGAATGATCATGCTGCGTATGTCGAAATGGGCGATCGCCCTGGCCGGGGGTGTCTCGCTGTTCGCAGTGAGCGTGGAGGTTGAAGCGCAAACGCTCAGCGAGGCGCTGGCCCAGGCCTATAATTCCAATCCGACCCTGCAGGCTGAACGTGCCCGTTTGCGCGTTACCGACGAAGGACGTGTCCAGGCCCGCTCGGCGCGCCTGCCCTCAGTCTCGGCCGATGCCTCGATCTCGCGGAATAGCACCGAGAGCGAGAGCACCTTTGTGATCAATGGTCAGCCGGTCGCCTCCAATAGCGAAACCGACTCGACCCCGAAAAACTATTCGATCTCGGCCAGCCAGGCCCTGTTCCGCGGCGGTCGCACCTCCGGCGCGATTGACCAGGCCACGGCCCAGGTCATGGCCGGGCGTGAAACGCTGCGCATTGTCGAGCAGGGCGTTCTTGTCGATGCCGTCACCGCTTTCATGGATGTGCGCCGCGACAGCGAGGTGGTTTCCATCCGCCGCAATAATGTCGAGGTCCTGAACCAGCAGCTGCAGGCCGCCCGCGACCGGTTCGAGGTTGGCGAGATTACCCGCACCGATGTGGCCCAGGCCGAAGCCCGCCTGTCCGGCGCCCAGGCGCAGCTGTCTGCCGCCCAGTCCCAGCTCGCGGCCAGCCGCGCGGCCTATGAGCGCGTCACCGGCCAGCCGGCCGCCACGCTGCAACAGCCGCCGGCGCTGCCCGACCTGCCGCAGAGCCTCGCTTCGGCAGCCGAGCTTGCCTATGCCAACAGCCCGCAGCTTCTCGCTGCGCAATATGGTGAGGAAGCGGCCCGCTACGGCATCCAGGTCGCACGCGGCGCCATGCTGCCCGAAGTGTCGCTGTCCGCGACCGCCTCGGCCGCCCGTGATTCGCAGTTTTCCGGTGACAGCCGTGATTCGACCTCGGTGACGGCGCGGGTTTCCATGCCGATTTTCACCGGTGGGCTGAATCGCTCGCGCGTCCGCGCTGCCGTCGCCCAGGAAGATCAGGCCCGCTTCCAGGTCAATGAAGCCCGCCGCCAGGTCACCGAGGGCGTCACCAATGCCTGGAGTGGATATGTCGCCTCCCTGGCCGTGATCGAATCCTCCTCGCAGGCTGTGCGCGCCAATGAAATCGCCCTCGACGGTGTGCAGCAGGAGGCCTTTGTCGGCCTGCGCACGACGCTGGATGTGCTTAATGCAGAACAGGAATTGCTCGATGCGCGCCTGACCCTGGTGACCGCCGAGCGTGACAGCTATGTCGCCGGCTTCCGTCTGCTTCAGGCCATGGGGCTGTTGTCCGCCGATCTGCTGAATCTCAATGTCGAGACCTATGATCCTGCAGCTGGGGATAACTCCGCAGGGCTCTTCAATAACTTTGACTTAACGCCCTGGAATTAACCTTATTGGCGAATCAGAGGGGTGGACATGCCCGGTTCACCCCGGTTTATTCGCGTGTAGCGAGAAAAAAACCGCCAAAGGATCTGCTGTTATGGCTGAAGCCGCCGAAAACGAACCGTCAATGGAAGAAATCCTGTCCTCGATCCGCCGGATCATCAATGAGGACGAGGACGAAGCCCCTGCGGAGGAAGCGGAAGCTGCTGCTGAGGCTCCGGCCGAAGAAGAAACCAACAGCCAGGACGACATTGATTCGATGTTTGACGAGGCTCCGGTGGCTGAAGAAGAGCCGGCCGGTGATGATGTCCTCGAGCTGACTGACCTGGTTGATGAGCCCGATACCGGCACCGATCCGCTCGCCGTTGATGATGATCTGATGATTGTCGACCGCGAAGAGGAAGAGGCGGTTGCCGAAGCCGAGCCAATGGTCGATTTCGACGCCGTCGAGACCGAAGCGGCTGACGGCATCATGTCCGACACTGCTGCCACGGCAGCGATGGGCTCCTTCCACACCCTGGCGGATTCGATCCGGATTTCCGAAGAGGAAGGCCGCACGCTCGAGGGTGTTGTGCGCGCCATGCTGCGTCCGATGCTGAAGGAATGGCTCGATGCCAACCTGCCGGGCATTGTTGATGAAAAGGTACAGGCCGAGATCGATCGCGTAGCGCGTCGCCGCCGCTAATCCTTTCGTTGAAGACTCAAATCATTTAAGGGCATCGACGAGACAGTCGGTGCCCTTTACTTATGCGCGTATCATGATGGACAAGACCTTCAATCCTGCCGAAGCCGAAGCCCGTATCTATGCGGACTGGGAAGAATCCGGGGCCTTCAAGCCGAAGGATGACCCGAACGCCGATCCGTTCTGCATCGTCATTCCGCCGCCCAATGTGACGGGCCGCCTGCATATCGGCCACGCGCTCAACAATACGCTGCAGGATGTCCTCATCCGCTATAAGCGCATGCTCGGTGACAGCGTGCTCTGGCAGCCCGGGACCGACCATGCGGGCATTGCCACGCAGATGGTTGTCGAGCGGCAGCTGGCCGAGCGGCAGGAGCCGTCCCGCCGGGATATGGGCCGGGAGAAATTCCTCGAGCGTGTTTGGGACTGGAAAGCGGAAAGCGGCGGTCAGATCATGACCCAGCTGCGCCGTCTCGGCGCCTCCTGTGACTGGTCGCGTGAGCGTTTCACCATGGGTGAGAAAGACGCTGAGAACGATCAGATGCAGGCCGCCGTGATGAAGGTCTTCGTCGAGCTCTACAATCAGGGCCTGATGTATCGCGGTAAGCGGCTGGTGAACTGGGATCCCAAGTTCGAGACGGCGATTTCCGACCTCGAGGTCGAGAACATCGAAGTCGACGGCCATATGTGGCACTTCAAATACCCGCTCGCCGGCGGCAAGACTTATACCTATGTCGAGAAGGATGCGGACGGGAATGTCGTGCTGGAGGAAGAGCGCGACTACATCTCCATCGCCACCACACGCCCGGAAACCATGCTCGGCGATGGCGCCGTGGCCGTGCACCCCGATGATGAGCGCTATGCGCCGATCGTTGGCGAGTTGTGCGAAATCCCGGTCGGCCCGAAAGAGCATCGCCGCCTGATCCCGATCATCACCGATGAATACCCGGACCCGGAATTCGGTTCCGGTGCGGTGAAGATTACCGGGGCGCATGACTTCAATGATTACGAAGTCGCCAAGCGCAACAATATCCCGCTCTACCGCCTGATGGACACCCGGGCCGCCATGCGCGCCGACGGGGCGCCCTATGCGCAGTGTGCCGAGCAGGCGATGGCGCTGGCCAAGGGCGCGGACCTGCCGTCCGAGGCCGAGGTCGATGCTATCAACCTGGTGCCGGAAAATTATCGCGGTCTCGACCGCTTCGAGGCGCGCGAGAAGATCATCGCCGATATCACGGCTGAAGGTCTCGCCGTCATGGTGACGCCTGAGGCCAAGGACGTGGATGAGGACGCGCCGCAGCCGGTTCCCTATGTCGAGAACAAGAAAATCCAGCAGCCCTTCGGTGACCGCTCCCATGTCGTCATCGAGCCGATGCTGACGGACCAGTGGTTTGCCAATGCCGGCGAACTGGCCAAGGAAGCCATTGCGGCGGTTGAAGACGGGCGCACCACCTTCCATCCGAAGAACTGGGAAAAGACCTATTTCGAATGGATGCGCAATATCCAGCCCTGGTGCGTCTCGCGCCAGCTCTGGTGGGGCCACCAGATCCCGGCCTGGTATGACGAGGATGGAGGCGTTTATGTCGCTGAGTCCGAGGAAGCCGCCATCGCCCAAGCCGGTGGTAAAAAGCTAACGCGCGATCCCGACGTCCTAGACACCTGGTTCTCGTCCGCGCTGTGGCCGTTCTCGACCCTGGGCTGGCCGGAGAACACACAGGAGCTCGAGCGCTTTTATCCCAACGCGGTTCTGATCACCGCCTTCGACATCATCTTCTTCTGGGTCGCCCGCATGATGATGCAGGGCCTGCACTTCATGAAGGATGAGAACGGCAAGCCGCAAATTCCCTTCAAGGACGTCTATATCCACGCCCTCGTCCGTGACGAGAAGGGGCAGAAGATGTCCAAGTCGAAGGGCAATGTCATCGATCCGCTGGAACTCATCGACGAGTTCGGTGCGGATGCGGTGCGTTTCTCGCTCGCCTCGCAGGCCGGCCAGGGCCGCGATATCCGCATGTCCAAACAACGCGTTGAGGGCTATCGGAATTTCGGCACCAAGCTGTGGAACGCGGCGCGTTTCTGCGAAATGAATGAGTGCGCCGTGCCCGCCGGTTTTGATCCCAAGACCGTCAGCCAGACGGTCAATAAGTGGATCCTGTCTGAAGCCCAGGCCACCGTCGCGGCGGTTGAAAAGGGCCTCGCCGAATACCGCTTCAATGAAGCGGCTGCGGCGGCCTATCGCTTTACCTGGAACATCTTCTGCGACTGGCACCTGGAATTCGCCAAGCCGCTGCTGCAGGGCGATGACGAAGCGGCCAAGGCCGAGTGCCGGGCCACCACGGCCTATGTGCTCGATATCGCGCTGAAAATCCTGCATCCCTTCATGCCGTTCGTGACCGAGGCGCTGTGGGAGCAGACCGGCCAGCGTGACACGCATCTGATCGTCGCCGACTGGCCGCGCCTTGAAGGCCTTGATGATGCGGCTGCCCAGTCCGAGATGGATTGGCTGATCTCCGTCATCACCGATATCCGCCGCGTCCGCGCCGAGATGAATGTGCCGGCCGGTGCTCAGCTCAATGCCGTCGCGGTCGGGGCGTCGGGCGAGATCGCCGGCTGTATCGAACGCAATCGTCCGCTAATCCAGCGCATGGCGCGCCTGGCCGAGATCACCCTCGGCGACAGCGTCCCGCCGGCCTCGGCCCAGACGGTGATCGGCGAGACCACCTTCGCCCTGCCGCTGGAGGGCGTCATCGATTTCGGTGCTGAACGCGAGCGCATCGCCAAGGAGCTGAAAAAGCTCGATGGCGAGATCACGCGCCTGGAGAAGAAGCTCGGCAACGAGAAATTCGTCGCCAATGCACCGGAAGCCGTGGTCGCTGAACAGCGCGAAAAACTGGGTGATTACACCGCCCAGAAAGCCAAGATGGCGGAGGCCCTGTCCCGGTTGGAGCAGGCCTAGGCCATGGCCGGGGATCGCTTCGACACCCTCTGGGAAGACAAGCTCAAGCCCTGGCTGCAATCGGTCGAGGGTGATCGCAAGAAGGCGTTGCGGAACTTCTGGACCTATAGCTGTCTGGGTGCGGCGATGGCGATCGCCGCCCTGATCGTGCTGGGCGTGGTCAATGATGATCTGAGCGGCTTTGTCGTGGCCGCCGCGGTGCCGGGCGTGATCGTCTTCATTATCGGGCTGACAAGCCTTGAGGACGTGCGCAAGCGGGTCAAGGCCGAGCTTAATACCCAGATCGCCGAGGTCTGCGGCATGTCCTATTCCGCGAAGGTCTATGAGACGCCGCGCTTTGACGTGTTCAAGAGCCTCGGACTTTTGCCCGGGCATACGCGGCGCAAGTTCGAGGACCTGTTCTCCGGCACGGTGCGGGGCTGTGATTTCGAGCTCTACGAGGCGCATCTTGAACAACGCCGCCGTAGCGGCAAGCGGACCTATTATGTCACCGTCTTCCATGGCGCCCTGATCCGCGTCACCTTTCCGCGCCGGGTCGAGGGCGTCACCGTGATCACCCGCGACCAGGGCTGGTTCAACGGGCTCAGCGCGCTGGGCCGATCCTTTGGTTCGCAGAAACTGGAGCGCATCGGCCTTGTCGACCAGCGCTTCGAGCGGGCGTTCGAGGTCTATGGCTCTGACCAGGTGCTGGCGCGCTATATGGTGACGCCGGACTTCATGGAAAAACTCCTGGCGCTAGAAACCGCTCTCAAGGGCAAAAAAATCCGCGCCGCCTTTGACGAGAACTCGGGCCAGGGCGAGCTTTTGATCGCGGTCGAGACCGGCGATCTGTTCGAGGCCGGATCGATGTTCAAACCGCTGGCCGATCAGGGCCGGGTGATGTCCATCGTCAAGGAAATCCAGCTGGTGACCGAGATCATCCGTGTGCTGGTTGAGCGCGGTGAGACGCAGCTGCAGCCGTAATCCGGTCCGCCAGCGCGTCAAGCGTCGGATCGTCCAGCGCGTCTGTCTTCAGAACGGTTTCTACCCCATCCCGCTGGTGACGTTGCCGGGCCCGGTCATAGGCCGGATCGTAGTGCGCCTGAACCAGCTCGGCCGCGAGCGGTTCGAAGTCATCCGCGTCGGCGAGCTCGAGCCAGCGGGTGATCGTTTCGCCACCCTGGAAGCGTTTGAGACCTTCGATGGCATCACGCAGCTGTGCCGAATTCTCGGCCAGGTCCGGATAGGCCGTCAGCAGGTATCGCGCCCGGGCCTCAACCGGGGCGTCGATCACCAGCCGCGGTGCCGTCTGCATCGCGTCCCACAGCCCTTGCGGTACGCGCCTTCGGCCGACCAGGCGGCTCTCGGCCTCGACATAGACCGGGCGTTCAAGGTCCAGCGCGCGCATCTGCGTCCAGATCTGCGTGTCAAACGCCTTCTGGCTGGGCTGCCCGGCATCGCCGAACCCGCCGAAGATCGACCCGCGATGCCGGGCCAGGCCTTCCAGGTCGATGACCTGCTCGCCACGCTCGGCCAACAGGTGCAGGAGTTTGGTCTTGGCGGTTCCTGTCTGCCCGTCGATCAGGACGACCGGCCAGGGCGTATCGGCCTCAAGCCCGGCTGAGACCTGCTGGCGCCAGGTCCGATAGCCGCCCTTGACCAGCGTCACCCGCCAGCCCACCGCGCCCAATACCATGGCCATGGAGTTGGAGCGCATACCGCCGCGCCAGCAATAGACGAGCGGCTTGAAATCCTTCGGCCGGTCGGCGAGGGCGGTTTCGACATGATGGGCGATATTGCGCGCCGTCAGCGCCGCGCCCATGCGGCGGGCTTCAAAGGCGGAGACCTGTTTGTAATGCGTCCCGATCAGCGCCCGCTCTTCATCGTCGAGAACCGGGAGGTTGATGGCGCCGGGCAGGTGGTCTTCGGCAAATTCCGCAGGCGATCGCACATCGATAATGCAATCGAAGCGTTCCAATCCGGCCGCGGATAGGTCATCTGTGGTGGCGATGCTGTTCATCGGCAGGTCCCGTCTTATCTGAGGGATAAGACAAAACCGGAGAATTTGGGATGATGGATGACACTGCGCCGGTCCGGCTGAGCGCTCTGGCCCATGGCGGCGGCTGCGGCTGCAAGCTCGATCCGGCGGTGCTGAGCGATATTCTCGGCGGTGCGCCGGCCCTGCCGATGCCGCAGGAATTGCTGGTGGATGCGGCCACGCGCGATGACGCGGCGGTCTGGCGGATCAATGACGAAACCGCTCTGGTGGCCACGACGGACTTCTTCACCCCGATCGTCGACGATCCGGACGTGTTCGGCCGTATTGCTGCGACCAATGCCCTGTCGGATGTTTATGCCATGGGGGCGACGCCGATCTTCTGCCTCGCCCTGGTCGGCATGCCGGTCGGCAAACTGCCCCGCGAAACGGTGCGGGCGATCCTGGCCGGCGGTCGCGCCGTGGCCGAGGCGGCGGGCGCACCGGTCGCCGGCGGTCACTCCATCGATGCAGCAGAGCCGATCTACGGTCTCGTCGCGCTCGGCACCGTGCACCCGGACCGGCTCAAGACCAATGCCGGTGCCAAGCCGGGTGACACGCTGGTGTTGGGCAAGCCCCTGGGGATTGGCGTGTTCAGCGCGGCGCTGAAGCGCGGCGAGCTGAGCCCGGCGGCCTATCAGCAGATGGTCGCCTCGACAACACGGCTGAATACGCCCGGTGCCAAACTGGCGGGCCTTGAGGGCGTGCATGCGATGACCGATGTCACCGGTTTCGGTCTGCTCGGCCATCTCAGTGAGATGTGTGAGGGCGCTGGCGTGACCGGGCGCGTCGAGCGCGCCCGTGTGCCGGTGTTTGACGAGGCAAGGGCGCTGGCCGCAGCCGGTATGAAAACCGGGGCCTCCGGACGCAACTGGGCCGCGCTCGATGGCCGGATCGAAACGCCCGCGGACTGGTCCGGTATCGACGAGATCCTGTGGTGCGATCCGCAGACCTCGGGCGGTTTGCTGGTCAGTTGTGCCGAGGAAAGTGTCGACACGGTGCTTGAGACCTTCCGTGCCGAAGGACATGGCGACGCCGCGGTGATTGGTGAAATCACCGACGGCGCGCCGCGTGTCCAGGTGGTGTGACGGGTCAGCTTTCGCTGGCGTCGAGGAAGTCCGCTTTCAGCTCATAGACATCGCTGGCCAGATTGAACCGGGTCATGAAGTCTCCCATAGAGGCGAATGTCGCCGTGCGTATGGGACCGTCATGGTCGTCGAGCCGGATCCGGTCATCGACGGAGGGGCCAAACATGCGTTCCAGCAAGCTCGTCTGCACCCGGGCCGGCTCGAACCAGGCCGCGAGATTGGTCTTGAGGACATCACGGTCTGTCGTCTCCCAGGCCGCGGCTGCGACCATGTCGAGCATCAGCTCATTGCAGTTCTGGAAGCGTTCATCGAGCGGGTTGGCGATCAGCGAATAGGCGGGCTGGTGCAGCGCCCGTATATCGCCGCGGACAAACAGCATCAGCAGGCGGCGCTGCATTTCCGGTGAGGGGATGATGATGCCAACTTCGCCCACCACATCGCCCTGGGTGAAATTCAGCGGCCAGTCCTGGGCCAGATAGGATTGCTGCCGGTTGTCTTCGCCGTGATAGAGATTATGGACGGAATAGCCCCGCAGCATCTCACCGTTTTCGCCCGCGACTTCGGAATAGATCCAGAAGGCGCCATGGGTGTAGCGAATGCCGTCGGGCAGGTCCTCCCGGGCCCGGCCGGTGCGAAACACCATGGCGATGCGGGTGCCGCTGGCTGCCAGGTTGCGTTCGATCTGCTTGGCGAAATCGGCTGACAGTTCAATCGGGAAATGGCTGACCGGCCGCGCCTCGGACCCCGCCTGCGCATCTTCCGCACAGAGCGCAAACAGGGCGAGGGCGGCGAGGCTAGCGGTCCTCATCGCCGGAGACTTCGAAGGGAACGTCCGGGGGCGGCGCGAGAAGGGTTTCGTCGCTGATCTTGAGCGGTTCGGAACCGAAAGTCAGCTCCAGCATATCCTCCGCCAGATCCGCGCTTTCCTCGATGAAATAGGGATCGCCCGTTGCCAGGCTTGCGCCCGTGCCGGCAACCAGAACGGCCGCGCTGGGTGCCAGGACGACGGCACCGGAGGCGAGGGTCGCCGCGACCTCTACCGAGGCCGCCGCGCTGTCCCCGGAGGCCCGGGCCGCAGGCGGACCGGCCTCATTGGCCATGGCCGCCGGAGCGAGGACGAGGGCAGCGCTCGTGCCAATCGCAAGTGAGAGTGAGTGCAGACGCTTCATGTCGATCTCCGTGTCACATTGAAAATTCTGTGCGCGGATATGAAGCCTGGCGGTGAATACTATTCAGACAAGCGGGAAAATCCGCCTGCCTGAGGCAGGCGGGTCAAGGCGGCCCTATTCCGCTGCCGCGGGCGCGTCATAGGTCGGCGGATAGGCGGTATCCTCCGCCAGTGAGAAGGGCGCGTCGATCTCGAAAATCTGTTCGTCCTCGGCCAGATCGAATGCCAGCATGAAATCGGCAATGGAGGCGAAGGTCGCGGTGCGAATCTCGCCGTAATGATCGTCAAAGCGCAAACGCTGGTCGATCAGCGGGCCGACCCAGCGCTGGAAGAAGTTCAGATTGACCCGCGAGGCGCTGAAATAAGCGTCGAGATTGACCTTGATCTGCTCCCGGCTCGCCGTCTGCCAGATCGCTGAGGAGACGACGTCGAGCATGAACTCATTGCAGTTCTGGTAGCGCCCGTCTGCCGGGTTGGAGAGCAGGGAATAGTCCGGCTGGTGCAGTGCTTCGAAATAGGGCGATGCAATCACATCGATGATGCGCTGCTGCATTTCCGCATTCGGGATGATCACCCCGACCTGGCCGACGATGTCGCCGCGGGTGAAATCGAGTGGCCAGTCTTGATACAGGTTCGAGACCGTGACCGGGTCGAGCTCGTGATAGAGATTGTAGACGGCATAGCCGTATTGCGTGCCGCCGCCCTGGGTCGGGATCGGGGTGTAAACCCAGAACGCGCCGTGGGTATAGCGGATGCCTTCAGGCAGCTCCGAGCGGTCGCGGCCGGTGCGGAAGACCATGGCGACATAGGCGCCGCGCTGGGCCAGTTCTTCCTCGATCTGTTTCGAGAAATCGGCCATCTCCACCAGGGTGAAGCGATCCACCGGCCGGCCATTACTCCCGCCGGCATCGGCTTGCGGCGCGAAGACAAGCGCCGCCGCTGCGGCCAGACACACCCACACAAGACGCATGATTAGTTTTCCCGGTCCGGTCCGCTGGCATTGTCGACAATGACGGTCTCGCCGATCGGAAGAGGCGCATTCTGGGTCTGGCTCTCTTCATTTTGCTGACGCTCGCGCATCATGCGCTGCGTCTCGCGGGCATAGGTGCGGGCGCGTTCGCGGTCAGAATCATCGCGGGCGTAATCGACGCCGCGAGACTGGATTTGCTGGTCGACCGGTTGGGTCTGATTGGCGTCCTGGGCCAATACCGGGCCGGCATAAAAGGCCAGGGTGCAGGCCGAGATAAGGATGATGCGCATAGGCGTCTCACGTCCTTTTAGTTTCACGTTAAAAGGACATTAACACACCTGCCGGGTGAACCCAGCCTGAATTTTGCGTCTATGGGGCGAGACTAGAGCGCGAACGTCCCGACGATCGGAATGTGATCCGACGCCTTGGTCTTGCCGCGGGTCTTGGTGTGGATCTCGATCGCCTCCAGCGCGTCGGCCGCTTGCGGCGAGCACAAAAGATGGTCGATGCGGATGCCATAGCCCTTCTGCCAGGCCCCGCCCTGATAGTCGAAGAATGTGTATTGGTGCCCGCGATTGTCGAGCTGCTCGAAGGCTTCGGTCAGGCCGAGCCATTTCAGCTTCTTGAAGGCCGCGCGGGTTTGCGGCAGGGCGAGCGCGTCGCTGGCCCAGATTGCCGGGTCCCAGCAGTCGCTGTCGCGCGGAATGCAGTTATAGTCTCCGGCCAGGATCAGCGGCTCTTCCAGCTCAAGCAGGCCCGTGGCGTGATCATGAAGACGCTGCATCCAGGCCAGCTTGTAATCGTATTTGGGGCCCGGGGCCGGATTGCCATTGGGCAGATAGATCGAGGCCACCCGGACCGGACCGCTCTCGGCGGCGATCACGGCCTCCAGATAACGGGCCTGTTCATCCTCCTGATCGCCCGGCAGCCGGGCCTGGCATTCCTCGATCGGATAGCGTGAGAGGATCGCAACGCCATTGTAGGATTTCTGGCCATGGGTCTCGATATTATAGCCGAGATCCTCGATCTCCATGCGCGGGAAGCCTTCATCCACCGTCTTGATCTCCTGCAGGCAGGCGACGTCCGGCTTGGCCTCGCTGAGCCATTCTAGAACGTTGGGCAGGCGGGCCTTGATGGAATTGACGTTCCAGGAGGCAACGGTCAGGGTCATGATGCTGATCTCGGCTGAGGACGGGATTCGATGCGCCGCAGGATAGGGTGTTTTAGCGGCTGCGAAAGTGGACAATGCCGCCAGGCGCGGCGCAAGGAGCAGGCCGATGGCGCAACACGGCTCCACACAAATCGGCTGGTTCTGGGTCACCCTGGCCAGCGTTACGGTGCTGGCTTTTGCCGGGCTGGCCAGCGGTCTTTGGGCCCCGGCGGTGATGATGTTCGATGCGCCCGGCGTGGCCGACCTGCCGCAGGTCTGGTTCTTTGCCATTTATTCTGCGTGCGGGCCTTTGGCTGCGATTGCGGGCCTCGCCGCCGGCTGGTGGCGCATCCTGCGCGGCGAGCGCAGCCGCGGGGTGAAATGGATGATCCTGCTGCCCCTGATCTGGCTCGTGGGATTGCTCGGCCTGATTGGCGTCCTCAGCACATTCTGCGCCGATGACTGGTCTTGCGGCATATAGCTGCGCGCATCCGTTTCGCGGCGAGCAGGCATCCAAGGGTTATTCGCAACTGACACACCGGAGGGATGAATGACCCGTTTTCCAGCCTTGTTGAGTGCGGTTCTGATGCTTCTGGCGGGCCTTGCCCCGGCGGCTCAGACGCAAGCCCGGTTTCACTATGCCGGAGCGCTTGAGTTCAATCCGGACGCGGGAACGCTGAGTGCGGACTGGCACATCGATGTTCTGGAGGCGGACCTGGAGGCGCTCACCTTCCTGCTCAATCGCAATCTCGGACCTGTCGAGATTGATGGTCCCGATGTTGTGGAGGTCCGGCGGGCCGAAGTTGAGGGCTTTAACGGGACGCTGGCCAGCTACACCATCATTCTCCGGCCGGCGGGCGATGGCAGGGCACGACGCCTGGCTGTGCGCTATTCCGGCGAGCTTTTGCCCGAGCCGTTACCCTACCGTATCAACACGCTGGATGCGCAGAAGATAGAGCTCACGGTCGATAGTTTCTGGATGCCGTTCGATCAGCGCTTCAACAGTCTGGTCACAGCCGATTTTGATATCCGGATCGATGGAGCCTGGAGCGGTGTGGCTATGCAGTCGCTGCAGCGGACGGCGGACGGTTTCCGGCTGGTGCAGGACCGCCCGGCTCTCGATATCGCCTTCACCCTGATGTCGCGTTTTCGGCTGCAGCAGACCGAGGCGTATCGGATCTATGATCTGCGTGAGGGCGAGCAGGATCTGACTGCGCTCATTGACGCGCTGGATTTCTGTACCGGCTATCTCAATAACCTGGCCGGTCCGGCCGGCCCGCTGCCCAGCGCCGGCATCACGGTGACCGGGCGGGACGGTGGCGGATATTCCCGTGCGACCCTCATTGCCCTGACCGATATCTCCGACACCTCACCGGAGCGGCTGACCCAGTTTATCTGCCATGAGCTGGCGCACTACTGGAGCCGGGGCAATCCGATGACCGTGGAGAACTGGCTCAATGAAGGCTTCGCCGATCATATCGCCAACATGGCTCTGCGCGCCGCCCATGGTGAGGCGGCCTATGAGGCGCGGCTGGGCGAGTATCGCGAGCGGCTGGCCAATAGCGATGACGCTCTGCCACCGATCTGGCGGCCCGGCCAGACCGAGCGCCCGCCCTATCTCGTGGCTTATCGCAAGGCACCGGTTCTGTTGGCGGAACTGGAAGACGCGGTGGGCCGAGACGCCTTCGCCCGCTTCATCGCTCGCATGATGCGCGAAGAGACGGCGACGACACCGGCCATGCTTGACGCATTGCAAGCCGAGGCCGGAGTGGAGGCGCGGACGCGGTTCGAGGCCAGGCTGGGCGAGCCGGGCTAGAAGCCGTCAAACGCGGCGAAGTCCTCGACCGGTACGCGCGATGAGCGCAGCGTGTTGACCGCTGCGTCCTTGTCGGCATAGCCCAGCGCCATACCGCAATAGACGCGCTCATTCTCGCCGATGCCGAGCGTTTCACCGACGGTCTTGCACCGCGTCATCCAGGCTTCCTGGGCGCAGGTGGCCAGACCCTTGTCTTCGGCCGCCAGCATCAGCGCCATCATGAACATGCCCAGATGCGCCCACTGGTTTGCATTCATGCGCTCGTCGAGGGTGAAGAACAGGCCGACCGGGGCATCGAAGAACTCGAAATTCTTCAACATCCAGCCCAGCCGCTCGGCCTTGGCTTCGCGCGGGATGCCCAAGGTCTGATACATCTCCTCGCCGAGCTCGAAACGGCGTGAGCGATACGGTTCCCAGAGTTTGGGCGGATAGGCGCCGAACTCGTTTTCGTCCTCGAACGGATTGGCCTCGATCTTGGCCCGGACCGCGTTGATCACGCGCTGACGGGGCTCGCCGGCGACCACATAGACTTTCCAGGGCTGGAGATTGCCGCCAGAAGCGGCCCAGCGGGCCGTGTCGAGCAGGTCGCGGATATCGGCCTCGCTCACCGCAGTGTCGAGGAAGGCGCGCGTCGAGATGCGGGCGCGAATAAGGCGCTCAAAATCGGATGTATCGGTCATGTCGGTGCAAATAACTCGGTCAGGCTAAAGGTCGACGATTTTCTGGAAGCCGCCGAAAATCAGGCGCTTGCCATCGAAGGGTGGGGTGAAGCTGGGGTCGGTCATGCGCGGGTCCTCGCGCATGGCCAGCATGCCCTTGTCGCGGGTTTCCTTGTCCGGCCAGACGACATAGCCGGTGGCGATGGCTTCGCCGTCCTTGCGCTGCACGGCCATGGAAAAGGAGGTCAGCTCACCCTCCGGCACATCGTCTTCCCAGGCATCGACGCACATCAGCGCACCGACATCCTTGAAGATCTGCGCGCTGGCCTCGCCCAAGGCGATGTAGGCGGCCTTGTTCTCGATAGGTACCGCGGCGATGTAGACATCGACGTATTGCATCCTGCTCCTCCCGAATTTCGGGCGAGCCTAGAATGATTTCAATGCGATGGCGAGTATTGCGTCAGACCGAAAAACTGGTCCCGCAGCCACAGGCAGCGGTCGCATTCGGATTGGTGATCTTGAAAGCCGCGCCGATCAGCTCGTCGACATAATCGATTTCAGACCCGTCCAGGAAGGGCAGGGAGGCTTCGTCGATCACGACCTTGGCGCCGTCACGCTCGATGACCAGGTCATCGGACGCGACCTCCTTGTCAAGATCAAACGTGTAGGAAAAACCGGAGCATCCACCGCCGACGACGCCGATACGCAAAAGGTTGGCATCATTCTGGGCGGCAATAATCGTATTGATCTGCTTGGCTGCAGAGGCGGAGAGGGAGACCTGAACCGTCATCTTGTTTCCGTTGGCATTTCCGTTACGGGCTTTGTCCTTTATATGGACCCTCCATCCCGTTTTAGAAAGACCTGACCCTGATGAGAATTGCGGCAACCGACCGCTCGCGCGCGCCTTATGCCTGTCATCCCTCGCATTCGCGGGGGCGCCTGTACGCACAGCCCGACAGTGCCATGCGCAACGCGTTCCAGCGCGACCGTGACCGGATCATCCATTCCGCGGCTTTCAGGCGCCTGAAAGAAAAGACCCAGGTTTTCGTCGCCCATGAGGGCGATCAGTATCGCACGCGACTGACGCATTCGCTGGAAGTGGCCCAGATCGCCCGCACCCTGGCCCGTGCCCTGAACGCAGATGAAGACCTCGCCGAGGCGCTGGCCCTGGCGCACGATCTCGGGCATCCGCCCTTCGGGCATGAGGGCGAACGCGTTCTGGCGGAGCGGATGCAGGCCTTTGGCGGGTTTGATCACAATGCTCAGACCTTGCGGGTGGTGACCAAGCTGGAGGTGCAATACCCGGAGTTTGAAGGTCTCAATCTGACCTGGGAAACCCTCGAGGGCGTGGTCAAGCATAACGGGCCGCTGATCGGTCCGGGCCGCGCACCGGAAGACCTGCCCTGGGCCTTCACGGATTATGGCGACTGGCAGAATCTCGAGCTCGACACCCATGCCGGGCTGGAGGCGCAGATTGCGGCACTGTCCGATGATATCGCCTACAATAATCACGATATTGATGACGGGATCCGCTCCGGCCTGCTCGAGCTTGGGCCGCTGCGCGAAATCCCGCTCATCGGGGGTATTTTCGACCGCATCGAGGCGCGCTGGCCCGATCTGGCCGAGACGGTGAAAATCCATGAGGCGGTGCGGGAGCTGATCGGGTTGATGGTCGGCGATGTCCTGGAAGAGACCCGCCGGCGCCTGGCTGAGCACAAGCCGGGCTCCTATGAGGAGCTGCGCAAGCTCGGCCAGCCGGTTGTCGCCTTCTCCGAGGACATGCTGGAAACCCTGGCGGTTCTGCGCCGCCATCTCTTTGCCCACATGTACACGCACTACAAGGTCAACCGGATGATGAGCCAGGCTGGCCGCGTCATGCGTGACCTGTTCGACCTGTATCTCAACGACCCTGGTGTCCTGCCCACGGACATCCAGCTGAAGATGCAGGATCTGGACGAAAAGGCGCGGGCGCGGGTGATCTGCGATTACATCGCCGGCATGACGGACCGGTATGCGGTCGAGGAACATCGGCGACTGTTTACCGTGCAGGGATATTTTTAGGCTGCGGCGGACGTGAGCGATCTAGCATGCAAGTGCTATCTTACTGGCAGCCCGGACGATTCGGGATCTAGAGGCAGGCAAAGCGAGTTATGACGGATCAGGATGAGGACTCCCGCATTGGCGCCTATGCGCCGCCAGCGGATGAATTCCAGACCTTTGACGCCCGCGAGGAGGAAAGCCGCCGCGGCACTCTTCTATTGACCACGGCGGTGTTCGTCATCTTGCTGTTCGCTGCTGTCGTCTACAAAGCCTTCGAACAGGGCACGCGCGAGCGCGAGAGTGCGCCGCGGATCGTCGCTGATGTCGAGCCCTATCGCGAACGGCCGGCAGATCCCGGCGGCGAGCAGACGCCTGACACCGATCTCGATGTCTATAACCGCTTGAGCGGCGACTCCGACGAGCCCGAGAATGTCCAGACGCGGCCGACGCCGGAAGAACCGCTGGAAGAAACCCGTCCTGCGCTGCGGGTTGAAACGGTGACAGCCGATGCAACGCAGGCGCCGGCCGAGGTCGCAGCCGAACCGGCTCCTGATGTCACGCCGCGGCAGGCGCCCGAACGCCCGGCGCCGCAACCGCAAACCCAAACGCCGCCGCAGACCGAGCCGGCGCCGCAGCGTCAGCCTGATCCCGAACCGGTTGTTGAAACACAAGTGGCAGAGCCCGCTCCGGCGCAATCGCGTGCCGATGGTGTCAGCGCGACGGGCGGCTGGGTTGTCCAGATCGCATCCTTCCGCGCCGAAGCCGAAGCTGAAGCCGCCTGGCTCGCCTTCCAGGGGCGTTTCTCCGATATCGCTTCAGGGCTTGGCCCGGATGTCCAGGCGGCCGAGATTGAAGGCCGGGGCACGTATTACCGGCTGCGGATTGCCGCCTTTACCTCGCGTGATGCAGCGACAAGCTTCTGCTCGACCCTGCAATCGCGCGGGCAAGACTGCCTGGTTCGCAGCCGATGAGCGCGCGCTCGGTCATTTATGGCTTTGCCGGGCTCGAACTGAGCCCGGATGAGCGGGCCTTTTTTCGTGATGCCGATCCGTGGGGCTTTATCGTCTTCGCCCGCAATATCGACACGCCGAAACAGCTCGCCCGCCTGACCATGTCGCTGCGCGATTGCGTGGGCCGCGATGCGCCGGTGCTGATCGACCAGGAGGGCGGCCGGGTGCGCCGCTTGCGCCCGCCGCATTGGCGCGAAATGCTGCCGGCCCAGCCCTATGGCGATCTCTATCTGCGCGAACCGGAGGCCGCGATTGAGGCGGTCCGGCTCAATCATCACCTGATGGCGCAGGAAATGCGGGCTGTCGGTGTCGATGTCGACTGCGTGCCGTGTCTCGATCTGCGCGTGCCGGGGGCGGATGCCATTATCGGCGACCGGGCATTGGGCGAAACCCCGCAGCCGATCATCGATCTTGGCCGCGCGGCCATGGAGGGCGTGATCGCCGGCGGTGTGGCCCCGATCATCAAACATATCCCCGGTCACGGCCGCGCCTCGGTCGATAGCCATCTCGAACTCCCGGTCGTCGATGCCGAAGCCGACTTGCTGCGCGAAACCGACTTCGCGCCGTTCCAGGGATTGAATGATGCCCCGATGGCGATGACGGCGCATATTATCTACAGCGCGATTGATGCGGGTCAGCCGGCGACCACCTCGCCGGACATGGTGCAGGGCATTATTCGTGACGAGATCGGCTTTGACGGTCTTTTGATGACGGATGATCTGTCGATGAAGGCACTGTCGGGAAGTTTCCGGGATCGCGGCGAGGCGTCCTTGCGGGCCGGCTGCGATATGCTGCTGCACTGCAATGGCGACATGTCCGAGATGCAGGCGGTCGCGGAATCGGCAGTGACCCTCGAGGGGCAGGCGCTGGAACGCGCGGATACGGCCCTGGATGCCCGTGGAAAAGCCCAGCCCATTGACGCCAGTGAAACCGAATCGCGTCTCAATAGTCTTCTTGATCTGATCGAGGTTTGATTTGGCAGAGAGCGACCTGTTCGAGGAAGTCGTCCGGTTTGAAGCCGCCGAAAGCGCGGAGACGGAAGCGCTCGTGGTCGATCTGGACGGTTTTGAAGGTCCGCTCCACCTGCTCCTGGCGCTGGCGCGCAAGAAAAAGATCGACCTGGCCCGGATCTCCATCCTTGAACTGGCCGAGCAGTATCTCGAATTCATGGCCGCAGCCCGGCGCAAGCGTCTCGATCTTGCTGCCGATTATCTGGTCATGGCCGCCTGGCTCGCCTTCCTGAAGTCCAAACTCCTCCTGCCCAAGCCGCCCAAGGGTGATGACGAGGCGCCGGCGGAGGAAATGGCGGCGGCCCTGGCCTTCCGTCTGCGCCGGCTCGACGCCATGCGGGCGGCCGGAGAGGCGCTTTATGCCCGGCCCCTGGCTGAACGCGACGTCTTCATGCGTGGCGCACCGGAAGGCGTGCGCTCGACCCGATCCGTCATCTATGAAGCGGACTTGCATGATCTGCTCGCCGCCTATGCCAAGCGCCGCTCGGCCCGGATCCTGGCGACCTACCGGCCGCCGACGCCGAAAGTCTACGGGCTTGAAGCCGCACGCAGCCGGCTCGTGCGGATGATGCCCGATGTCTCCGATTGGCAGGAATTGGAAAGCCTGCTCCCGGCGGGCGGTGAACTCGGCGCTGACCCGCCGCCCTTGCGCTCAGTGCGCGCGAGCTCCATGCTTGCGGCCCTGGAGATTACCAAGGAAGGTCAGGCGCAATTGCGACAGCGTGAGACCTACGCGCCGCTCTATGTGAAAGCGGCGGAGCGCAACGAGACCCCGAATGCGTGACGACGAAAGCGGCGAGGGCGGTTCCGGCGAGGACAAGCCGGACAGCGACCCGATTTCCGATGCCATTGCGGCGCTGCGCGAGCAGGCGTCACGCCAGGGGCCTGCCTCTGCGCTGGAGGATGAGGAAGCGGCCAAGGCGCTGGGGGTTCGCCTCGCCGTCGATACCGAGAAGCAATATCTGCGCGTGCTCGAAGCGCTCTTGTTCGCCGCCTCCGAACCGCTCGATGAAGAAACGCTGATCGGCCGTCTACCGCTTGAAGCCAATATTCCTTTGCTGTTGAAGACGCTGGAAGCGGATTATGCCGAGCGCGGTGTCCGCCTGGTTGAAGTCGGCGGGCGCTGGCGCTTCGAGACCGCGCCGGATCTTGCCGGTGCTCTGGAAGAGGTTCGCCAGGAGCCGCGCAAACTGTCCCAGGCCGCGCTTGAGACCCTTTCGATCATTGCCTACCATCAGCCGGTAACCCGCGCCGAAATCGAGGAAATCCGCGGCGTCGCGGTCTCCAAGGGCACGCTCGATCTGCTGTTTGAATTGCGCTGGGTGCGCCCGCGCGGCCGCCGGCGCTCGCCGGGGCGGCCGGTGACGTATGGCACCACGCCGCAATTTCTCGAATATTTCGGCCTGCCCTCTGTCGGAGACCTTCCCGGCCAGAGCGATCTCAAGGCAGCCGGGCTCCTCGATGCGCGTATCCCGGCGGATTTTCAGATCCCCGATCCGTCCCGCACAGAGGAACTGACCTTGCAGGAAGACCCCATGGATGAGGAAGAGGCACACGCCTTCCACATCGATTTCATGGAAAGCGATGATGACAATGGCGGCGAAACCTCCTGAGGCAGGGGTTGGACGCGAGCGTGTGTCTGCATTAGACCTAAACGGTAATTGGTGAGACGGAGGGGCAGATGGCTCCAGGTATGTGGCAAATCCTGATTGTGGTTCTTCTGGCTGCAGTCTTGTTCGGCGGTCGCGGCAAGATTGCTGCCGTGATGGGGGATTTCGCCAAGGGCATCACCAGCTTCCGCAAGGGCTTGCGCGAAGACGACGAGACCGATGGCCAGGACGGTGAAGAACAGGCCGGCGCCATCGATAACAAGTCCCGCGAAGACGAAAAGACCGGGAGCTAAGCGATGAGCCCCGGCATCGGCATGCCGGAAATGCTGGTGGTGCTGGTCCTGGCCCTGGTTGTGGTTGGACCCCAGCAGCTGCCGGTATTGATGCGGCGCGTTGGCCGTATGGTCGGCCAGGCCCGGGCCATGGCCCGTGAGTTCCAGCACAGTTTCGAGGAAATCGGCCGTGAGACCGAGCTGTCGGAGCTGCGCAAGGAAATCGAGGCCCTGAAAAAGGCCAATCCGATCGAGGAAATTCGCGGTGAGCTGGATCAGGTCGCGCTGGAAGCCCAGGACGAGAAAATCCGTCAGTTGAAAATGTCCAAGGCCGATCCGTTCGAACAAAAACTGATGGCCCGCAAGGCGCAGGGCGGTCAGAAGCCGGCCGCTGTCACGCCGGCCCCTGCTACGCCCGCCGAGGATGGCGATCAATCCAAATGAGTACGGTTGAAGAAGACGAGGTCGAGGCCAGCCGGGCGCCGCTGATGGAGCATCTGATCGAGCTGCGCCAGCGCCTGATACTGATTATCGGCTTTTTGCTGGTCGCCTTTATCGGCGCCTTCATCGTTTCCAACACGCTCTATGAATGGCTGTTATTGCCCTATCGCGATGCTGCTGCGGCGACGCGCGGCGTGCCGGTTGAAGAGCTGGAACTCACGGCGAACTTCTTCGCCCCCCTTGAGTTCTTCTTCGTCCGTTTGAAGCTGGCCCTGGTTGCCGCGATCATTGTCATCTTCCCGGTCATCGCCTGGCAGATCTACGGCTTTGTCGCGCCCGGACTCTACAATAATGAGCGCGGCGCCTTCCTGCCCTTCATGATCCTGTCGCCGGGATTGTTCGGGCTGGGTGTGGCCTTTGTCTATTTCATCGTCCTGCCAATGGTGATGCGGTTTTCGCTGGGCCAGGAACAGGTCGGCAGCGGTACAGGCCTGTCGATCGAGCTTTTGCTCAACGTGTCGGATTACATGAATCTGATCACCACGCTGATGCTCGTCTTCGGGATCTCCTTCCAGATGCCGATCCTGATGATGTTGTTGGCCAAGGCCGGGCTAGTTCGCTCGCAAACCATGCTCAAGGGCTGGCGCTTTGCGGTCGTTGGCATCGCCCTTTTCGCAGCCTTTGCCACGCCGCCCGATCCGGTCAGCCAGATCCTGCTCGGTGGCGCACTCTTGCTGCTCTACTTCCTCTCCATCGGCGCCATGAAATTGATGGAGCGCGATGAGGTGGACGAGGGGGCGGAGTAACGCTGGCCTGACTGGCGGTCTTGGCTTGCAGGCCTGGCGAGCGGGCGGGCTTGTCTCGGTCTGGGGACCTGTTTTCCCGCTTTGCACAGCGCTGGATGGCTAGCCTTGATCCTGATTTGCGCTAGAAGCGATGCAAACAGTTTGGAAGGCCTGCCATGATCCCCGACAATCCGCGCATTCTCCTGACCAATGATGATGGTATCCGCGCCCGCGGTCTGGTCTCGCTGGAGCGTATCGCGCGGGAGCTCTCCGATGATATCTGGATCGTCGCGCCGCACGAGGAACAGTCCGGGGCCGGGCGTTCCCTGACCCTGCATGACCCGCTGCGCATCCGGCAGTGGGATGAGCGGCGCTATTCGGTTACAGGCACCCCGACCGATTGTGTGCTCCTGGGCGTCCAGGACATTATCCCCGGCAAACGCCCCGACCTGGTCCTGTCCGGGGTCAATCGCGGCCAGAACATCGCCGAGGATGTGACCTTTTCCGGTACCGTGGCCGGCGCCATGCAGGGCATGCAGCTGGGCATTCCCTCGGTGGCGCTGAGCCAGGCTTACGGTTTCAAGAAGGGCGACCCGATCGAGTGGGAAACCGCCGAACAATATGGTGCGCCCATCCTGCGCCGGCTGTTTGATCTGAAATGGCCGGACGATGTTCTCATCAACATCAACTTCCCCGATCGCAAGCCGGATGATGTGCATGAGGTCGAGGTCACGCGGCAGGGCCGCCGGGATCAGGACATTCTGCATGCCGAGCAGCGCACCGATCCGCGCGGCGTGGATTATTACTGGTTCGGCTTCAAGGGGCTGTTGTCTAACCCGCCGGAGGGCGTCGATCTCAAGGCGATCTATGACGGCAAGATTTCCGTCACGCCGCTGCATATGGACCTCACCCATGGCGAGACTCTGGGCAGTTTGAAGCGCATGCTGGGCGGCGTCCCGCCGAAGCACTAGGAAGCCAAGCTGATGACTATGCCCGATCCGCGCATGATCCAGCTGGTGATGTCGCTGCGCGGCGGCGGGGTGACCGACAAGGCTGTGCTCGGCGCCATCGAGCGCACGCCCCGGGACCTGTTTGTGCCGCAGCGTTTTGATGACCAGGCCTATGATGACCGGCCGCTGCCGATCGATTGCGGCCAGACCATTTCCCAGCCGCTTATTGTCGCCCTGATGACCCAGGCGCTGGAGCTCGGGGATCGCGACAAGGTGCTCGAGATCGGCACTGGTTCAGGCTATCAGGCGGCGATCCTGTCACGCCTCGCCCGGCGGGTTTACTCGGTTGAGCGCTATCGCACCTTGTCCAAGGAAGCCGAACAGCGCTTCGCCGCACTCGGTCTGACCAATGTCGTCACGCGTATCGGGGACGGGTCCAAGGGCTGGCCCGAGCAGGCCCCCTTCGACCGCATCATCCTGACCGCATCTGCACCGGAGCGGCCCGACACGATCCTTGAACAACTCAAGCTGGGCGGTATCGCGATCGCTCCGGTCGACCGGCCCGGGCGGCAGGTTCTCGTGCGCTATATGCGAGACGATGATGGCATCCACGAGCAGGACTTGATGGATGTCCGCTTCGTGCCGCTGGTGAAAGGCGAAGCCAAGGCGCTGTAACCGCTCACACAGGGCGGCAGACGAACCAGTCCTGCGTCAAGGCGTGGATCGGGGCGCGATGGGCGATAATCTCCCAGCCCGCCGCGTTGATGATCTCGGTCAGGTATTCCTTGCGGTAGGCGGCGATCAGCAGGGGGCGGTCAGGCACTACGTCTACAAAATCGTTCTCCAACTCGGGATCGATGAAGGCTGTGAAAATGGCGCGGCCATCCTCGGCGCTGTGATACCGGCACCCTTTGAGGGCCTGGTAGCTATCGTCCGGGTCGAGATGGGTGACGACGGAGAACATGGTCAGAATATCGAAATCGCGTTGCGTTGGCCCAAAGCCGTTTTCGCACGACATCGGCTCGCCATTGGGCCGGTACATTTCATTGCGATAATTCGCCAGCTGGAACTCGAACTTCGGATTGTCATGCAGCTCGTGTTTCAGGGTTTCGATGACCTGCGGCGCGACGTCAATGCCGAGATAGAAAGCCTGCGGGGCATCCCGCTGGATCAGCGCCTGGACGATTTTCACCCCGCAGCCGAAGTCGAGGATGCGGGCCCCGGTGCAAGAGCGCTCATGCTCGATCAGGTCAAGGATTTGCAGGCCACTCTCGACCGAGCGCGCCTCGTTTGCCGCGAAAGCGCCGCGCCGGGCGAGCGCCGGGAGCGGAAATCTGACCTCAAACGGTTTGCCGACATGGTCGCGCCAATAGGCCGATCGGGACATGCGCGGTCTCCCAACTACAGGTTACAGGATTAAATTTGCAGGTTGGCGATGCAATGGAAAAAGTTCGAGCCCGGGGGGCGGGCATGGATAACCGCCGGTTAAGCCTTCTCTGGCTTGATGGCCAGGAATTTGTGTTTGATCTGTCCGAAAGGTGTGTTCCGGTCGATGCGTTTGTCCGTCCTCATCGGTGTGTTTGCGGTGGTGTCTACCGTGCTCGCGGGCTGTGCCTCGACGCCGCGTGAGCCTGCACGCGTGGACTATCGATCGGTGGAGAACACCAGCCGCTCGGGCATCGCACGGCCGATTAATCGCGATTGCCGCAACGGCTATACAGTCCGTTCCGGCGATACGCTGTCAGAGGTGGCCGAGCGGTGCGGGGTGCCCCTGCGCGAGCTCGCCAGTGCCAACGGTCTCAACGCGCCCTACACGCTGCGCGTCGGTCAATCGCTGTCCATGCCCCGCCCGCCGGTGCATGTCGTCCAGCGGGGTGAAAATCTTTATCGCATCGGGCTGCGCTACAATATTCCGTTCCAGACGCTGGCCTCGCACAACGGTATCCGCGCGCCCTATGCCATTGAAGTCGGTCAGCAGATCCAATTGCCCCGCGGAACCCAGGTGGCCAGCACCTCGACCCGTTCGACATCAGGCCCGTCGCGTCCGCGCGCCACGAGCCGGCGTGATGCCCGGGTGGAAAGAAGTGAGCCGGCGGCCAACGCCCCGCGCTTCGACTGGCCTGTTCGCGGCCGGGTGATTTCCGGTTTCGGCCGTACCGAGAGCGGCGGTCGCAATGACGGCATCAATATCGAGGTCAGCGCCGGGACCGAGGTCCGGGCTTCTGCGGCCGGACAGGTCGTCTATGCCGGCTCGGAACTGGCCGGCTATGGGCAGCTTATCCTGCTGCGCCACTCGAATGGCTACGTCACCGCCTATGCCCATAATCGCCGCCTTCTGGTGCGCGAGGGCGACCAGGTCGAACGCGGCCAAGTGGTTGCCGAAGCCGGCTCTTCCGGCACGGTGGATTCGCCGCAAGTGCATTTTGAAATCCGCCGCGGCGTCAATCCGGAAGACCCGATGCGGCATTTGCGCTGATTTCTCACACGCTTTCTACCGCTTGGGCTTGTTGCAAGCTGTCCTCACACCGATATAGTCCCGCGCAACCTTTTCCCGCCGGCGCCTGCCGGCATGCATGCGGAGCTTAGATCGCCCATGAATCCCGAAATCATGAACATGATCGTCATGTTCGGCCTGATGATCGCCGTCTTCTATTTCCTGATCATCCGTCCGCAACAAAAGCGCCAGAAAGAGCATACCTCGATGCTCGAAGCGCTGATGAAGGGCGATGAAGTCGTCACCCAGGGCGGTCTGATCGGCAAGGTCGCGAAAGTCGCCGACGCCGAGGTCACGCTCGATCTCGGCGATGGCGTCAAGGTGAAGGTCGTCAAGCAGACCGTCATCGATGTGCGCGGCCGTACCGAGCCCAAGCCGGCCAACGACGCCGAAAACTAAGTCTCCAAACCTCCAGGTCTTCCGCCATGCTCTATTTCGGCCGCTGGAAGCTTCTCGCAATTATCGGGGCGATTGCCCTGGGCGTGATGTATTCCATTCCCAATCTCGTGCCCGAGGCACAGCGTTATCAGCCCAACGCTGCGGGTGAGCCGGTCGCACAGGGCATCTGGGGCTATATCCCCAGCCGGTCGGTCAATCTCGGCCTCGACCTTCAAGGCGGGTCTCATATCGTCTTCCAGGTCGATATGAATGAGGTGCGCGAGCGTCAGCTGGCGGCCCTGCGCGAGGATGCGCAAGTGGCCATGCAGGGCGATGGCCCGCGCCTGTATCGGTCCGTGACCGTGATCGGTGACGAGGTCGTGGTATTGGTGATCCGCCCGCAGGATCGCCAGGAGGCCTATGACCGCCTGCAGACCCTGCAGCGTCCGGTTCAGGCCCAGCCGACCGCGACGAGTTTTGTGCAGGAGAACGTGCTCAATTTCGCATCGCTCAGCGACGACACGCCGAATGAAATCCGCATGTCGATCACCGATGCCCAGTTTGAGTCGATCCAGGACCGCACCATCGCCCAGTCGATCGAGGTGGTCCGCGGGCGTCTCGACGGACTTGGAACGAATGATCCGACGATCGCCCGCCAGGGCCAGAACCGGGTGCTGGTCCAGGTCCCCGGTGCCGATGACCCGCAGCGCATTATTGATCTGGTGACGTCCCAGGCGGTGATGACCTTCCACATGGTTGATGACCGGATCGACCCCGGTCCCAATGGCGAAGCCCGCGTTCCTCCGGGACGCCAGATTGTGCGCCGCTCGCCGTCCAATGGCGGGGGCTTCGTGGTGATCGAATCGCGCGAGCTCCTGACCGGTGAAAACCTCACCGATGCGGGTGTCAGCACGGACCCGAAAACCGGTCTTCCGGCGGTGTCCTTCCGTTTCGACCCGCAGGGATCGCGCATCTTTGCCGATACGACCCGGAATTTCCGTGGCCGCCGTTTCGCCATCAAGCTCGATGATGAGGTGATTACTGATCCGCGGATCAACGACCCGATCCTCAATGGCTCCGGCATCATTACCGGCAATTTCAGCTATGAGACGGCCAATGACCTGGCCATCCTGCTCAGCGCCGGCGCACTGCCTGCCTCGCTGACGCCGGTTGACCGCCGCACCATTTCCCCGACCCTTGGTCAGGACCAGATCGAGAGCGGCCGGATCGCCATCATTATCGGCTTCGTCGGCGTCATCATCTTCATGCTCGCTGCCTATGGCGTGTTCGGGATTTTCTCGACCATGGCGCTATTGGTGAATGTCGTGCTGATCCTCGGGGCGCTGTCGGGGCTCGGAGCAACGCTCACCCTGCCGGGTATTGCCGGGATTATCCTGACCATTGGTATGGCTGTGGACGCCAACGTGCTGATTTTCGAGCGAATACGTGAGGAAGTCCGGCTCTACAAGCGCTCACCCATGCTGGCGATCGAGGGCGGTTACAAGCGCGCCGGCGCGGCCATTCTTGATGCCAACGTCACGACGCTGATCGCTGCCCTGGTGCTGATCTTCCTCGGCGCCGGTCCGGTCCGTGGTTTCGCCATCACCCTGGGTATCGGCGTTGTCACCTCCGTCTTCACTGCTTTCGTCTTCTCGCGTCTGCTGGCCGTCACCTGGCTGCGGACCGTGAAGCCGACCAAGCTGCCGCTTTAAGGGGAGGGATCAGACAATGTCCTTTGCTCTCGTCAAATACCTGCCCACCGGCACAGAATACGGTTTCATCCGGATGCGCCGCATGGCGCTGCTCGTCTCCATCGCCCTGATGCTCGGCTCCGTGGGCACCTATTTCGGCCTCGGTATCAATTTCGGTATCGACTTCCGTGGCGGTATCCAGCTGGAAGTGATGACCGACGTTCCGGCCGATGAGCTGCGCGCCGTCGCAGACGGGCTGGGTTTCGGTGAATCGGAGATTCAAGCCGCTCGCGCCGCAGCCGGCGAAGTCCGTAGTGTCATGGTGACCCTGCCGCTACAGCCCGGTGAGGGCATCGAGGCGGAACGGGCTCAGCAGGCCGCAGGCCTGGCGCTGCGCGAAGCGTTGGCCGCGAGTTTCCCCGGTATCGAGCTGCGCGATGATTCCGTGATCGGTGCAGCGGTCTCCGGCGAACTGATCCAGACCGGGATTATTGCCATCGTCGTGGCTCTGGTCCTGATGCTGATCTACATCCTTTTCCGCTTCGATCAGCCGGCCTACTCGATCGGTGCCGTGTTGGCGCTGACGCATGATGTCATCGCCACGATCGGCTTGTTCGCGATCACCCAGATGACCTTTGATCTGGCGACCGTTGCAGCGATCCTGACCATTGTCGGTTATTCGATGAACGACACCGTTGTGGTCTATGACCGCATCCGGGAGAACCTGCGCAAGTACAAGAAACGCCCACTGGATGAAGTGCTCAACCTGTCGCTTAACGACACGCTTTCGCGCACTATCCTGACCTCTGTCACGACGCTGATCGCCCTGTTCTCGCTCTACCTAATTGGTGGGTCGGCCCTGAAGGGCTTCTCCCTGGCGATGATCTGGGGCGTCGTGATCGGTACCTATTCTTCGGTCTTCGTTGCCGTTCCCCTGCTGCTCAGCCTCAATGTTGCGCGCTCCAGCGAGGACGGCGAAGGCGAAGAGCAATAGAGCAGGGCTTATCCTGAGAGGCGAATTCGGCTAATTTCCCTCCCCGATACAGGACTTTGATTCCTCGGGGAGGGGCCTCATGGCTGCAATTCTGACCAATCTGCGTACTACGGTACATGTTTCCATACTGATCGCGATCCTGCTGGTGGCGGCCTATGTCATCTGGGGCGGGGTCGATGCTGGCCCTGCGCTCTGGCAGGCGATCGCGCGCTGGACCCATGTGGTCGCCGGGATCATGTGGATCGGGCTGCTCTGGTATTTCAACTTCGTGCAGATCCCGAACATGCCGAATATCCCGGACGAACAGAAGCCGGCTATCGGCAAGGTGATCGCGCCTGCGGCCCTGTTCTGGTTCCGCTGGGGTGCGGCCTTCACAGTACTCACCGGTCTGATCGTTGCGGCCCTGCGCGGCTATATGGTTGAGGTTCTCAGCCTGGGTCTGATCGCGGATGCTTATACGCCGCAATATTCCTTTATCGGTATCGGTATGTGGCTGGCGCTGATCATGGCCTTCAATGTCTGGTTCGTGATCTGGCCAAACCAGAAGATTGCCCTGGGCATTGTGGACGCCGACGCTGACGCCAAGCCGAAAGCGGCCCGCACGGCGATGCTGTTCTCGCGCACCAATACGCTGTTGTCCTTCCCGATGCTGGTGGCCATGTCGATGGCACAGACGCTTTTCGGCTAGGACAGAGCACGCATAAGAATTGAAAAGGCCCGCCGATTGGCGGGCCTTTTCATTCGGACGGGTTATTCGGGCTGGGCGGCCGTCACGCTCTGATAGAGATACGGCCGGAAGACCGCACTGGAGCGCGGCTCGGGCCGGTGCGGCCCGGGCTGGATCTGGGTCATGATCACCGCGGAAATACGCTGCGAGGGGATGACGACGAAGTCGGTATCGAAATAACCGCCCCAGCTGACATCGCCGGGAATGCCCTGCGGCTGCTCACCCTCGGCCGGCGGGATGACCACCGCGAAGCCATAGCCGTAGCTGGCGCCTTCCCAGCCTTCGCCCAATTGTTCACGGCTCACCTGTGGGGACATCATCTCCTGCAAACTTGCCTCGCTGATCAGGCGCACATCACCCAGCGCGCCGCCATTGGCAAGCATCATGGCGAAGCGGATGTAGTCCGAGGCGGTCGAGACTAGGCCGCCTCCGCCCGAGGCCCAATCGGGATTGGGCTGGTCAAAGACCGTCATGGCGCCGGTTTCATCGTGGATGTAGAGCGGCGGCATGTCGGCTTCATCGAAGGCGACATCGTCGAAGAAGAAGCCGGTATTGTGCATGGCGAGCGGGGTGAAGATGCGGTTCTCCATGAAATCCGCCAGCGTCTCGCCGGACGCCACCTCGATCACACGTCCCAGGACATCATTGGAATAGGAATAGATCCAGCGGTCACCCGGATCGACATAGAGCGGAAGTTCCGCCAGCCGGTCCATGCGCGCCGCGAGATCGCCATCGCCGCTATAGAGCGAGTTTTCCAGATAGAGGCGGCCCAGATCCGTCTCGGCTTCGAAGATATACCCGACGCCTGCCGTGTGGGTGAGCAGCTGGCGAATGGTGATCGGACCGGCTGGTGCGCGGGTTTCGATTTCCCCTGCTTCATTCGCCATCGGCGAGACCGCAACGCGGACATCGGCAAAGGACGGAATGTATTGGGACACCGGGTCATCCAGCCCGATCTGCCCGGTCTCGACCAGCATCATCGTCGCCAGTGCTGTGACCGGCTTGGTCATGGAGGCGATGCGGATCGGGCTGTCGACGGTCATCGGCAGGCCGGCCTCGATATCGACCAGACCCACCTCGCTGGTATGGAAAACCTGCTCACCGACCGCGACCATGACGGCATAGCCCGGGCGGGCACCGCTCTCCACGAGGGCGGAAAGCTGGGCTTCGAGCGCGCCGAGCGGTTGCAGGTTGAGGACGGGCTGGATCGCTACCGGAGCAGTGGTTTCAGCCGGGAGATCGGCGGTGGACGCCGGGGAGCAATTGGCGAGCAGAAGTGCGCTCGCCAATACAGTGCCAAGACGGAGCAGCATGGGTTTCCCTCTGGGAATATTATCGACCAGAGGGAAACCTAGAGCGCCAGTAGGGTCTTGGCGACCCGTTGCTTGCGCTATGCAGCGGTTTCTTTGGCTGCCGCGAGATTGGCGGCGGCAAAGTCCCAGTTCACCAGATTGTCGAGGAAGCTGGTGATGTAGTCCGGGCGGCGGTTCTGGAAGTCGAGATAATAGGCGTGCTCCCAGACATCCATGGTCAGCAACGGGGTAACACCGTCCTCGGTCAGCGGGGTTTCCGCATTGAGGGTTTTGCGCACTTCCAGCTTGCCATTGGCCAGCACCAGCCAGGCCCAGCCGGAACCGAACTGGGTCGCGCCGGCATCGGCAAAGGCGCTCTTGAAAGCGTCCAGCGAGCCGAAATCGCGATCGATCAGTTCGGCCAGTTCACCGGTCGGTGCGCCGCCGCCATTGGGGGCCATGGAGTGCCAGTAGAAGGTATGGTTCCAGATCTGGGCTGCATTGTTGAAAACACCGGCCTTGGAGGCGTCGCCGGCCGAGGCCAGGATGACGTCTTCGAGGCTCTTATCGGCCAGATCGGTGCCCTCGATGAGACCATTCAGCTTGCCCACATATGCGTTGTGGTGCTTCCCATGGTGGAAATCGAGCGTCTCCGGGGAGATATGAGGGGCAAGCGCGTCTTTGGCGTAGGGCAGTTCGGGCAGGGTAAAAGCCATGGGAACCTCACAGGCAAACAAGATGGGGAATATCCGGCGGAACCGGTTCGTCCCTGTCCATATGGGGTGTGTGTGGCGCCTGTCCACAGGAGCAACTGATGCCAACTGAAGATTTCAACGCTCTGTTACAAAAGTCCGATCCTGATCGGCGCATGGCGGCCCTGTTTGCGCCGGCCGAGATTCGCGAGCGGCTGTTCACGCTCTATGCCTTCAATCAGGACATCGCACGCATCGCCGAGGCCACGTCGGAGAGCCTGATCGGCGAGATGAAGCTGACCTGGTGGCGCGATGCCGTGGAAGACCTTTATGCCGATACCCCGAAGGTGCGCCGTCATGACGTGACTGAAGGCCTGGCGACATTGACCGGCATCGTGCCCAAGGACGATCTGCTGGACATGATCGCCGCGCGTTTCGACGATGTCACGGCGCGCCCGTTCACGGATCTGGGTGACCTCATCGCCTATGTCGACCGGACCTCGGTTACGCTCATGCGGCTGGCGCTGGCTGTCAGCGACGCGCAAGCCGATGATGCCTTGAGCCGCAGTGCCGGGCGCGCCTGGGGGCTGACCGGCCTGTTGCGGGCCTTTCCGCACCGGGCGCAGATCGGCCGCGCCCCGCTCGCCGGCGATACGCTGAGCGAAGCCGGCGGCAGCGCCGCCATGCTGGCGCAGGGGCTGGGTGAAAACCTGATCAAGCCGGCGCTGGAAGATGTTCGCGCCGTCATTCATGCCGAATTGGCGACGCTTGCGGAGCAGGGGGAATTGCCGGCCGAGACCGTGCCGGCGCTGGGCTATGTCCGGCTGGTTCCAGGCTATCTCAAACGCTTGCCGGAAAACCCGTTCCAGACCGCCGCTGAACCGCCCCTCCTGGCCCGTCAGCTGCGCTTGAGCTGGCTGTCACTGACAGGGCGCTAGACGCTGTTCACTGTACAAAAGGCTGACAAGCGGCGGAATTGGAATAGGTTGTCACGGAATCGAGACAGGAGACACCACATGCCCCATGCTTTGATCACCGGCGCCAATCGCGGTCTGGGCCTGGAACATACCCGGCAGCTGCTTGAGCGCGGCTGGACGATCACGGCGGCATGCCGCAACCCCGATGCAGCGGACGACCTCAAGGCGCTGGACCCGGGCGATGGGCGTTTGGTGCTGGAAACCTACGACGCCATGGAGCTGGGGTCTGCTGCAGCTCTGGCTCAGCGGGTGAGCGCTCCCATCGATCTCCTGTTTGCCAATGCCGGCATGATGACGCGCGAGACGCGCAGCTTCGGTTCGGCGGCGAATGAGCGCTTCATGGAAGAAATGCGCGTCAACACGCTCGCCCCGCTGGCCCTGGTAGAGGCCTTCGCCGACCAGGTTGCGGCCTCGGAAATGAAGGTCATTGCCCTGCAATCCAGCCGCATGGGCTCGATCAGCGACAATGACAGTGGTGGCGCCTATGGCTATCGCGCCTCGAAGGCGGCCCTTAACGCTGTCGGCAAGTCTTTGAGCATCGACCTCAAGGATCGCGATATCGTGGTGCTGATCCTGCACCCGGGCTGGGTGCGCACGGATATGGGCGGCCCCAATGGTCTGATGACCGCGCCGGAAAGCGTTTCCGCTCAGCTCGACCTGATTGCCCGTGCCTTCAAACAGCCCGCCATGAGTGGCCGTTTCTTCCACATCAGCGGCGAAGACCTGGCCTGGTAGTCAAACGGTTCAGGCCGGCAACCAGTTTGCGAGGTCGTCGAGCGCCCGCGCTGACATCAGCTTTTTCTTGGCCACGCTTTTGGCCTTGCCGCGAATGCGGTTGCCCTCTTCATCGCGACTGGGCGCCTGCATTTGCGGGAACAGGCCGAAATTGACATTCATCGGCTGGAAGGAGCCCTTGCCGGCATCGAGATGGCCACCGGTCACATGCTCGATCAGTGCGCCCAGAGCCGTTGTTTCCGGCGGCGGCGCGATCGACTGACCGAGCCGCTCGGCTGCCGCGAAACGCCCGGCCAGAAGGCCCATGGAGGCGCTTTCGACATAACCCTCAACGCCAATCAGCTGGCCGGCGAAACGCAGGCGCGGCTGGGACTTCAGACGCAATTGCTTGTCCAGCAGTTTGGGGGAGTTGAGGAAGGTGTTGCGGTGAATGCCGCCGAGACGGGCAAAGCGCGCCTCTTCCAGGCCCGGGATCATGCGGAAGATATCGCCCTGGGCGCCGTACTTCAGCTTGGTCTGGAAGCCGACCAGATTGAATAGCGTGCCCAGCGCATTGTCCTGGCGCAGCTGGACGATGGCGTGCGGCTTGATATCCGGCTGATGCGGATTGGTCAGGCCGACGGGCTTCATCGGACCATGGCGCAGGGTCTCGCGGCCACGTTCGGCCATCACTTCAATCGGCAAACAACCTTCGAAATAGGGGGTATTCTCCTCCCACTCCTTGAATTCGGTCTTGTCGCCGTCAATCAGGGCGTCGATGAAGGCGTTGTATTGCTCTTCATCCATCGGGCAATTGAGGTAGGCGGTCCGGTCGGCCTCGGTCTCACCCTTGTCATAGCGCGACTGGAACCAGGCTTTTTCCATATTGATGCTGTCGCGATAGAGCACCGGTGCGATGGCATCAAAGAAGGCGAGCTCGCCTTCACCGGTTTCCTTCAGGATCGCCTCGGACAGGCTTTCCGACGTCAGCGGGCCGGTGGCGACAATAACGCTGTCCCACTCTTCCGGCGGCAAGGCTGGAATTTCCTCGCGCTCAATGGTCACAAGCGGGTGTTCGCTCAGACGTTTTGTGACCGCCTCGGAAAAGCGGTCGCGGTCGACGGCGAGGGCGCCGCCGGCGGGCAGGCGGTGATTATCGCCCTCGGCCATGATGATGGAATTGCAGCGGCGCATTTCTTCATGCAGCAGGCCGACCGCATTGGTCTGGTGATCGTCCGAGCGGAAGGAGTTGGAGCATACCAGCTCGGCCAGCCCATCGGTCTTGTGGGCCTCGGTTTCCTTCACGCCGCGCATCTCGTGCAGGATAACGGGAACGCCGGCGCTCGCGAGCTGCCAGGCGGCCTCGGAGCCGGCCATGCCGCCGCCGATGACGTGAACAGGTTTGATCTGTGAATGTGTCATGCCCGGCATATCGATCCGGGCTGGCAGGCTGTCAAGCGCGCGGCGGCAGCACGACGGGGCAGGGATTGACCCGAATAAGCTGCATGATAGGCTTCGCCCAACTTGGGGAGGTGGTCGAATGCGGGGTGTTTTTCTGGCCTTTGTCGCATCGATCAGCCTGTCCTGGCCGGCTGGCGCTCAGGATGCACTGCCGCCCAATGTGGCCGAACTTTACCGGGTATATGTCGCCGCAGAGCAGGGCGGAGACGCCGAAGCAGCGCTTGCGGCGGCCCGTGCGGTTTATGGCGCCGCCCGCCAAGCCGATCTCGACAGCTTCACGCGGGCCAGCCTGGCTGAGAATGTCGGTTTCTACGCCCAGCAGCTGGGTGAGAACCAAATGGCCTACGAACACTGGCGCGCCTCAGCCGAGCTCTCTCGTGAGAGTGAAGAAGAGGGGATGATTGCCGGCTGGCGCTGGCACAATGCTGCCCTTTCGGTCATGCGCGCAGGCGATCTCGAAGAGGCCGCGCGTTGCTCCAATCGCGCAATTGACGAGTTTGGCGATGTCGACGGGCTGTTGGCGGCCAACCCGGTGCTGTATGCCGACGCGAATTACCTCAACGCCGAGCTTCGCTTCCAGCGCGGTTCGCTGCGCGATCTGCGCCGTCCGGCCCGCGCCGCGGTGGAAGGGTTTGAAGCACAGCAAGTCGAGGCGAATTTTGCCGTTGCGCGAGCCTATTATTTCGTCGGTCTTTCAGAGCTTGTGCGCCGGGAGCATGAAGAAGCGGCCTATTATATGCGGCTGTCAGCCGATGCGTTTGAGCTGATCAATCCCCAGAGCGCCAACGCAATTCATACCTTCGGATTATCGCGTCTGGTCGCCGAGCTGGCCGATAGCGGGCGCTCCAATGACCCAACCCGCGATCGGGTCATGGAACGACTTGCATCGCACCGTTTCCACATGGCTGCGAGCAATGGCGACGAGGTCTTCCCGAGTTCGCTTCCGGAAGGCGCTACTCCGCCGCAATTGCCGCGAGAGAATTGGGTTCACCCAACCTATCCCATAAGGGCCGCAGACCGAGGCGCTGAAGGCGTGGTTATTCTTCGTTTCGGTATTACCCCGGAAGGGGAGACGGAGAATGTTGAGGTCGCCTTTGCCATGCCGGAAGGGTATTTCGAGCGGGTCTCAATCAGGGCGGCCGAAGAGACGCGATACGAGCCGGCCATGCTGGATGGGGAGCCGATAGCAACGCCCAGCTATACCATGCAGTACCGCTTCGTCCTCGCGCCGGACTAGACCGGCTAGCGCCGCGACATACTGACGTCAAATCTTGCCTCCGGGCCGCCCCGTCTATTTAACGGGGCAAAGCGAGGTGACATGACTTCCAACGCCCAGAACCAAGCGCCGCTGAACCCGGCTCCTGTGCCGATCCTGCAAAGCGTTGCCGCGGCTTACGCCTTTTTTGTATCGCACTGGCGCCACGCCATTATGGCGGCCGCGCCCTATACGCTGTCCTATGCAGCGCTCTTGATCCTGCTGATGCAGGTGGGGCCGGAGGGAACCGAGAACTCGGCCCTGTCGACGCTGGGTTTCGGGCTTACCCTGATCAATCTGATTACCTCGGTGGCGCTGACCTCGGCCATGTTCCGTATGGCTGTGCGGGGCGATTATTCCGGCTGGCTGCATTTGAAAGTGGGCGCCGACGAGTTCCGGACTTTCATCGTTTCGGTCCTGATGTCGGTGCTGACTCTGGTCGTTTTCGTCCTTGTTTTCATGTTCTGGCTGGCCTTTTTGAGTGCGCTTGTGGGCGGCGCGCTGTCGCGTGCCGGTATTGATCCGGAGGCGAGCGGTTTCGATCTCATCGAGGCCATGTCCTACCTCACCGCCATGGATGCCGGCGTACTGATCATTGCCGGTCTCGGCTGTGCCGCGATGATGGTCTGGCTCACTGCGCGCCTGTCGCTGGCGCTGCCTGCCACGATCGACAAGCAGAAAATCCTGGTGCTGAGCATCTGGCCGCTGTCCAAGGGGCAGGCCTGGCGCATTGCCGCCGCGATCCTGCTCGCCAGCCTGCCCTTGTTGCTGGTGGAGGTCGCGATCTATGAGGTCTTGAGCCTGCTGACCGGAGAGCGTCTGTTGAGCGGTACTGTGACCGTTGCCGATACCATGCCGCAACCGGCCGGGTTCGAGCGGCTGGGTGAGTATATGCGCTGGTTCGGGCTGATGGCCTTTATCAATTATCCGGTGATGTCGGGCCTGTACGCCTATATCTACCGGCACCGTGTGGCTGCGCCGGCACAGGACTGAGCGCACGGGACACCCGGTCGCCAATTCCCCCTTTTGTTTTCCGTTTGATCGGTAACACTGGCAAGCCTAGGAGCTTCGTCAGAGGGGGGACATTATGAGCGACAGGCAATTCGATCTCGGTAGCGGGATATTCTGGTTTTTCAAACGCTTCGGCGATAATCCGGCCGGTGCGCTTTGGATTTCCCTTTGGCAGATGCTGGTCGGAGGCGCGATCATCGCCCTGATGCTGGCCTTCCTCTTCCCGGCGCATAAGGAACTGATTGCGGCCGTCGTCGAACTGGAGAATGGCAGTGTTTCCGATGAGGAGGCCGCCATGGTCATTCTCTCCTCGGTCTTTGGTGTGCTGGCCAGTGTAAGCTGGGGCATCATCCTGGCGATATTGGCGAGCCTGTCCTTCCAGGGCGCCTGGATGCGGTTCCTGACCCAGCGGCCGATGGCGGCGGTGATTCCGCTGCGCCTGGGCGGGGACGAATTCCGCCTGCTTGGCGTCAACCTGCTCTATTTTGTTGTCGCTATTGCGATGTATTTCGGCGTCATCATGGTGATGGTGACCTTCGGCGTCGCCGGCGGCGGCATGCTGGCGGCGAGCGGCGACAATACGTTCGCCGGTGGCCTTGGTTTCGGTCTGATCATGTTTTTCGGCTTTGTCGCGATTGCCCTGTCGGTTCTCTTCGTTGCCGTCAAACTCTCCGTCGCGCCGGCGCTGACCGTGCACGACCGCAAATTCCGCTTCTTCGAGAGCTGGGAAGCGACCGATCGCGTCTTCTTCCCGACACTGCTGTCCTATTTCGTGGTCCTGGTGCTCTCGGTGATCATCGGCGGAGTGATCAGCTTTGTGCTCGAACTGAGCTTCCTGGGCGCCATGATGCCGGTCATCGAAGAGTTCACCTATCTGGGCCATGGCGCAGAGCCGACCGTCGAGGAAGTCTTTGCCACGCTGCAGAACGCGCTCTCCGATCCGGCCGTTTATGTGCCGCTGCTGATCGGTGGAACCCTGATGTATCTGTTGCAGATCGTCCTTGAGGGCTTCTGGCACGGGGTGGGCGCTTACAACGCTGTGCGTCACCGCGCTGGCGGCGAGGCTCCGGAAGAGGATGCACCGGTTCTCGGTGCCGATCACCCGGCCGGGGCTAGCCCGAGCGAAGGCTGATCGCTACAACGTCCAATACGCGGCCCGGTTGTTACAGCCGGGCCGCATCTTGTCCGCACCAACCGCGTTCTTCAGGAGTACGCCGCCATGTCGACCACAGCAGAGGATAATCCGGGCTGGCCCGGCGAACCGGCTTATGCACCGATCCCGGCTCAGTCCAAGCTTGGACCGGCCTGGGCCACGATCCTGGTTCAAATTCTCTTCTTCGGTCTGGCTGCCCTGGCTTCGATCCTTGTCGTCATCGCCATGGTCGTCGCCGCCATGGTCTCATCGGGCGGCGAGCTGGATGATCCCGCAGCGCTGATGCAGGGGCCCTTCATGGGCAAGATGCTGCTGTTCGCGCTGTTGGGGCAGTTTACCGTCTGGGGGGGTATCACCCTGATCTGGACCCGGTTCCGGGAGAAGCGGAATTTTGCCACGATCGGGCTGGGCGGACCCGGCTGGACGCTGCGCTATGTCTTCGGCTTTATCGGCGGCGTGGTGATCGCCTTCAGCCTCGGCCTGGTGGCCTTCGCCCTGACCGAGCTGGCCGGTTCGACCCCCGCGGACATGCCCGACCTTGAGAATCTGGACTATTCCCGGCTGGGCCAGCCTTTGCTTTTTGTCCCGCTGCTCATTGTCGCCGGCCTCTTCATGTTCCAGGCGACGGTCGAGGAGGTGACGTTTCGCGGCTGGATGATGTCCTCTCTGGCGGCGCGCGGCGGCATGATGCCGGCGATCCTGATCAACTCCATCGTCTTTGGTCTTTTGCATGCCCATGTTCTGGCCATGGGCATCGCCTCCGGATCAATCGCCCTTGGCGGTATCGCGGCGACCGGGCTGTTTCTTTCCGTCCTCGCCTGGAAGGAGGGATCGATTGCCGGCGCCAGCGGTGTGCATAGCGGTTTCAATGTCGCCATCCTGACCAGCGGGCTGGCTGTGGCCATGCTCAGCCAACCGGACGACGACTGGCTCGGCCTGTTCGCCGAAGTGCTCAATAACTCGACCGGCATGGGCGAGGACGGGGCGGTCCCGGTCACGCCGGAACTCTTCACCCAGCTGGCGGTCATGCTAACACTGGCCGTAGTGGCGGCGATCCTCATGCGCCGCAAACGCCGCTAGGCGGCAGTCAGGACAGGGTTTGGCCAGCAGCGAGGATGATCCCGGCAGCGCGTCTAAGGGCGAGGACGAGGCCGAGATCGGCTCAGCCCGGCCGGCGCGTCTGGAGACCCTGTTCGACGACCTCTCCGGCGGTCCGCAGACAGAACAGCTCTGTGTCGGCGATATTCTCAATGCGCTGGCCCACCGCTCCTATGGGCCGCTCCTGCTGCTGCCGGCGCTGATCTCCATCCTGCCCATTATCGGAGCCATTCCGGGTGTGACCTGGACGATGTCGGCGCTGACCTTGCTGATTTCACTGCAATTCCTGTTCAACCGGCAATCCCTGTGGCTGCCGCGCAGCGTGCAGCGCATCGCGGTTCCGCGCGGACTGTTCGAACGCTCGCTGGAATGGAGCCGGCCCTGGCTGAAACGGCTGGACAGTTTCATCCATCCGCGTCTCAACCTGATGATGGGGCCGCCCTGGCCCGTCCTGGTCGCCATCCTGTGCGTCCTGCTTTCCCTGGCCATGTTCGTTGCCTCCGTGGTTCCCGGTGGCGTGGTCATCCCGGCGATCGGTGTGATCTTCCTCGCGATCGGCCTGACCACGCATGACGGCCTGATCCTGCTCACCGGCATCATCGCCTCCGGCGCGGCCTTCTGGGGTGTCGCCGAGTTGGTTTTCTGATCGTTTCCACGTCTGGTTTTGTCACGGCATTGCACGCCGGACGTGTGTCGTGTCTCATGAGCGGATCTGATTTGGGGGAATCATGAAAACCGGGTTCAACTTCACCGATGCGGTGTTCTTCATGCCGCTGCAGGTCTTCAAGCGGCCACTCTCCGCGCTGTGGGTCGCCGTCTGGGCCTTCATGCCTTTTGTGCTGATTTTTGCGGCAATCTACCTGTTCGGACTGCAGGATCTGTTGCCCGAGTCGGGACCGGATGGGCGCCTTGAAGAGGTTCCGTCCTGGCCATTCCTGATTTTGGTTTATTGCGGTTTGTTGTTCGCTTTTGTGGCGATCTATTCGATCTGGTTGCGCTTCCTGGTGCGCGATCAGAGCGGAGGTTGGTGGCCGATCGGCCTCGGCGCCGATGAGCTGCGACTGATCATCACGCTCATGCTCCTACTGCTCCTCATTGCTCTTGTGATGGGGCTGCTATTCCTGCCAATCGGGTGGATCGCTATAGCATTGGGCGGGCAGGACGGTGGCGCCCCCAACGGACCCGCAACTGCGGCTATAGTCGTCGTGGCGATCGCGCTGGTCGGGGCCTATTTCTGGGTGGCTATTCGGCTTTCGCCCATACTCGCCTGGAGCATACATGAAAGGCGCATTGTCGGCCTCAGTGTCTGGCGGGTGAGCAAGGGCGTGTTCTGGCCCTTCCTCGGGGCGATACTGGTGTCGGGCGTGATCAGCATGGTGATGCAATTTGCCGGGATGCTGCCGATGCTCCCGATCATGACGCTGAGCGGTATGGCCGTTGACGCCACGGGAACGGCCGGTGATTTTTCGACCGTCGGCGGCGTCGTTATGGCCGCTTATCTGTTTCTGCTGGTCTCCTTGCTGATAGGCTATTCGTTGGGCCCCGTCGCCTATGTGGTGCGCTGGCATGCTGGAACCTTGCCGGTCGAAATGCGGCGTGATGGCCAGCCCGTGGTGGCAGCGAATGAGCGGAAGCCCGAGGGCGATGATAAAAACGCGGCCGATGCGACGATCGACAATAGCGCAGATGGTGGCGATGGCGGTGGCGACTGATCGCGGGCCGGCTGGAAAGAATAATTTGGGGAGTAAGCGATGAGCGAGCGCGTGGGTTTTGTTGACATGGCGACCTATGGGGTGCGGACCCTGTTCTGGCGACCGGTGCATTCAGCGGTTTTCGTTGCCGTCTTCGGTCTGATCATGATCGGCTATTACAGCTGGGCGCAATCGCCGGGCGGGATGGCGTTTTTCCTGAGCTATGCCGAGGCCTCCCTGGGGCTGTCGACAGGGGCGGTCGGCCCTTATTTCGCGGCGATCGGACAGATGATGCTGGTGGGGCTCATCTTCGGCGCGATCCATTACGCCAGCGGATATCGCGTCCTCGTACGGGAAGATGCCAAGCCGTTTTTCCCGATCCAGCTCGGACGTGATGAGCTGAATTTCCTCCTGCTCTTCCTCGTTGTCGGCCTGATTTTCCTCGGTGTTGTCATCGTCGCAGCCATTGTGGCCGGCATTGTCGGCGTAGCATTGGCGCTGGCCCTGTCCGCGGGAGATCCGGAAGGCGCGGCCTATGCCGGCTTGTTCACCGGCTTCGTGGCCCTCTTGCCGGTGCTCTATTTCGTCGGCCGGATATCGGTCAGCTTTCCGCTCACCATTAAACAGCGCCGATTTACCCTGGGCGGCTGGAAAGCCAGCCAGGGCATGGGCTGGTCGCTCTTCTTTGCCCATCTCGTGATCTATGCCGTGATGATGCTGGTGCAGTTCGTGCTCGCTTATGATGTGATGATGTCCAGCTTCACGATGGGCGTGGACCCCGTGACCACTCCGGATGCCGAAGCCCTGGCCGCACAAATGGCCAATCCCGTCGGCGACTGGAAGTGGATCGCAGCGCCGCTTCAGTCGGTGCTGGCCTTGTTGATGATGGGCCCGACCGCGGCCATTGCCGCGAAGCGCCAATTGGGCGCATAGGCTGGTTTTCGGACCGGAAGAGGGCTGATAGGAGTGATACCGGTCTGAGAGGGGTGCCGGGCAGGCCGAACGGGTTTTGAGTTGGGGGTCATCATGACCAGTGAGTTTCGTATTTTCGATGCCATGTTCTTCAGCGTGAAGCGGTTCGGCGAACGGCCGCTGGCGTTTCTGGTGTTCATTGCTTCGGTGATTATTGTGCCTTGGGCGGTCTTTGCCGGTCTGGAGATAGTCACCGGTCAGGGTTATCTCGAGCGCATCGAGGTTCTTTACTCGGAGATGATGCTGGTTGAAGCCTCCAGCGGCGGGCTGGACATGGTCAGCTTTGTCCAGCTCTGGGGTGAGCTCATGCTCATCCAGCTGGTCATCGGCACCGTGGTGTTCGCCGGGCTCAACCGCTTGCTGGTCCGCGACACGGTCAATGTCTTCCTGCCGTTGCAGCTGGGCCTCGACGAGCTGCGCTACCTGGTCCTGCACCTGTTTGTGATCGCCATTTCGATTGTCGTCATGATTGGCCTGTTTATCGTCATGATCCCCTTGTCGATGATCATGCTGCCGCTGATGGCAGGCGGGATGCAGAGCGGAGACCCGCTGATGACAATCATCGGGGCGCTCGCCATTCAGCTGCCGGTCATGGCGATCGGCCTCTACATCTACGCCCGCATCCTGCCGGTCTATACGCTGACGACCCGAGATCGCAGGCTCCGCCTGGGCGCCTGGAAGGCCACATCGGGCGTCGGCGTCAAGCTTTTCCTCGCCCTTGGCCTGCCTTACCTGGTGCTCACTGCGGTAATCCTGGGGGTGCAGTTTTCCATCATGCCGACGGAGATCTGGCAGTCTGGGAATGTTGCGGCCGGTGAGACGATTGCGCAGTTTGTCTGGAGTCCGGCCTATCTCGTCCTGCTGGGGCTTTACGGCGTTATGCTCTTCATCCTGTCGGGCCCTGCGGCCTATGTCGCCGTCCGCGATGACAGTGTGGGCGACGGCGCTGAAGAGCAGCGTGTCTAGCGGGCGTGAGGGCGAGTGCTAGCTCGCCTTCTGTTTGGCTGACTGGGCCCGCCCGGCATCACGTTCGAGCAGTGGTTTGAGATAGCGGCCGGTCCAGGAGCGCTCGACCTCGGCGACATCCTCGGGCGTGCCGACAGCGACGATTTCGCCGCCGCCATCGCCGCCTTCAGGGCCGAGGTCAATGATCCAGTCGGCGGTCTTGATGACGTCGAGATTATGCTCGATGACCACCACCGTATTGCCGGCCTCGACAAGCTCGTGCAGCACTTCGAGCAGTTTGCGGACGTCCTCGAAATGCAGGCCTGTGGTCGGTTCGTCGAGGATGTAGAGCGTCTTGCCGGTGGCGCGCTTGGACAATTCCTTGGACAGCTTGACCCGCTGGGCTTCACCGCCGGAGAGCTGGGTCGCCGGCTGGCCGACTTTGACATAGCCCAGACCGACACGTTTCAGCGTTTCCATCTTGTCGCGCACCGATGGCACGGCCTTGAAGAAGTCGGCGGCTTCCTCAACCGTCATGTCGAGCACATCGGCGATGGACTTGCCCTTGAACTGGATCTCCAGCGTCTCGCGGTTGAAGCGCTTGCCATGGCAGACATCGCACGGGACGTAGACGTCGGGCAGGAAGTGCATTTCGATCTTCACCACGCCATCGCCCTGGCAGGCCTCGCAGCGCCCGCCCTTGACGTTGAAGGAGAAGCGGCCGGGCTTATAGCCGCGGGTCTTCGCCTCGGGCAGCTGGGCAAACCACTCCCGGATTGGAGTGAAGGCGCCGGTATAGGTGGCCGGGTTGGAGCGCGGCGTGCGGCCGATCGGGCTCTGGTCGATATCGATGATCTTGTCGAGCTGATCGAGCCCGTCGACCCGGTCATGCGGTCCGGGAACCTGCTGTGACTTGGACAGGCGGCGGGCTGCGGCTTTGTAGAAGGTCTCGATCGTCAGGGTCGACTTGCCGCCGCCGGACACACCGGTAACGCAGGTGAGGACCTTGAGCGGGAAATGCGCGTCGACGGTTTTCAGGTTGTTGCCGGTCGCGCCGATCACGCTGACCTGTTTCTTCTTGTCGATCTTGCGCCGCTGGGAGGGCAGTTCGATCTGCTTGGCACCGGACAGATACTGGCCGGTCAGGCTTTTCGGATTGGCCTGGATTTCGGCCGGCGTGCCCGCTGCCACGATTTCGCCGCCATGAACACCGGCGGCCGGGCCGAGATCGACGACATAATCGGCGGTCAGGATGGCCTCTTCATCGTGCTCGACAATGATCACCGTATTGCCCAGATCGCGCAGCCCCTGCAGGCTGTCGAGCAGGCGGGTGTTATCGCGCTGGTGCAGGCCGATTGAGGGCTCATCGAGCACGTAGAGCACGCCGGTCAGACCGGACCCGATCTGGCTGGCCAGGCGGATACGCTGGCTTTCACCGCCGGACAGCGTCCCCGAGGCGCGGTCGAGGGTGAGGTAATCGAGACCGACATCGACCAGGAATTTCAGACGCTCGCGGATTTCCTTGAGGATGCGCTCGGCGATCTGCCGGTTCTTCGGCGACAGCGTGTCCTCGACCTGGCCGAACCAGTCACGCGCATTGCGGATCGAGAGTTCGGAGGCCTGGGAGATATCGTGATCGTCGATCTTCACCGCCAGGGCTTCCGGCTTCAGACGTTTGCCGCCGCAGGTTTCACAAGGCTGGGACGACTGGAAGCGGGCCAGGTCCTCGCGCACCCAGCTGCTGTCCGTCTCGCGCCAGCGCCGCTCCAGATTGGGCACCACGCCTTCAAACGGTTTCTTGGTCTCGAACTTCCGCAACCCGTCCTCATAGACAAAAGTCACGTCTTCCTTGGTGCCAAAGAGGATGATCTGCTTGAACTTCTCCGGCAGGTCGCGCCAGGGCTGGAACATGTCGCCGCCGAAATGCCCGGCCAAGGATTGCAGCGTCTGCTGATAGAGTTTCGACGTCGCCCGGCTCCACGGCGCAATGGCGCCGTCATTGAGGGATTTGTCCCGGTCGGGCACGACCAGGTCCGGGTCGAATTTCAGTGACTGGCCGAGACCGTCACAGCTCGGGCAGGCGCCAAACGGGTTGTTGAAGGAGAACAGGCGCGGCTCGATTTCCGGGATGGTGAAGCCGGAGACCGGGCAGGCGAATTTCTCGGAGAAGACAATACGCTTGGGATTGCCGTGCTCGTCCTTCTGGTCGGCGCTCTCGGCAACGGCAATGCCATCGGCCAGGCGCAGGGCAGTTTCCAGACTGTCGGCCAGGCGGCTCTCCAGGCCCTCGGCGATGGCGATCCGGTCAACAACAACGTCGATATCGTGCTTGAACTTCTTGTCCAGCTCAGGGGCTTCCTCGAGCAGGTAGAATTGCCCGTCGACCTTGACACGCTGGAAGCCGGCCTTGAGCCATTCCCCGAACTCCTTGCGGTATTCGCCCTTGCGGCCGCGGACCACAGGCGCCAGCAAGTAGAAGCGCGAGCGTTCCTCCTGCTCCATCAGCCGGTCGACCATCTGGCTCACTGTCTGGCTCTCGATCGGCAGCCCGGTTGCCGGCGAATAGGGCGTCCCCACACGGGCAAACAAGAGGCGCATATAGTCGTAGATCTCGGTCACCGTGCCGACCGTGGAGCGCGGGTTTTTCGAGGTGGTTTTCTGTTCGATCGAGATCGCCGGGGACAGCCCCTCAATGGAGTCCATGTCCGGCTTTGCCATCAATTCGAGGAATTGGCGGGCATAGGCCGACAGGCTCTCGACATAGCGGCGCTGGCCCTCGGCATAGATGGTGTCAAAGGCGAGCGAGGACTTGCCGGAACCAGATAGGCCGGTGAAGACGATCAGGCTGTCACGCGGCAGCTCGACGGAAACGTCTTTGAGATTGTGTTCGCGCGCACCCTGTACGCGGATCTTGTCGAGCGCCATGCGGATTGCCTGCCTTCATCCGGATTCGAAATACTCGCGCGGAACATTGCGTGAACATAACCGGTCTGTCCAGTCGCTGCGCGAAGGCGGAGATGTAGGCCTGCGGGGCGGGTGCGTCCAGTGCCCCCGCTGCGGGGATGCTGACAGGGTTATGGCGGGAGAGGGGGGCGCATAGCCTTGCGCCTGCATCGGACAACTTCTGCGTTTGAAATCACCTCTCTAGACGCATTTTTGTTGCAATGCGGCGTAATTCGCGGTCCAAAAGATGCCTGAGGGATGCGGGAATCGCCGTGGGGGCGGGATTCCGGCGGGGACATGTATGACGACGACAATGCAGCCAGACGGCCTGAAAACGGTAGGTGTCTGCGGGGCGGGCCACTCCGGTTCGACCCTTTTGGGCATGGTGCTCGGCTCCCACTCCGACGCCTTCTACATGGGCGAGGGGGCCAAGGTCCGCTATCTCCACGATGCGGCGAAGCCACTACGCAAGCGGGTCTGCAAGATCTGCGGCGAGGCCTGTCCGGTGTGGTCGAAATTCCACTGGGACAAGAACCAGCCGCTGCACGCCCAGCTGGCCCGCTTTACCGGCGCCGGGGTGATTGTCGATACCAGCAAGGACGAGCGCTGGATCGCCAGCCGGGCCGAGGAGACACGGGCCGCCGGCGGGACGCCCTATCTCATTTTTCTCACCCGCGATGGCCGGGCCGTGGTCAATTCGCGTATCCGCAAATACCCCGAGCGCGATCCGGGCGAACAGATCCGGCAATGGACCGGCAAGATGGCCTCTGCGCGCGCGCTTTATGACGCTTTCGAAGGGCCCAAGCGCGAATTGCGTTATGAGGACCTGGCCAGTGATACCGAAGCCGTGGTGCGCGATTTATGCGCCTGGCTCGGCATCGAATTTGAAGCTGCCATGCTCGATTTTGCCGCGACCCCGCATCATGTGCTCGGCGGCAATAACGGCACCCAATACCTCGCCGCCAAGGCGGTTTTCGACAATCCTGAGGAGGCTTTCGTCTCTCTTACGGACCGGACGCGGGCCTATTACGGCGCGCATTCGGGCCGGATCGAGCTCGATCTGCGCTGGATGTCGGAGCTGTCTGCGGAGCATGCGGCGCTGTTTGAGGCGCTGGCCGGCGATATCAATGCCAAGATCAAATGGGAGGCCGCGTGATGGCCAAAATCGATCTCGTTTTCCGTCAGATTGACGAGCGCACCCGCGATGTAGCGCTTGAGCTGGCCATCGAGCATATCCGTCCCGATGCCACGCATATCATCGATGATGTCCGGCCTTTCACGGAATGCGTCAACCAGATGCTTCGGATCGAGCATGACGCGGATTATGTTGTTTATGTCGATGCCGACTGTCTGATCCTTGAGGATATTCGTGGCTTCATCGAGCGGTGTGATGCCCCCTATGTCGACAGCTATGTCACGGATCGTTTCCGGGGGCGTTTGCATTGCGGGGTGCATATCACCCGGGCTGATCTGGTGCAGGCCATGGCCGAGACGGAGGTGCCGGAAAACGACATGAAGTACGTGCTGCGGCCGGAGTCACGGCTGCGCAACCTGGCCATGAAGCCGCGGAAAATGTCGAAGCAATTCCGGAATTTCGACATCCTGCATGACCATTTCCAATCCTATCAGCACATCTTCATGAAATACGCCCTGCGCGAATTGCGCAGCCGGACCAAGATCCAGGCGCCGCGACTGACCCGCTCGATGGAGAAGTGGGAGGTCGAGCCGGGCGTGATGTGCGACCTGACCATGGCCCGGAATGCGGTGGATTATGCCCGTGAGACCGTGCCGGCCGAGGCGAGCCCGGATGAGGTGCATGCCTTTATCGAAGCCCTGCCGGAACATGCTGCCTCGCAGATGCAGGCGCTGGGCCTGGAGGAAAAGCCGGAGTTTACCCGGGACGAGCTCGACACCTGGCTCAAGACCAACCGCTCGCGTGTGGATTATTCCAGCAAGGCGCGGCAGCAGAAGATTTTCGGCTTGGGCCTGTCCCGTACCGGTACCCGCAGCCTGACCGCAGCCCTACAGGTGCTGGGCTATGATTGCAGCCATTACCCGATCGACGAGGACACCTATACCGAACTGTCCAACGCCCAGTACGATCTGACCCTGCTGAAGTATTTCGATGGTCTGACCGACATCACGACCATTCCCTTCTACCATCATTTCGACAAGCTCTACCCGGGCAGCAAATTCATTCTCACCGTGCGTGACAAGGAAGGCTGGCTTGGATCGTGTGCCCGGCATTATTTCAACCGCCCGGCCTTCAAGGATGTCGAGGATCCCGATGAGGAAGTGCATCTGAAAATGCGCCAATTCCTGCGGGCCGCGGTCTATGGCTGTTACAATTTCGACCGCGAGCGCTTCTCCGCCGTCTATGACCGTCATGTCCGCGAGGTGATGGAATATTTCAAGGACCGGCCCGAAGACCTGTTGGTGATCGACATCGTCTCCGGTGAGGGTTTTGAAAAGCTCGCCGGCTTCCTTGACCGCCCGATCCCGACCGAACCTTTCCCGCACAAGGGCGCTGTCCTCTCGCGCAAAATGCTGGCCGAACAGGCGGCGGTGGAAGCCGTGGCCTAGGCCATGGCCCAGGCTGAGCCCGATAGCGAGGCGATCAGCCTGCGGCAGGGGCTGGGCTATGCCTGGCGGACGCTCAAGCTCGCTTTTGACGCTTCGCCGGGGCTGATTATCTGGGCCGGTGTGCTGACACTTGCGGTCGCCCTGCTACCGGCCGCGGCGCTGTATACGTCCAAACTCGTCGTTGATGGTGTCGTCGCGGCGATTGAGAGCGGTGCCGTTGAGGACCGTAATCAGGCCCTGATCTGGGTTGGGGTGGAGACCGGAATTCTCGCCGCGCTGCTGGCGCTGCGCCGTCTGCTGACATTCGAGAAGTCTCGCTTGCATGCGGAGGTCGGGTTCGCGGCCAGCTCGGCCATTCTTGACCGCGCCGAAGCCCTGACGCTGGAGGAGATCGAGCGTGCCGATACCCAGCAGCAATTGGTCATCACCAAGCAATTCGCGACCAGCCGGCCCTATAGCCTGATCAACCGCATTTTCGATGGCGGCCAGCAGGCGGTGACCCTGATCTCGGTCGCGGCCCTGCTCTGGAGCTTCTCGCCGGTCCTGCTCGTCTTCATGCTGGGCGGTGCACTGCCGCTGTTTCTCGGCAATCTGCGTTTTTCCGACACCGCCTATAACTTTTACAAAGGCCGCACGCCGCAGGTACGTGAGCGCAGCTATCTGGAAGGCCTGATCTCGGCCGAGGGGAATGCCAAGGAGCGCCTGCACTACCGTTTCGGCGAGCGGATCATGGCACGCTACCGGGCCCTGTTTCGCGAGCTCTATCAGGATGACGTCGCGCTCAAGGGGCGTCAGGCGCTATGGGGCGCAGCGCTCGCCATTGTCAGCTCTGCTGTGTTTCTCGGTGCCAAGCTCTGGATCGTCTGGGTCACCATCGCCGGCACGATCACGCTGGGCCAGATGACGATGTTTGTCGGCCTGGTGAAACAGGGCCAGGCCAATATCGCCAATCTCCTCTCTGCCTTTAACGGTGTCGTCGAGGACGTGCTTTACGTATCCAACCTGTTCGCCCTGCTCGACCGGCCGGTCATGCCAGCGGGGCAGGGGGCCAAGGCCGGTCCTGACCTCTCCGGCGGGCTGCGTTTTGAGGGCGTGAGTTTCACCTATCCGCTGGCCGAGCGCCCGGCCCTTGAGGATGTCAGTTTTCATCTTCCCCCCGGCGCATCGCTGGGCATTGTCGGCGTCAATGGTGCGGGCAAATCCACCCTGGTGAAGCTGGCGCTGGGACTGTACCGGCCGCAGAGCGGGCGCGTTACCCTGGACGGGCTCGACCTGGCCGATTGGGACCGGGACGCCTTGAGCCGCCGCTTCGGCGTCCTGTTCCAGCCCTCGACCAATTTCAAGCTCACGGCCCGGGAAAACATCGCCGCCGGTATCGGCTTTGCCGAGCTCAGCGATGAGGCGGCTCATCGCGCCGCCGAAAAGGGGCTGGCCAGCGACGTGATCGAGGCTTTGCCGCATGGGCTCGAGACGCGGCTGTCAAAGCGGTTTCTCGACGGATTCGAACTCTCCGGCGGGCAGTGGAAACGCCTCGGATTGGCCCGCGCCTATGCCAATGAGGCCGCCGACATGCTGATCCTCGACGAACCCACAGCTGCCCTTGATGTAAAGGCCGAGGCCGCGCTGATGGCGCAGCCGCGGGATGGCAAGAGCCTGATCCTGATCTCCCATCGCCTGTCAAACCTGCGTCCGGCAGACAATATCCTGGTCCTGGAGGCGGGCCGTCTGGTGGAGGCGGGGCGCCATGATGCGCTGGTCGCGGCAGGCGGTCCCTATGCCGAGATGTTTGCCCTGCAGGCCGAGGCTTATCGCTAGCGCCATTTCCCCAGCAATTTTGACGCTTTCGCCGCAGCCGGTTTTGCTCGACGTGTGACCTGCCGGTCCTATAGGGTGCGCGCGATTACAAGAATATTACGTGCCCAACAGGGGAGTTTCACATGTATCGCACTATTCTGCGCGGCGCTGCCGGGCTGGCCGCCCTGGCGGCCTTGAGCGCACCGGGCCTGGCTCAGGACGCCTTGACGCTGGAGGATTTGTTCGAGATTCGCCAGGTCGGGGCCATTGCTCTGTCACCCGATGGCGATGACGTCGCCTTCACCGTTTCTGTTCCGCGCAATATTGTTGCCGGCGACGCCGATGGCAGCGGCGATGTCGAGCTCTACATCGCGACCGGTGCCGGTGAGGCCCGCCCCTATATCACCGGCGAAGGCCGGGTCTGGGGCGTGGAATGGGCGCCCAATGGCGACGCGGTTCACTTCCTGACCCGCCGTGACGGCGATAGCGGTACGACGCTGTACGCGATCCCGGTCGATGGCGGCGAGGCGAGCCGTGTGTTCAGCCATGCCAGCTCGATCCAGTCCTACGCCCTGGCGCCGGACGGCGAGACCCTTTTCTTCATCGCCCGCGAGGCTGCTGACCCGGTGCAGCGCCAGCTGCGCGAGCGTGGCTTCCGCGCCAATGTCTATGAAGAAAACGGCGTCTTTTCCTATCTGTGGTCGGTCAATCTCGCCGAAGAAGGCGCCGAGCCGGTCAAGCATGACCTGCCGGGCCATGCCTCCTCCATGGTGATGAGCGAGGACGGGTCCCGCCTCGCCGTGGCGCTGGCCCCGACGACACTGGTTGATGACAGCCTGATGGAGCGCGACTGGCATATCGTCGACGCCGCCACGGGTGAGGTCATCTCCGCCATTGAAAGCCCGGCCAAGATTGGCGGCGGGGCCTTCTCGCCGGACAATTCACGCTTTGCCTATCTGGCCGGCGCTGACCGCGCTGACCCGACGGCAGGCACGCTGCATGTGGCCGATACGGCGACCGGTGAGTTCACCCAGATCGCCCGCGATGCCGAGCAGCACATCAGCCAGATCGCCTGGCGTGACCGCGACAGCATCATCGCCCTGACGGCTGTGGGCACGGGTACGGCATTGGTGGATTACAACGTCAATGGCCGCGAGGAGCGCCGCTCCAATCATGAGGGCATGGTCATCTCCGCCATGGACTATGACCGTGACGATCGCGAACTCGCTGTTACCGCTCATGCCGCCAACCATCCGCGCGAGCTGTTTGTCGCCAGCGGCCGTTCGCTGCAGCGCTGGACCGATCACAATCCGCAACTGGCCGATATCGCTTGGGGTAATCAATCCGTCTTTGAATACACCGCCCGCGATGGCGAGCGTATCGAGGGTGTTCTGGTGACGCCGCAGGGCGAGGCGCCGGAGGGCGGCTGGCCGATGATCATGACCGTCCATGGCGGCCCGGAAGCGCATGACAATAATGGCTGGGTCAATGGCTATTCCCGCCTTGGTCATATCGGGGCCGGTGAGGGCTTCGCCGTCTTCTATCCCAACTACCGGGGCTCGACGGGCCGCGGTGAGCGTTTTGCCAAGCTCGACCATCTCGATGCGCCGGGCGAGGAATTCTGGGATCTGGTTGATGGCATCACGGCCCTGTCCGAAGCGGGTATTGTCGATAGCGACCGCGTCGGTATTACCGGCGGCTCCTATGGCGGCTTTGCCTCTTCCTGGGGCGCGACCATCGCGTCGGAGCACTTCGCGGCTTCTGCGCCTTTCGTTGCCCTGACCGAGCTGATCAGCTTCTACGGCACGACGGAAATCCCGATCGAGATGGTCGATGTCCACTTCATGGAAGCGCCGTGGGAGAACTGGATTTCCTATCTGGAAAAC
>NZ_JASBRQ010000015.1 GCF_030149425.1 Maricaulis sp. | reverse complement strand
CTTCCTCGGGCTGAATGGCATGCCGCGCCGCTATGTCGACTATGCTGACAACCAGGCCTTCTGGAACATGGTGTCCTCCTGGGGCTATGTGATCATGCTGGTCGGTATGGTTCTGTTCTTTGTCCTGCTCGTCGAAGCGATGGTCTTCCGCCGTAAGGCCGAGGCCAATCCGTGGGGCGAAGGTGCGACCACGCTGGAGTGGACCCTGTCCTCCCCGCCGCCCTTCCACCAGTTCAACGAGCTGCCGAAGATCAAATAAGGTCGCTCATGAACCAATCGACGAACGACAGCGTTCATCGCGCAGAGGGCGGGGCCGTTTCTACGGCCTCGCCCCGCGACTATTTTGACCTGCTCAAACCGCGGGTGATGACGCTAGTCGTCTTCACCGCCTTTGCCGGTCTGATTGCCGCTCCGGTCGATGTCGACCCGCTGCTCGCCTTCATCTCCATCGCGGCCCTGGCGGTCGGGGCAGGGGCGGCCGGCGCGCTCAACATGGCCTATGACGCCGATATCGACGCGACCATGAAGCGGACCCAGAAACGGCCCGTTCCGCGTGGTGCGGTCTCGGTGTCGGATGCCTATGGCATGGGCATTGTCGCCTCGATCCTGTCGGTTCTGGTCATGGCCCTGGCGGCGAACTATCTCGCGGCCGGCCTGCTGGCCTTTTCGATTTTCTTCTACGCCGTCATCTACACGGTGATCCTGAAGCGTACGACGCCGCAGAATATCGTCATTGGCGGCGCGGCCGGCGCTTTCCCGCCGATGATCGGCTGGGTCATCGCCACCGGCGAGATCTCGCTGGATGCGGTCATCCTGTTCATGATCATCTTCCTGTGGACACCGCCGCATTCCTGGGCCCTGGCGCTGTACAAGTCCGGCGATTATGCCGCTGCGGGCGTCCCGATGATGCCTGTGGCCAAGGGAGCCAAGTCGACGCGTTTGCAGATCCTTCTTTATTCCATCGTCATGGTGATTTTCGCCGGTGCCCCGGTGCTGACCGGCCTGGGCGGCGTGGTCTATGGCGTGACCGCCCTCGGCGGCGGCGCCCTCTTCATGCTGCTGGCCTGGCGCATCTTCCGTTCGCGGGCGGGTGAGGCCGGTTCGGCAGAAGAAGCCGACCTCTACGCGGTCCGTGCCGGCGACAAGGCGGCCCGTGACCTGTTTGCGTATTCGATCGGCTATCTGGCAGTGCTGTTCGCTGCCCTCATCGCCGAACATGCATTCGGAGCCTATATCTCGGTTCCAGGAGTAAGCGCATGAGCAACGAGACCGATACCCCGAAAGAACACCCGATGGCGGCCGATGATAATTTCGGCTTCCACCATCGCGAAGGCCTGCCGACGGGTGAGAATTACAAACTGACACCGGAGGAAGAAGCGGCGCGCAAGAAGCGCAATGTCGCCATTGCCTGGAGCCTTCTGGGCTTCATGGCGATTGTCTTCACGGTGACCGTGGTACGCATTGGCCAGAACTCGGCCGGTGCGCTGTAGCCTGCGGCAAAACGCACCGGGCTGATCCCCTTGCATAGCGGGGCTGTCCGGGTAGTTATGCTGAGCCTGTAGTTAGATTTGCGAGACCCATGATCCGCTTGCCTCGAAACAAAAACGCCCGCGTCGCCGTAACCGCCGCTCTCGGTGCCATCACCATGATCGGCGCGGCCTATGCCGCGGTTCCGCTGTATGACCTGTTCTGCCGTGTCACCGGCTATGGCGGCACCACCCAGGTCGCCATGGGCGAGGCCGGCGCGATCCTCGATCGCGAAGTCACGGTCTATTTCGATGCGAGCACGGCGCGCGGCTTCGGCTGGGAGTTCGAGCCGGTGCAGCGCTCGATGACGGTCCGGGTCGGCGAAAGCGGCCTGGCTTACTACCGCGCCACCAATACCTCGGACGTCGCGATTACCGGCATTGCCAATTACAATGTCGCTCCGTTCAAGGTCGGTCCGTATTTTTCCAAGATCGAGTGTTTCTGCTTCACCGAGCAGACTTTGCAACCCGGTGAGAGCATGGAAATGCCGGTTCTGTTCTTCGTGGATCCGCTGATCGACGAGGAGCGCCGCATGGACGATGTCACGGCGTTGACCCTGTCCTACACCTTCTTTGAAGCTCAGGGCACTGCATCGGCGACCGCCGACGCCGCGCCTTAGCATTGAACCTTTTTACTGGTGCGGTTATCACCGCATCGAATAGCTGGATTAGATCGCAGGAGATTCGCGATGGCTGGGGATGCTGTTAAGCACGACTATCATCTGGTAGATCCGAGCCCGTGGCCGTTTGTCGGCTCGGTTGGGGCCTTCCTGCTGGG
>NZ_JASBRQ010000003.1 GCF_030149425.1 Maricaulis sp. | reverse complement strand
CACCGGGCGCGCGCCCATGGTGAAGACGTCGCGCAGGATGCCGCCCACACCCGTCGCCGCACCCTGATAGGGCTCGATGTAGGACGGGGGATTGTGGCTCTCCATCTTGAAGATGGCTGCCTGGCCGTCACCGATATCGATGACGCCGGCATTCTCGCCCGGGCCCTGGATCACCTTCTCGCCGGTCACCGGGAATTTGCCCAGATGCGCGCGCGAGGACTTGTAGGAACAGTGCTCGGACCACATCACCGAGAAAATCCCCAGCTCAACCAGGTTCGGCGCCCGGCCGACGCGGTCGAGAATGACTTGGTATTCGTCCTCGGTAATGCCGTGCTCGGCAACGATCTCGGCGGTAATGCCGTCAGCGTATTGGGTCATGGGTTCAGTCCGATACCACGATGCGAACCTGAGCGCCTTCCGGCAGGTCCTTGGTTTGTTGATAAATCTGAGAGGCGGCGCCGAAGCCGTCCTCAATCTTGCACGGGCGCAGATTTGATATGTCGTACTCGCCACCCATTATGAAGGGGCGAACTGGATATAGGCGGGCGTCTTTCGGAATTGGACCATTGGCCTCTTGCCAAGCCTCTGCGACCGGCCAAGCCGTGAACCGGCCAAAGTCTCCAACGAGGGCCTGCGCCCACTCGTTGACCGAGGAGCCCATCGCGTCGACCTCGCCGGTTTCGTAATTGAGGTGTCCAAAACCGCTTTCATTGAACAAAAAAGGCATACCGTAGAGATCGAAACCGAAAATCGTTCCTTGTCGGAGAGCCTCATAGCGCCCGGCGTACTCAACGATTGCATCCGTGAGTTCAAGGTTCGGCTTCTCGAGATGGTCAAACGGCAAGATGTACAAGGCACTTAAACCGGCCCAGAAGCCATTACGCCGCTCCAAAAGGGGGCGGATGGGTTCTAACCGCTCAGCTAAGTCACCCAGCTTTCCGATTGGACGCCCGATGGCCTCGCTTGAGCGCTCTAGGAGTATATCTAGAGCGTCCGGCATGCGCGCTAAGCACTCCCCAGCAGGCTCTCAAACAGCGCCAGTCCATCCGTGCCGCCATGCTTGGCGTCAACGGCGCGTTCCGGGTGGGGCATCATGCCGAGGACATTGCCCTTGGCATTGACGATGCCGGCAATGTCGCGGGCGGAGCCATTGGGGTTGTTGCCATAGCGGAACACGACCTGGCCGTCGCCCTCAATGCGGTCGAGGGTTTCGTCATCGGCGAAGTAATTGCCGTCATGGTGCGCGATCGGGATGATCAGTTCGGACTCGCTGTCATAGCGCGAGGTGAAACGCGTATTGCCATTGGCCACGCTCAGGGGGGCTTTCTCACAGACAAAGGAGAGGCCGGCATTGCGCATCAGCGAGCCCGGCAGGAGGCCGCTCTCGGTGAGGATCTGGAAGCCATTGCAGACGCCCAGCACCGGCGCACCGCTCGTCGCATGGGCGATGATCGCCGGCATGATGTTGGAGCGAGACGCCATGGCGCCGCAGCGCAGATAGTCGCCATAGGAGAAACCGCCGGGAACCATGAGAAACTCGGTACCAGCGGGCAGTTCGGTTTCCTGGTGCCAGACCATGGCCGGAGCCTCGCCGGTGACGCGCGCAATGGCGTCATGGGCGTCGCGGTCGCAATTGGAACCAGGGAAGACGATGACGGCGGATTTCATCTGACAGTCTGGGCCTTTTGTTTGGGGCGGTATGGCGAGGTCATGCCTCAATCCCACCAAAAATACCACCAGTCACTCTGCATCAGCGTGGCGGCGAGTGCATCAATTGAGCCGACGCCCTGCAGGACAATGTCCGGACAGTAAGCCAGCTGGGCCCGGGCAAGCGCCAGGGCTTCGTCTTGGGTCTGCGGCCGGCGGGCGACTTTCAGCTCGATAATGTCCGGTCCCATGACCACCAGCTCGGCGCCATAGCGCTCGCGCCAGTCGCGCAGCACGGCGATGTGGGCCGGCGATTCGTGATTGTCATTCCAGCCGCCCCAGAACAGATGTGCCGGGACGTCGATGACATCATCGACGGGAATAATGACGATATAGACCTGCTCAAGCAGGCGATTATTCGACGGGTTGTAGAGGATAAGCGGGCCGACCCGGTTGCCGATATCGCCCTCGGGCCAGTCATCGCGCAGCTCCTCGAGAAGGGCAGAATAGTCGCCTTCCTCATAACCGCTGGCCCTGGCGAAGACGTCCTTGGCCGGATTGATCCCGTCGGCCGCAGCGATCAGCGCGGCGGGCTCTTGCGCCCGCATGTCTTCGAAGCCTTCGCCGAAGACTTCGATCAGGCGATAGAATTGCTCGGCATCGCCGGCAATCACCGCCGACTGGCCTGGCTGGGCATTGAGCTTGGCCTGCGCCTTCACCGCCCGGTGGGCCGGAACGGCGACGACTTCATAGGGGAAGGTGTCGTTGAGCTGGGCGTTTAACGCGGCGCGGCCGCTTCCGGTGTCATGATCCGGGGCTTGGCCCAGGAGACGCCGGAAGAAATCGACCACACTCATGCCGCGCTGGGCCCTTAAGCCATCTTGATCGAGTAGCTCTCGATCACCGGGTTGGCGAGCAGCTTCTGGCACATCTCGTCGACGCGGGCCTTGGCGGCATCGCTGTCTTCGCCGCTGAGGTCAAGCTCGATCAGCTTGCCCTGGCGCGCGGCGGTGACTTCGTCATAGCCCATGGTGTGAAGCGCGCCGGCCACGGCGGCGCCCTGCGGGTCGAGCACACCGGGTTTGAGATAAACGTGGATCTTGGCTTTCACGAGGAACCCTCATCATTGGCAACGGCTACAACATTGTTCTGGCGCATAATGCCCAGGCGGCGGGCAACTTCGGCATAGGCCTCGGTGACATTGCCCAGATCGCGGCGGAAACGGTCCTTGTCGAGCTTTTCATTGCTCTCCATGTCCCACAGGCGGCAGCTGTCCGGGCTGATCTCGTCAGCCAGGATGACACGCTGCATCTCGCCGTCGAAGACGCGGCCGAATTCCAGCTTGAAATCGATCAGACGGATGCCGGCGCCGGTGAACAGGCCGGACAGGAAGTCATTCACGCGCAGGGCGCAGGTGACCATTTCATCCATCTCGTGCGGCGCGGCCCAGCCGAAGGCATTGATATGCTCTTCGGAGATCATCGGATCGCCGAGCTCGTCTTTCTTGAAGTAGTACTCGACGATCGGGCGCGGCAGGGCCTGGCCTTCTTCAATGCCCAGGCGCTTGGAGATCGAACCGGCAGCGACATTGCGCACCACGATCTCGAGCGGAATGATCTCGCACTGGCGGATCAATTGCTCGCGCATATTGAGGCGTTTGATGAAGTGCGTCGGAATGCCGATGCGCTGCAGTCCGAGCATGATGTGCTCGGAGATGCGATTATTGAGCACGCCCTTGCCTTCAAGGGTGGCGTGTTTTTCACCATTAAAGGCGGTGGCGTCGTCCTTGAAATACTGGACGAGCGTACCCGGCTCGGGGCCCTCATAGAGGATCTTGGCCTTGCCTTCGTAGATTTTCTTGCGGCGGGACATGCGCGACGCTCCTGCGGGGGTCCGGCAGCATGCCGGAGCGAAAAACGCTTCGCGCGGCCGACTCATCGAGCAGGCCGCGCGTCGAGGCCGGAAACTAGCCGCGAAGCGGGGTAATCGCAATGGCATGCTGCGGCAAGCTGTCAGCCTGCCCATGAGCGATTGATTTCGCTAGGGTGGCGGGATACGGAAACAGGAAACACTTATCCGTCAGGGAGACCCTCAATGTCTGGAATGGACGATCGCGAAAACGCCTTCGAAAGCAAGTACGCTCACGATCAGGAAGTGGAATTCAAGGCGGTCGCCCGCCGCAACAAGCTTCTGGGCCTGTGGGCTGCCGGCGAAATGGGCATCGAGGGTGATGCTGCCGAGGCCTATGCCAAGGAAGTGGTCATGGCGGACTTCGAAGAAGCCGGCCATGAGGATGTGTTCCGCAAGATCCGCGGCGATCTCGACGCCAAATCGGTCGACGTCTCAGACCACATCATCCGCAAGCAGATGGATGATTTCCTCATCCAGGCGCGCGAGCAGATCGTCGCTGAGGGCTAGTAGCCCGCGGTCACCTGCAGCCAGCGATCAAAGGCCGCGGCGATGTTGTCGCGGTCGTAATCGGTGGTGATGATCTCGAACACCTGGCCGCTTTCGCGGTCCATGAGGACGAGAAACCCGGTCCGGCCTTCGAGCTGGTCATAGAGGTCGGCAATGCCGGCCTCTTCTGCTTTTTCCCGCAGCCCGCCGCGGCGGCCCAGGGTGAAGTCGAAGCGGATGAATTCCATCCGCGCGTCGGTATAGTTTTCGCGCACATCATCGACGCGCGGTTCCAGGATGCGGCAGGCGCCGCACCAGGACGAGCGGAACATGGCGGCGACCAGGCGCGGGCGTTCTTCGCTCACCGCCGCCTCGGCCGGGGCATCCCAGCTGGCGCGGAAGAAGTTGGGCCCCAGGAAAGCCCCGAGCAGGGCGGCTACAATCAGAACAGTACGCATGAAAACCTCATTCTGACGAAAGTCAGGACCTCGATGCGCGAGGTGGAACAGATTACCCAGATATAGTGCAGGCGTTCTGGGATTTCCCGCCTCGTGTGATCACGCTTGCGTCAGAGCCGGTGCATTGCCGCGCCGGGGTCCCGGGGCAGGCCCGGGATGAGGGCGTTTAAACGTTCGGCTTGACCAGTCCATCGAGACCATCGATCGACACCGCGTTGGATTTATAGCGTTTCTCGCGCCACTCCTCCTTCGACCGGTTGGCATTGGTACGCACCAGCTGGTCGCGCTCGCCCTTGTACTCGTAAAACGGCACGCCCCAGCCGCAACTGTCCTGGATGCGGTCGATCTTGGCGGTGATGATGGCCCGGGCATGCGGGAATTGCGGGAAGAGGGCGAGCTTCTCCTCAAAACCCGGCTCGTCGAAGGTCACCGCTTCGCCCTGGCCGTACAGGCGCAGGATGTTCGCCGCGCCTTCATAGGCGCAGAACATGAAGGTGATACGTCCGTTTTCGCGCACATGGGCGAGGGTTTCGATGCCGGACCCGCCGAGGTCGAGATAGGCGACTTCATTCGGTCCGAGGATACGGAAACTGTCATAGCCCTTGGGCGACATGTTCACATGACCCGCGCTCCCCGCCGGCGCAGTGGCGACGAAGAACATCTTCTGCGCCTCGATGAATTTGCGGATGCGATCGTCGATCGTGTCGTGAAGCTTGGCCATGAAATCCTCGGTCTGGTTGATCGCATTAAAACCCTCATCCTGACGAAAGTCAGGACCCAAGATGAGGCAATGATCATTGGTTCAACCGCAGGAACAGATCACTCCAATCCGGGTTGTCGCGCTCGATCAGCTCAATCTTCCACTGACGGCGCCAATTTTTCAGTTGCTTCTCACGCGCTATCGCCTCGGCCATCAGGTCGAAGAACTCAAGATGAACGAGCCGCTTTACCCTGTACCGGGCGCAGAACTTTGAGCCCTTACCCTCGCGGTGCATCCAGCACCTCATGGCAATGTCCCGCGTCACGCCGATATAGAGCGTGCCGCGCTTCATGCTGGCCATGATGTAGGTGCAAGGCTGTTGCGCCATGGGTCCTGACTTTCGTCAGGAAGAGGGTAATGGCCTATCCTTAAAAAGCAATGAAAGGTGGCACGTCACCCAAATACCCGCGCAAAAATCGTGTCGACATGTTTCAGGTGATAGGCCTCGTCGAAACAGGCTTCGATCTGCTCGTCCGAGAGCAGGGCGGTGACGCCGTCATCGGCCTTGAGATGGTCGACCAGCTTGCCGCCTTCATCCCAGGTTTTCATGCCATTGCGCTGGACCAGGCGGTAGCTGTCCTCGCGGCTGGCGCCGGCCTGGGTGAGGGCGAGGAGGACGCGCTGGGAATTGTGGATGCCGCCATAGGCTTCCAGGTTTTCGCGGCAGCGGTCCTCGTGCACGATCAGCTTCTCGATCATGCCGGCGGTGCGGTGCAGGGCGAAGTCGAGGTGGACATTGGCGTCCGGGCCGATGCCGCGCTCGACGGAGGAGTGGGAGATGTCCCGCTCATGCCAGAGCGCCACATTCTCCATCGCCGGCACCACGGCGGAGCGCACCAGGCGGGCCTGGCCGGTCAGGTTCTCGGTCAGGATCGGATTGCGCTTGTGCGGCATGGCGGAGGAGCCTTTCTGACCCTTGGAGAAATACTCCTGGGCCTCACGCACTTCCGAGCGCTGCAAATGGCGCACTTCCACGGCGATATTCTCGATCGCCGAGGCGATCAGGCCGAGCACGGCGAAATAATTGGCGTGGCGGTCGCGCGGAATGACCTGGGTCGACACCGGCTCGACGCTCAGGCCCATCTGCTCGGCGACATGTTCTTCCACCGACGGATCGACATTGGCGAAGGTGCCGATGGCGCCGGAAATGGCGCAGGTCGCGATCTCGTCCCGCGCGGCGACCAGTCGGTCGCGATTGCGTTTGAACTCGGCATAGAAGCGCGCGAACTTCAGCCCCATTGTCGTCGGCTCGGCATGGATGCCGTGCGAGCGGCCGATGCAGACGGTGAATTTATGCTCTTCCGCGCGCGCCTTCAGCGCTGCCAGCACCCGGTCCATGGCGACCAGGAGCAGATCGGCGGACTGTTTCATCTGTACAGCAAGGCAGGTATCGAGCACGTCCGACGAGGTCAGGCCCTGGTGTACGAAGCGGCTTTCCTCACCGACATGCTCGGCCAGGTGGGTCAGGAAAGCGATGACGTCATGTTTGACCTCGGCCTCGATCTCATTGATCCGGTCGACATCAAACTCGACATCCTTGGCCTTCCAGACCGCATCGACCACCGATTGCGGCACCACGCCGAGCTCCGCCAGCTTTTCCGTCGCGTGCGCCTCGATCAGATACCAGATCTTGTACTTGTTCTGATCCGACCAGATCGCAGCCATTTCAGGACGGGTATAGCGGGGAATCATGCGCGCACTCCGGGCGTTCTGAGCATTTTCAGCAAAAGTGGGTACCGGTTTTGCGGTTCGAAAATGCGATCACTAAGGATTCGGATGCTCGAATGAGCATTCGAATAAAGAAGCGCGGGGGATGCGCCGAAGTGGCGCAAAAATCAAGAGCGCGGCCGGTTTTCCTGGCGGCTTCGCCGCCGCACCCCATCCGTCGTGCTGCTGCGCAGCCCGCCACCCCGGAACAAGTCCGGGGCAGGCTCTTCCCCATCAAGGGGAAGGAGGGCGATGTGTCTCCCTCCTCGCCCTTGATGGGCGAGGTCCCGCGAAGCGGGAGAGTGGGTGCGCGCCAAAGGCGCACTCAAAATCAGCTACCGGTGTCCGCTGCGACAGGCGTTGCCGTGACCGTGAAGGAACCGGATGTACCGCCAGCGAAATAGCCGCGGCACAGGCCCTCATCCGTCATGGTGAAGGGGCAGTCCAGTCCGGTCTGGTCGAGGACCAGCGTGACCCGAAGCATGCCATTATGGCCGACGCGATACTCACAGGTACCGAGCATGACATCCTGGGCCAGGATGCGCCCTGTGCTGCCGGCGCCGCCGCCACGTTCGCGGCTGGCAATCCGGTCGCCATCATCCTGTTCCATCTGGCAGGAGACTTCCCAGGCGCGCTGGCCGTAGAGTTGAAGAATAACGGTGTCGCCGTCGGCCAGGGCGGAACCCGCACCCAGGCTGGCCACGAACATCGCTGTTACCAAGCTTACAGAGGTGAAAATCAAACGCGTCATCGCATCCCTTCCTCTTGCTGATTGAACAGTTATGTACGCGGTGACCTTAGCAAAAATACGTGTTTGAGGCGAGTTTTTAGACGCGGCTTTGCCGCGTCACCCCATCCGCCGTGCTGCTGCGCAGCCCGCCACCTTCCCCATCAAGGGGAAGGAGGGGCGATGTATCTCCCTCCTCGCCCTTGATGGGCGAGGTCCCGCGAAGCGGGGGAGTGGGTGACGCGCCAAAGGCGCAAAAAAAAAGCTCATCCCCGCGTTGGCATTCCATGCACCATGGTCAGGAATTGCAATTGGGTGCCGGCGCGGCGGTGCTCCGAGATGGCCTGGTATTCCGGATCGTCATACCAGGCCCGGGCGGCCGCCTCATTGGGGAATTTGCCGATAATCATGCGGCCCTGGCGCGGCGCCTGGCCTTCAAAGGTGTGGGTGTTGTCGTCAAAGGTGACAAACTCGCCGCCATGCTTGGTGAAGACCGGGAAGAACCCTTTCTCATATTTGCGGTATTCGTCCGCGTCTTCGATATGCAGGTTGGCGACGATGTAGACGGGTGTGTCGGTCATTTCAGGCTCCCCCAATCAATTTCCCCATGCCGGTCCAGCGGCTTGGCCCCCTCCGGCATGTCGTATTTCAGGCCTGAGCCGCAATTGAACAGGACGCATTCCGCATCGCGTTCGATCTGGCCGTTGGCCATGGCCTTTTCCATGGCGGCCAGCGTGGCGGCGCCTTCCGGGCAAAGCAAGAGACCGTCTTCTTGCGCGCAGGTGACGCGGGCGGCCTGGATTTCATCCTCTGAGACGCTCATGGCGAAACCGCCGCTGTCCCGGCAGGCCTCGAGAATGAGGAAGTCGCCGATCGCCTTGGGGACGCGGATGCCCATGGCGTGGGTGTCGGCCTCGAGCCATTCCTCGGCGTGGGTTTCGCCCTTGTCCCAGGCGCGCACGATCGGAGCACAGCCCTCGGCCTGCACAGCGATCATTTTCGGGCGCTCCGACCCGATCCAGCTCAGGCGTTCCATTTCGTCGAACGCCTTCCACATGCCGATCAGGCCGGTGCCGCCGCCGGTCGGGTAGAAGATGGCATCGGGCAAGGTCCAGCCCATCTGCATGGCCAGCTCGACCCCCATCGTTTTCTTGCCCTCGATCCGGTAGGGTTCTTTCAGGGTGGAGACGTCAAACCAGCCCATTTCCGCCTTACCGGCCCCGACCAGAGCGCCGCAATGGTGGATATAGCCGTTGACCTTGAAGACCTTGGCGCCCTGCCGCGCCATCTCGCGCAGATTGACCTCGGGCGTGTCTTCCGGGGCGAAACAATAGCTTTCCATACCCATGCGCGAGCAATAGGCCGACAGGGCGGCCCCGGCATTGCCATTGGTGGGCATGGCCATGCGCTTGATGCCGAAAGAGTGCGCCATGGCGACCGCAAGGCCGAGACCGCGCGCCTTGAAGCTTCCCGTTGGCAGACGGCCCTCATCCTTGACCCAGACCTTACCCGTCGCACCGCTTGCCCGGGCCGTCGCCGGAACATCGATCATCGGCGTGTCGAGCTCGCCGAGGGCGCACACATCCTTGTCATCCCGGACCGGCAGCAGCTCGCGCCACTTCCAAAAGCCGCCCTCACGCGCTGCAATTTCATCGCGATCTATCTCGCCCTTGGCGCGCTCGAAATCATAGCGCGCAAGCAGGGGCTTGCCGGCCTCGGAGAGGTTTTGCGGCTGGTCCTTGTCGTAATGCGTGCCGGTGGCGGAGCATTCCAGATGGGTGAAGTAATTGCGGTACATGGGGCCCTCGGATCGGTATCCGGCGAGGCTAGTCATGCACGCAGATTTCGCCAGTGCTTTCTCAGCGCAAAAGCGGGCGCTAGTGTTCTGACATGACCGAGCTTTACGAATATCCGCTGCTGGTTGCACCGCTGTCGATCCGCTGCCCGGCCTGCGGCCTGGAGGCACGGTTTGAGACCGGGCACAGCCATGCGCTGCCGGTGCGGCGCGCGGGCAAGCGGCATTTCGAGGCCGGCGCGCCGGACTGGTCGGGGGAGGTCCGCTGTTTGAGCTGCACCAAGATGGGCCGGCATGAACTCAGCTGGCCGGAGGATTCTTATTATGCGATCGAGCATGGCGGGCAGACGCTCTGGGCTCTCGATCGCGAGATGATGGTGCTGATCCGCCGTTTCGTTGCGGCCGGGGCGGACCGGTCCCGGGTCCAAGGTGAAAACCGCCGCATTCTGTCACGCATTCCCGCGCTCTTCCTGGACGCCAAATCGCGCGATGAGGTCGTGCGCAAGATCGACAAGGTGCTAGGCCTGGACCGGGCCGTCGCGAGGCGCTGAACGCGCTGCTTCTAAAATAGAAATCGGCTTTAATTTATTTTTTATGCGCGCCCGCATAACCTCATGCCAACAAGAGGTTTGGGTGTGTGGAGTGGAAGCGTGTTCTGCGAGATTGCAGAGGGTGGTGGGATATTGCGGATGCGCGCGAGGGGGGAGCTAGTCTTCGCTGCGCATCCGCAATTTCGCCCTTTCATCCAGGCTCTGAGAAACACTGAATGCCGTCAGGCCCAGTTCGACCTGGCCCAGATCACGCACATGGATATGTGCGGTGTGGGCATGATCCTGCTGGTGCAGGACGAAGCCGCCAAGGCGGGCCTTGCCTTGGAGTTTCTCAACCTGCCCTCGGCATTGACGCAAATCCTGGCCATCACCGGCCGCTCCCTCGATGACCGGGCTCAATCCCTGCGTCTGGCGGCCTAGCTATTTCTCCCGTGCAAGAAGGCCATCGGGCCTCTAGGCTGCTCCCGCAACCGGGGAGGCGGATATGGCTCAGGTAATTGGCGTCGGTGGGGTGTTCTTCAAATGCGATGATCCGGAAGGCCTGATGGCCTGGTATCGCGACACGCTGGGGCTCAAGCTCAATGATTATGGCGGGGCGGACTTCCTGCACGCCGATAGCGCCAAGGCCTTCCCGCAGGGCGCCCGCACGATCTTCTCCGGCTTCAAACCCGAGACCGACTATTTCGCGCCCTCCAAACACGTCTTCATGATCAATCTCATCATTGACGACATGGACGCCATGCTCGTGCGTTTGAACGAGAAGGGCGTGCCGCTGGAAGGCGAACCGCAGAACTTCGACTATGGCCGTTTTGCCTGGGTGATGGACCCCAATGGGGTCAAGGTCGAACTATGGCAGCCGATTGAGCCCAAAGGCTAAATCACAACAAGCCCAGCGTCTTGAAGCTCGCCGTGTTTTCGCGCGCGATCACGAGGTGATCATGCACCACGATATCAAAGGGCGCGCAGACCTCGATCAGCGAGCGGGTCATCTCGATATCGGCCTGGCTCGGCGTGGCATCGCCGGAGGGATGATTGTGCACCAGGATCAGGGCTGAGGCCTCGTGGGCGAGGGCGCGTTTGACGATTTCGCGGGGATAGACCGGGGCGTGGTCGATCGTGCCCTGGCCGAGGACTTCATCAGCAATGAGCCGGTTCTTGCGATCGAGGAAGAGCACGCGGAACTGCTCGGTCATGGCGTGCTGCAGGGCGGTGCGGCAATAGCTGATCAGCGCGGACCAGGAGGAGATCACCGGGCGGCCAATGACCTGTTCGCGCGCCAGACGTTCCGCCAGGGCCTGGATCAGGCGCAGCTCGGCAGCGGTCTTTTCTCCGACACCGTCGACCTGGAGCAATTGCTCGACCGGCGCGGTGGCGACACCGCCGAGATCCCCGAACCGGGCGATCAGCGCCTTAGCGATCGGTTTGACGTCTTTGCGCGGGATGGCGAGGAAGAGGTAGAGCTCCAGCAGCTCGTAATCATGCAACGCGTCTCCGCCCGCATTGAGCAGGCGCGATCGCAAGCGGCCGCGATGGCCCTGTTCATGAGGTGGCGCTTCGCGCACGGGCATGTCGACAGCCTCCCTGTTCGCATCAATCTGGATTGTGCGGACAAGAAGTGCAAGTCAGGGGTGTTTTCGCCTAGAGCGAATAGGGCGGCTTATCCAGGCCCTTGGGCGACTTGGTGAAGATCTCGACACCGTCTTCCGTGACGCCGACCGAGTGCTCGAACTGGGCCGAGAGCGACTTGTCGCGGGTCACGGCGGTCCAGCCATCGGCGAGGATTTTCACGTCCGGTCGGCCCAGATTGAGCATAGGCTCGACGGTGAAGAACATGCCCGGCTTGAGTTCGGGGCCTTCGCCGCGGGTGCCGAAATGCAGCACATTCGGGCTGTCATGGAAGAGGCGGCCAAGCCCATGGCCGCAGAACTCGCGCACGATGGAGCAGCGGCGGGTTTCGGCGTGTTCCTGGATGATGGCGCCGATCGTGCCCAGGGTGACGCCCGGCTTGATCGCGTTGATGCCGGCCATCATGGCGTCATAGGTGGTGTCGATCAGCAGCTCGGCTTTGCGCTTGGGCTCGCCGGCCACGAACATGCGGCTGGTATCGCCGTGCCAGCCATCAACCACAACGGTGACGTCGATATTGACGATATCGCCATTGCGCAGCGGTTTCGGGCCCGGAATGCCGTGGCAGACGACATGGTTGAGCGAGGTGCATAGCGAGTGCCGGTAGCCGCGATAATACAGCGTCGCCGGAGTGGCGCCGTGATCAAAGACAAATTCGCGGGTCAGCCGGTCGAGATGATCGGTGGTCACACCGGGGGCGACTTCACCGGCCAGCATGTCGAGCACGGACGCGGCCAGATGGCCGGCTTTGCGCATGCCCTCGAAACCTTCCTCATTATGCAATTTGATCCGGCCGTCACGGGCCGGGCCATCATCATAGTCGGAAACGGTTTCGTATGCGGTCGTCACTGAGAGCCTCCGGTCGCCCCATCTCGGGCTGGCCAGCCTATAAGAAAGCACGCGCCGTACAAAACAGCGCGTGCTTCCAACTGTGCCCTAAAGGCCGATTTGTCTAGTCTTGGGCTGCGAACATATTTCCGAAGAAGCTGTCCTCATTCCAGGCCGGGGTCTCGTCGCTATCGGCGATTTCGCGCGCAATCATGTAGTTGATATTGGCGAATTTGGCGCCCTGGTCGAACAACACCTCAAGCTCGCCATCGAGCTGGTCGGTCTGGCGGTGATAATAGGTGTTGAGGAAGCCCATAAAGCCTTCCCCGCCATCCCAGCGCGGATCCGGAGAGGCAAAACCCGTCATCAGGAAGAGCGAGGGCACGCCGACACGCACGAAGTTGTAGTGGTCCGAGCGGACGAAAAGCGACTGTTCCGGGATCGGGTCTTCGCTGACGGCGATATCCATGCGGGCCGCGGCGCGCGTGGCGATCGGGCCGAGATTGGAGTGGTCGGAGCCGAAGGCGACGACATCGGCGAAGTCATAGACGATCACCGGCATGTCGAGATTGACGTTGGCCACCATGCTCTCGGCCGGAACCGTCGGATTGCGGGCGAAATGCTCGGAGCCCAGCAGGCCTTTTTCTTCCGCAGCCAGGGCCACGAAGAGGATCGAGCGGCGCGGGGCGCCCTGGGCCAGGAAGGTGCGTGCGGTTTCCAGCATGATCGAGATGCCCGAGGCATTGTCGACGGCGCCGTTACAAATCCCGTCCTGCTCATCGCTGGAGCGGCAACCGCCGCTACCACGCATGACTTCCGCGACCTGGCCGATATGGTCGAGGTGGGCGGTCAGGACGACATATTCATCGGCCAGTTCCGGATCCGTGCCGCGGATCATGCCGACGACATTCGGGTCGGAGAAGGATTCGGACAGCGTGCGCTGGCGCAGCGTCACGGAATGCGGCAGGTCGAATACCGGATAGCTCGGCTCGTCTGCCGTCATGGCGGCGCGGACCTCTTCCAGCGACATTTCGGCGCCGTCGAAGAAGGCGGTGCCCAGCGTCGTGCCGACCGTGGCGTGTGCTGCGATGCTGTCGAAGGGCGAGGCACCGGTTGCCGTGGTCAGAGCGGTGAACTCGCGCGTGGCAAAGCCGGAGGCCCAGCCGGCGGCCTGCTCATCCGTCATCGAGTTGACCGTGATCATGCCGATCGCGCCGCGAGCGGCGGCGACAGCGCGCTTGGTGCTGCCGGAATTGTGGTGTGCGCGTTCCTCGCTGGGGAAGCCCGCCGGGACGCCATTCATGGTGACGACAATTTTGCCCTCGACATCGAGGTCGGCATAGTCGTCATGGCCGCGATTGGCAGCGGAAACGCCATAGCCGGCAAAGACCAGCTCGCCGGTAATCTCTGCCTCACCGTGGATCGGGTTGGCCCAGATCACCACGCCTTCGCCCTGGGCATAGGTCTCGCCGTTGAAGCTGAGCTGGTTGAACTCGCCATCGGCGCGCATGTCCTGCATAGGAACGGCTGCGAAATAGGAATTCTCGCCATCACCGGCCGGTTCGAGACCGAGCAGACGCATTTGCGCGGCAACGTAATTGGCGGCGATTTCATAGCCTTCCGAGCCGGCATCGCGCCCGCCCATATAATCCGACGCCAGGAAACGGATATGCGCCTCGATATTCTCGACGCTGACATCCGGCGTGAAGGGCTCATTCGATGCGGAGGTCTGCAGACCTTCAAGGTCGCAAGCCGTCAACGCCAAACCGGCAAGAACCGGAACCAGATACTTCATAAACTCAACCTCCCCCGAGAGGTGCCAAAAAACCCGCGCGACTATAAGGATAAGTGCGGGCCGGACAACGCGGCGCGGTGTTAAATTTCAGAGAGGAAAGGGTTCAGCCGGTTTCCACGCGCATGGCCTGGGCCAGGGTGATCCCGTCGGTTGTGACGTCGCAGCCATAGGCGAGCACATCGACGCCGCGGCGAGCCGCATCGCGCAGGGCCTCGGCATAGGTGGGGTCGATATCCTCGGCCGGGCGCAGCACAGTGCAATCGCTGCGCTGGACGACAAAGAGCTGTACCGCGCGTTCCCCCGCCTCGGCCTTCAGCGCCAGCTCACCCAGGTGCTTGGCCCCGCGCGAGGTGACCCCGTCGGGAAACTCTGCCACGCCGGGCGCACGCATCCAGTGCACATTCTTGACCTCGACCCAGCAGGGCGGGCGCGCATCGTCTTCCAGCAGCAGGTCGATGCGCGAGTTCTCACCATACTTCACTTCGCGGCGCAGGCCGGCATAACCGGTCAGCTCGGCGATCTTGCCGGCCGCCACCGCTTCTTCGGCGATAGCGTTGGCGCGGGCGGGCAGGGCGCCGATCAGCGTGTTGTCAGCCTCGACCAGCTCCCAGGAGTATTTCAGCTTGCGCTTGGGGTTGTCGGATCTGGACAGCCAGACCCGCAGGCCCGCCTCCTTGATCCCGGTCATCGCCCCGGTATTGGCACAATGCGCCGTCACCACCTCGCCGCCCGGCAATTCGACATCGGCGAAGAAGCGCTTATAGCGTTTGACCAGACGGCCTTCGATCAGAGGGGCGGTGAATTTCATGGTTGGGCCTTTTGCGTTTCCGCCTCATATAACCGGTGAAGCGCATTTGGCGAGACATACCATCATGAGTAGGGCGGACGAGGCATGAGTGAGGCAAAACGGGTCACAGCAGCAGTTCTGCTGATCGGGGACGAGGTCCTCTCCGGCCGCACCGCAGACAAGAACCTGCAGCAGATCGCGCATTTCCTGGCGCCGATCGGCATTAATGTCATCGAGTGCCGCACCGTGCCGGACGAGCAGGATGTGATCGTCGACGCCGTCAACACCCTGCGCGCCAAGGCTGATTATGTCTTCACCACGGGCGGCATCGGGCCGACCCATGACGACATCACCGCTGATGCCATCGCCGCCGCCTTCGGGGTGCATATCGATGTCCGCGCCGATGCACTGGAGATCATCGAGGAATGGTATCTCAAATCCGGCACGCCGCTGACCGAGAGCCGCAAGCGCATGGCCCGTATTCCTGACGGGGCCTCGCTGATCGTCAATCCGGTGACCGGTGCACCCGGTTTCCAGACCGGCAATGTCTTCACCCTCGCCGGCGTGCCCAAGATCGCGCGCGGCATGCTCGAGGATATCGCCCATCGGCTGGAGGGCGGTGCGGTGACGCGCTCGCGTTCGGTGAAGGGCGAAAACCTGCGCGAAGGCGATGTCGCAGCCCGGCTCGGGGAGCTGCAGGACCAATTCCCGCAGGTCTCGATTGGATCCTATCCCTATTTCCTGGAAATCCAGGACGGCAAGATCCGCCGCGGCACCCATCTGGTTGTCCGCTCGACCGATGAGACAGCGCTCGATGAGGTCATCAACACCATTGCCGGCTTTGTCTCCGATCTCGGCATCGAGCCGCAGATCGACCCGGACGCGTAACGCCGCCCTCTACTCCAATCATCAGCAAAACGCCGCGAGATGGCCTTGATTTGGTCTCGCGATGGCGCGGTTGTGCAATAGTCTGCCTTGCGGGACAGGGGCCCTGAGGGGCGGGAGGACTTGCATGAAATCCAAGCTATTCGCGTTCGCATCCGTTTTGATGTTGTCGGCCTGTATGGCCTCGACACCGCCGCCGCCATCGCCGCCGCCGCCTTCACCACCACCTCCGCCGCCACCGGCTTATGCGCCAGCCTATGGGGCTGAGCGGATTGCGGTCACCGGGTCTCGGTTGATGGCCGAAGCCGAGCCGCGCATTACCGTCGATCGCGATCGTTTCGAGGATGTGGATATCAATCCCGTCATCGCGGTCGCCGATGAGCCGGTCTCCACCTTCTCCATTGATGTCGACACCGCCTCCTATTCCGTCGTGCGCCGCCGCCTGGAAGACGGGCAATTGCCGCCCTCGGATGCCATTCGTGTCGAGGAGATGGTGAATTATTTCGACTATGAATACGCCCTGCCCGAGGGCACGGATGCGCCGTTCGCCACCCATGTCGAACTCATGCCGACGCCATGGAATGCAGACACCCAGCTCCTGCATATCGGCATCCAGGGATATGACATCGTGCCGGAGGAGCGCCCGCGCGCCAATCTGGTCTTCCTGATCGATGTTTCCGGCTCGATGGGGGCGCCGGACAAGCTGCCGCTGGCCGTCGATGCCATGCACATGCTGGTCGAAGAGCTCGATCCGGACGATACCGTCGCCATTGTCGTTTACGCCGGTGCGGCGGGCGCTGTGCTGGAGCCGACCGAGGCGCGTCATGCCCGTCGCATCCATACCGCCCTTGATCGCCTCTCCGCCGGTGGTTCCACCGCCGGGGGCGCTGGCCTGGCGCTGGCCTATGATCTCGCCGAACGCAATTTCGACCCCGAAGCCGTTAATCGCGTCATGCTTTTGACCGACGGGGATTTCAATGTCGGCCAGACACGTGATGAGAGCCTGGAGGACTTCGTTGCCCGCAAGCGCGAGAGCGGTGTCTATCTCTCCATCATGGGGTTTGGCCGTGGCAATTATAACGACCAGCTGATGCAGACCCTGGCCCAGGCCGGCAATGGCACGGCGGGTTATATCGACAGTCGCCGTGAAGCCCGTCGCATGCTGGTCGAGGAAAGCGCGTCCTCACTCTTCCCGATTGCCGAAGACGTGAAAATCCAGATCGAGTTCAACCCGGCCCGCGTCTCTGAATACCGGCTGATCGGCTATGAGACCCGGCTGCTGGACAATGCCGATTTCAACAATGACCGCGTCGATGCCGGCGAGATCGGCTCCGGCCATTCCGTCACCGCCATCTACGAGATTGCCGCTCCGGGCTCGGACGGCCTCCTGCTTGAACCCTCGCGCTATCAGCCGCAGGCCGACCAGCCGGCGGAGTTGAGCGATGAGTTCGCACACCTGCGGCTGCGCTATAAGCGGCCGGGCGAGGCGGAAAGCCGCCTGATCGAGCGCCCGGTGACCACCGCCGACGCCGTCGACCGCTTCGAGGAGGCGGGCGAGGAGGCCCGCTTCTCGGTCCATGTCGCCGGCTTTGCCCAGCTCCTGCGCGATGACCCCTATCTGCGCGATCCTTCCTATGACTGGGCTGCAGTGCGGGCTGGCGCCTCAGGGCTGACCGGCGAGGATGCGCTCGGCTTCCGCGCCGAATTCCTCGGCCTGGTCGAGCGCGCCGGCTATCTCGATGACAGCCTCGGCCAGAAGGTGCCCTAAGCGCTGGCCAGCGCCAGACGGGTGTGTAGGATCGCGCCCGTCTACCCGGCGCGGGCGTGGCGGAATTGGTAGACGCAGCAGACTTAAAATCTGCCGACCGCAAGGTCGTGCCGGTTCAAGTCCGGCCGCCCGCACCATTTTTTGATCTCACGGCAGTTCGCTTTGCGAACGCCTCCGATGGGGCGGGCTGACCGCCCGGCGCGCGGTCGCGCTTGCGAACCGTGCGGTTCGAGCAGCGCAGAACAACGCCCCCGGCTGCGATCGCCAATCGGCCGTCGCCTACTTCCCGGCCTTGGCAAACAACCAGCCCTGGAACAGCTTCGTCATCAGCGGCATCACGGCATAGGTCATCAGCAGCACGATGAACGGGGCGGTGATGTAGATGGCGAGATAGCCGGGTATGTCGACCAGAAAGCGCCCGAAAATCAGGTTGAACACCATGATGGTCGGGGCGATGGCGAGATAGGAGATAATCGCCATCTTGTACTTGGGCGGCGGCGTGTAGGTCTCGCCCCCGGGCGCATAGAACCAGGTTTCCAGCCCGGTCAGCGTGATCAGCTTGGTTGGCTCCTCGACCACCTGGTCGATCTTTTCCACCCAGTGACAGCGCGGCTTAGAGGCCGACCAGTCATCGAGCTGTTGCTGCGAGGCGAAGCGGAATACCAAGATATAACGGTGCGTGCCCTCCGGATGGATGACATCGCTATCAAGAAACCCTGGAAACTCCGCCGCTGCGGCGCGGATCCGGGTCAGATACTCTTCAAACTCGGCAATCTTGTCCGGCAAGGCGGTCCGGTCCACGACCACGGTGACACTGGTTTCGGTCTGGCTCATGGGTGCGTGTTTTCCTTTCCTTGCCTGGTCTGAGGTGCTGCGGAGCAAAGCTGAAACGCCAGTCCGCGCACCAGCCGATGCGTCAGGCGCAGGTGTTGGCTTTGGCTTCTTGATCGGGCTCGTCCGGTTCCTCGGCCAAGGAGCTGATAATCCAGGTCCGCCGGCCGATCTCGATCCCGTTGAAGAGATAACGCAGATAAACCTCATACTCCTCGTTATCCCCATCATCGCCCATGCCACGCAGGTCTTGATAGACCAGTGTGAGATCGAGCTGACGCGGTACCTCGTTGTCTTCAATAAGGGTTTGCGTACCATCAGGGTCGATTTCCAGCCACGCGGTATCCGCGTCGATAGAGGAGATGTTGCCTTGGAAAATTCCGGCATGAACCGCCGGGATCTCGAAGCCTACATATGCCCGTGCGGGCAAGTTGCTGGTGACTTCAAGCTTCAGGCCAAGCGAAACGGGGAAACGCACGCCCACATCCACCGGGTGTTCCGAGCGTTCTTTGTGGCGCACGTTGGGCGCCTTGCCCACGACATCGAAATTCCGCCAGGCGACATTGTTCGAGCTAGAGATGAAATCGACCCAGTCGGCAATATGTCCGATTGCGCCGAGATTCGGAGGCCGGTCGGTGACGCTATAGATGATGGCGACAAAACAATAATGCCCGGAGGCGATATTGGCCGTATTCCAACGATAGGCACGCGAACATTGAAGCTTGTCGCCGGCCGGGATCGCGCTGTCAAAATGCGCCTGACCTATCCGGTTCCATTTGTCTGGCGTGGTGAGCACGCTCGGCTTGGCATAATACATGTCAGCCAGCACGCCCTGCGCATCATTTCGTGACCGGTTCAGGCCGCGCAGGTAGATATAGCTGTCGCGGCCGCGCCGGACCGGCTGGGACAGGCGATTATTGTTTTCTTGCCCGCTGCCATGACCAATCGCCGCCTGCGCCGAAGTGTAGGGCTGGGATCGTATTACAATGTCAGGGCTGGAGGATAATCCCTGGCGCCGGTTGTGACGCGAGCCGTCATCGCCCACAAAGTCGCGCAAATAGACATCATCAAAGACTCTAAACAGAGATGGCAGCACATTGCGCAGGCGCGGATGGCTACCAATACCTTTCACATATTTTCCGTTCGAGCCGACAACCCAGCGCATTGAGTTCCCGGGCAGGATAACATTGATCGTGCCCTTGAAGGCGCTCTGAACAACACCAACCGCCGCGGCCACGACAGCTGTGGAATACTGGTTGCCGGAGAAGCCGTTATAGAGCCCAGTACCCGGCGTGCTCGGATCGTCTTCTGCGCTGACAATGTTGGTTCCATCGGCAAATGCATCAATCCGACCGCCACGGTTTGTTTTGTCGCTTGGTGTGAGCCCCGTTCCCGGCACAAACTTGCTCGAGCCAACCATGACCGCACCGCTATCGCGGAATTCGGTTGTCTTCATCGGATCAAGGACGTGTTCATTATTGGCGTTGACGAATCCGTCGAGGTTGCGCCCACCGTCTCCTGCCGGTTCAACAACGACGAAGCCCAAATCCGTCGCTTTACGAATAGCCTTCCAGATGAATTCTGCGCATTCCACCGGCACGTCGCTAAAACCGTTCACAGATGCGGCCCAACTTGCGATGACGATGATATCACCCTCACCGCCTATGCGTATCGCTTCCATGATGGATTGGTCGACAACGAGACGGTTCGATGGGTTGGATGCGGGAAGCACATAGTGCTCGGCCCATGGCAGTCCGCCTGTCATTGACGCTTGTCCCAAGGACGCTGCCAACACCGCCAGAAATGGCGTGCCGACCCTTCGGCTGCCGTACAATGGCTGAGGCGTGACAATCGGGTGCCGGGTGTTTTTGAACTCTGGATGGTCACGCCAGAAATCGTATCCGATTGTGAATACGCGTAGGCCTTCGCCGCGCGCATTCGAGACGCTGCCGGCTACCGAGAACAGGTCATTGCCCGCCGGATAGTCTTCGAAATAGTTTTGGAAGGACGTGTTGTTGGACGTCAGCGGGGCGCGGGCTTCGGGAGTTTCATCAACCTCCATTTCGCATGAAACCACTTTCGGGTGGCTTGTGAGTGCCTGCAGCACCTTGGCGACGTCCTCCTTACCAAAGCTCAGAGTGAAACAGAGATCTGGATGAAAACTGGAATCCGGGGCGCCTCGCGCATCGAGCAGAAGGCGCTCTACGAGATCGCCGCCAAGATCAGAGTAGCGATACTCAATGCCGATACCCGGAAACTGGCTGAATAGAGAAGCTGCATCGGGATGTGCATCGATCAATGCCTTTTGTGCGTCAGGACCGCGGTCAAAATCGGGTTTGGTCTCAAACTGAATAATCGCGTTTTGCATGATGAGGTCCCTCTGGTGTTCGCGTATTGCGCGAACTCTGACCCGAGGTTGCTGACCATTCAAGTGCTACTGAGGCGGATGGATCTAACTAGCGAGCCCAAACCCGCCTGATGCCACCGCGCACCCACCACCCAAACCTCTTCCCTCATCCCGCGGATCGGTTCAGCTTGGCGCCATGTCGTCCGACCGTCCGCTTCTGAGAGATCTTGCACCGCTGCCCGGCCCTGTGGCCGGGGAGGCGGGGCGGTTTTTTGAAGGGTGGGATGCGGAACAGCTGGAGGCGGTGGGCTCGGCCCGGGACTTCCTGGAAAGCGTGTTCGCCCATGCGCCCTATCTCGGGCGGCTGGCGCAGCGGCGGCCGGAGACCTTGCTGGCTCTGACCGGGAACCCCGTCAGCGCGGTTGTTGACAAGGCGATCGCTGCCGCTTTCGACGCGGCACAGAACGCGGCGGACGTGGCCGCCTTCGACACCGTCCTGCGCCAGGCCAAGGCGGATATGCACCTGGCTGTCGGGCTGGGCGATCTGGCCGGGGCGCTGCCGCTGAGCCAGGTCACAGGGGCGGTGACGCGGTTTGCCGATGCGGCGGTCAGCGCCGCTCTGTATGCCCATGTCCGGTTCAATGCGGCGCTGGGGCGGTGCGCAGCGCCGGTCTCGCTGGATAATCCGCTCCCCGGCCTCTTCGTGCTGGCCCTGGGCAAGATGGGCGGCGGCGAGCTGAACTATTCTTCCGATATCGATCTCGTCGTGCTGTTTGATGCTGAGGTGATCGATCTGCCGGACGGTCAGGAGGCGCGCAAACGCCTACCGCGCCTGATCCAGGCCGTGGCAAAATCGCTGCAGGATGTCACCGCGGACGGCTATGTCTTCCGCACCGATCTGCGCCTGCGGCCCGATCCCGGGGCGACGCCGGTGGCGCTGTCGACGGATGCGGCCTTTCACTATTACGAGACGCTGGGCATGACCTGGGAGCGGGCGGCCTGGATCAAGGCGCGGCCTTGTGCCGGCGATCTTGCGGCCGGGGCGCGCTATATCGAGGCGATGCAGCCCTTCATCTGGCGCCGGGCGCTGGATTATGCCGCGATCGACGATATCCGCTCTCTGGCCCGCCAGATCCAGACCGTCGGCCGGCGCGCCGAGATCCGTCCGGCCGGGCATGACCTGAAACTGGGGCAGGGCGGCATTCGCGAGATCGAATTCTTTGTCCAGGTCCCGCAACTCGTCATGGGCGGGCGCAATCGCGATGTGCGCACCCCGGCGACGCGTGACGCGCTGGCGGCTTTGACCACGGCCGGTGCGGTCGAGGCACCCATCGCCCAGGCCCTGGTGGAGGATTATATCCGCCTGCGTCAGTGGGAGCACCGCATCCAGATGCGCCAGGACGAGGCCAGCCAGACCGTGCCTGAGGATGAGGCGGCGCGGGCGAGCCTGGCCGCGCTGGCGGGGTTTGAGACCATGGCGGCCTTCGAAAACGAGGTCGAAGCGGTGCTAACCCGCGTGCACGGGCATTTCTCCGACCAGTTCGAACAGGACAAGCCACTGGCCTCGCGCGCCGGGTCGCTGGTGCTGACCGGGGTCGAGCCGACGCCGGATACGCTGACCACGCTGACCCAGCTGGGCTTTGCCGAGCCGGACCGGATCTGGTTCCGGCTCAATGGCTGGGCCGCGGGCAAGATCCGCGCACTGCGCACCGACCGGGCGCGGCGGCTGTTTGCCCAATGGGCGCCCCAGCTCGTCGACACCCTGGCCGAGACCGGTGAGCCGGATGCTGCCTTCGCCCGCTTCTCGGCCTTTTTTGAAGGCCTGCCCATGGGCGTGCAGCCGCTGTCCCTGCTGATGAATGAGCCGGGCCTGGCGGCGGACCTGATCGGGATTTTGCTGCTGGCGCCGCGCATGGCCAGTGATCTGGCGCGGCGGCCGGAATTGATCGACGCCATGCTTGACCAGCGCTTTGCCATCCCGGTCGATACAGATCCGCCCGATGCCTTCCGCCAGCGCCTGCTGGAGGCAACGCCGGACGCTATGGCCTTCGAGGATGTCCTCAACCAGGTCCGCCGTTCGGTGCGCGAGGAGCGTTTGCGCGTCGGCACCCAGATCCTGCGCGGCACGATCGAAGCGCAAACCGCCGGTGCGGCATTTTCCGACATGGCGGATGCGTCGATTGAACGCCTCGCCAAGGCCTGCCTGGCCGAGGCGGAGCGCCGCTATGGTCCGGCCCCGGGCCGCTGGGCGGTGATCGGTCTGGGCAAGCTGGGCGGGCGTGAACTCTCCGCCGACAGCGATCTCGACATCATGGTCGTGCACGACGCGCCGGTCGAGGCACAGACCTGGTTTACCCGTTTCACCCAGCGCCTGGTCTCCGCCCTGTCGGTACCGACCGAGGAGGGCGAGCTCTACCAGGTCGACATGCAATTACGCCCTTCCGGCAAGGCCGGGCCGGTAGCGGTGCAGTTCAGCCGGTTTGAAAGCTATTACGGTGGTGAGGCCTGGACCTGGGAGCGCATGGCCCTGACCCGCTCGCGCATGATCACCGGTGATCCCGGCCTGTCAGACCGGATATCCGCCGCCATTGAGACCGTGCTCAAGGGCGCCGGGGACGCGTCGATGATTGTCACCGATGCGCGCAATATGCGGACCCGTCTGGAGGAGGCCAAGCCGGCCCGCTCGCCCTGGGACCTGAAGGCGCGGCTTGGCGGTATCCAGGATATCGAGTTCATCGCCCAGACCCTGCAGCTCGTGCATGCGCAACAGCTCGGCGCGGCCCAGGCGTCCACCTCTGCCGCGCTGACGGCTCTGTCGACTGCCGGGGTGATCGAGCGCGAGCCGGCGCGCTTTCTCATCGAGAGCCTGTTGCTCTATCTCTCCCTGTCGCAGCTGCTGCGAGTCGCCCACGGCTCCGGATTCGACCCGGATCGGGCCAGCAAGGGCGCAATTATCGCGCTGTGTCAGGCCTGTTCCAGCACCGATTTGGCGACGCTTAAGGACGATTTGGACGCGCGGGCGACGCGCGTTCGGGCCCTGTTTGAGCGCTATGTTCATCTAGCTGAATAAAAAGCGACGGATTTTCCGTGGGCCTGCGTTTGAGAGGTAAGCGAGGCCCACAGGATAAGGAAATCCTAGACATGAAACGCTCTCAACTTCTCGTGCTGCTGTGCACGTCCGCGCTGGCTTTCACCGGCGCGAGCGCAGAAGCACAACGCGGCGGCGACCGTGATCGCGGCCAAGGCGCGGAACGCGTCATGATGATGCTCCGCGCGTCCGACGCCAATGGTGACAACACGATCACCCTGGCCGAAGTCGAGGAATTACAAGCAGAAATGTTCGCCTGGATGGACCGCAATAGCGACGGTTATCTCGATGGCGAGGATCAGAACCCGATGCATCAGCGCCTGCGTGCCCAGCGCCAGGCCGAGCTCGGCGATGAAGAGGCGCGCGGACCGCGCCGGGGCCGCGGCGGCCGTGGCCGGCATGGTCCGGGCGGTGAGCACCGCCGCGCCGACAGCGATGGTGATGGCCGCGTCTCCCAGGCTGAATTCATGGCCGTGGAACATCCGCTGTTTGAACGGCTGGACGCCGATGGCAACGGGGCGATCACCCCGGATGAGCTGGACGCTGCCGTCGAACGGCGTCAGTCTCGCCGCATGTGGTGGCGTGACTAGTTCGGCCGGCACGCTGGATGGGCGTCGCAGTGCAGGAGTTCTGATGGCCGAGACGGGCCGTAACGGGTTTCGCATCCGCTCACGCGGTGTCGACGACAGTGATGAGGCTCTTTTGAGCCGCATTGCTGACGGCGATCGTGATGCCGCCCGGCTCCTGATGCAGCGTTGTCTGCCGCGCATCTGCGGGATCGCTCAGCGTATGCTGGGCGATCCGGTGGAGGCGGAGGACGTGGCCCAGAAGACGTTTATCCGCGTCTGGAAAGCGGCGGGCCGGTTTGAAAGCGGCCGCGCCCAGGTCACCACCTGGATCAGCCGCATTGCCATCAATCTGTGCTATGACCGTTTGCGCAAGCGGCGCGAAGTGTTGATGGATGAAACGCCCGAGCGTGCTGACGAGACACCCGATCAGGAAGCCCATCTGACCCGCCGTGAAAGCGGCAACAGGGTTGTTGATGCAGTCAATCAGCTGCCGGAGCGGCAGCGCATTGCAATGGAGCTCGTCCATTTTCAGGAGATGAGCAATATCGCCGCTGCCGAGATGATGTCGGTCAGTGTCGAAGCGCTGGAAAGCCTGCTCGCTCGCGGGCGCCGCAAGCTCAAGGCGCTATTGATGGAACAGGCCGGTGATCTCATATCTAGCTATCATACCGTCGCGGTATCGCAGGAAGGACTGAAGCGATGAACCGGGAACGCATGCAAGACATTCTCGAAGCGTATGGCGCTGATCCGGCGCGCTGGCCGGCGGCCGAGCGCGAGGCGGCGCAGGCCTTTCTGCTCGACCACCCGGACGTTCTGGCCGAGGCGCACGCCCTGGAAGCCGAGCTCGACGCATTGCTCGACATGGCCGACCCGGAACCGAGCGAGCTCTTACAGCACCGTATTCTCAAAACCCTGCCCAAGCCGGTCGCGGTCTGGGGCTGGCGCGCGCCGGTGGCCGCTGCTGCGGCCCTGGTTATCGGCGTCTTTGCCGGCTTTGCCGGTGGCTATATCGCCCCGCCGGCGGATCAGGCCGAAGCGATCTATGCGGAGGCTTTCAGTGGTTTTGACGAGGATTGGACCGATTGGCTGGGAGAGGAGATTTGAACTCACCCACCCCCTGGATCATCGCCCTGATCGCATCGGTTCTGATCAATGGCGCCCTGATCGGGTTTCTGATTCAGCGCGAGGTCGCGCCGTCGACCGAGACTGTCGAGCGCGCGGCCGGGCCGGAGCGGGATGCGGGCCCGCGTGGTTTCAATGTCCGCCGCTTTATTGCCGCCCTGCCGCCTGAAGACCGGCGCGAGGCGCGCCGCCGCATGCGCGAGGAAGCGCCGCGCTCACGCGCCTTGATGCGTGAATCGCATATGGCCCGCCGCCAGGCCGAAATGGCCATGATCGCCGAGCCTTTCGATGCTGAGGCCGCTCAAGCCGCGCTGGCGAACATGCGGACCAGCCGGCATGCCGTTGAGGCTCATATTGAAGGGGTTCTTATCGAGCTGGTGGCGGACCTCGATGCCGACACGCGGGCACGGGTTCTGCGCGAGGCCCGCGGGCGTTCTTTCCGGGAAGAGGGTGAACGTGCCGGGCCGCGCCGCCGTCCGCCGCCACCGCCAGGAGGCGGCTAGCCGGCCTGACCGCCTGCCGCCGGACTGGCGCGTTCGCCGTCGACGAATTCCAACTCCTCATCATCGATTTCGCTTCCGACATCACCGGACGCCTGGGCGGCCAGCGCCTCGATATCGATGTCCTGGTCCTGCGACAGCGGCAGGACGAAACTGACCGTCGTGCCTTCGCCCAGGGTTGAGTCGATGGTCATCGTACCACCGTGCAACTCGATCAGGGATTTGGACAGAGCCAGGCCAAGGCCGGAGCCCTGATAGCTCTTGGAATGCTGGCTCTCGATCTGCTCGAAGGGGCGACCCAGACGCGGCAGGTCTTCCTTGGCGATACCGATACCGGTATCGGCGACCTGGAAGATCACACCGGTGCCGGAGAGGAAGCCGCGCACCGTTACGCGTCCGCCTTCCGGCGTGAATTTCACTGCATTGGAAACCAGGTTGATGACGACCTGTTTGAAGGCGCGCGGATCGACTTCGAGCTCGGGAAGCTCGGACACGTCAGCGCGCAATTGCAGCTGTTTCTCATCAGCCCGGCCGCGGACAATGCGCAGGCAATGTTCGATCAGCTCGCCCGCATCGGTCGGCTCGGCCTGCAGCTGCATCTTGCCGGCTTCGATCTTGGACATGTCGAGAATGTCGTTGATCAGTTCGAGCAGGTGCTGGCCGGATGAGAGAATGTCGTTGGTGTAGCCGACATAGCGTTCATCCCCCAAGGGGCCGAACATTTCGCGCAGCATGATTTCCGAGAAGCCGTTGATGGCATTGAGTGGGGTCCGCAGCTCGTGTGACATGTTGGCCAGGAACTCGCTCTTGGAGCGGTTGGCTTCCTCGGCGCGGATTTTCTCTTCTTCGTACTTTTTGGCCAGATCGGCGATACGGGCCTGGCTTTCACGCAGATCTTCCACCGTCTTGCGCAATTGGGCGTCGTTCTCGGTCAGGGCTGCTTCGTGACGCTTGAGATCGGTGATGTCGGCGCCAAAGCTGACCAGGCCGCCATCGGCGGTGGCGCGCTCGGAATAGTGCAGCCAGCGGCCATCGGCGAGCTCGATATCATAGGCTTCCGACGTATCCTGTTCGCCGTGCACCGCCTTGATCGCCCGGGCTGCAGTCTGCTCGACGGCACTGTAGGACAGGCCCGGCTTGAGCTGGCCGTCAGAGAAATCGAAATAGTCACGGAATTTGCGGTTCCAGAGCACAAGACGGCGCTTGCTGTCCCAGAGCACGAAGCTTTCCGACATCGATTCCAGCGCCGCGCGTAGGCGCGATTCAGCCGCCGCGACGCGGGCCTGGGCACCTTTGCGTTCGGTCACATCGATCGCCACGCCGATAATACGGGAGGTGCGCTCCATGCCGTCGCCGAGAATGCGGCCGCGCATCTGCAGCCACACCGGGGCGACCGCGGCGATGACTTCCAGATCGACCTCGCCGCCGGTCGGCGCGCTGCGCATGGCGGCGCGCAACTTGTCGCGATCCGGGCGGCTGAACAGGCGCAGGAAGTCCGATCCGGAACACTCGATTGCGCCGTCCAGACCGAGCATGCGGGCCAGGCTGTCGGTGACAAAGACGGTGTCGGCGTCCGGATTCCAGTCCCAGACCCCGCAGCGGGCCCCTTCAATGGCGTAGCGGAAGCGTTGCTCATTGACCGCAAGGCGGGCGCGTGTAGCGCGCAGCCGGCGCATTTGCAGGAAGATCAGACCCACCAGGCCCAGCGCGACGATGATCGGCGCCACGAACATGAGGCTGTAGAAGGAGATCGTGCGGATCCAGGCGCTTTGATTGATTTCAACGGCGCCAAGGGCATAGACGTGCAAAGCGGTGTTCGAAACCGGCGCCACCGCGAACGTCACCGGATCTTCGCCAAAGCGCGCTTCCGATGTGGCGCCGCCGCCATCGGCGAGGGCGGCGACAATGTCATGGGTAAGCCCGAAGCGTTCCGCCAGCGGCGTGCCCGCCCGGACACCGCCCATCACCGGTTGCAGGGCCAGCATCTGGCCTTCCCTATCCGCCAGCGCCACGACCCGGTCACTACCCCAGTCGGGCAGGGCCAGCTGAGCGGGAACGCGCACGGCGATGGCGCCGACGGTTCCATCTTCAAGCGGTACCGGGACGGCCAGCACGATGAAGGCATCGCCGCTGTCGGCAATGGCGGTCACCATGCCGGATTCAACGCCCAGAGCGTCACCGGCGCTTGAGCGCAGGGCGCCATCACCCGGGCGGCTCATGAAGGTGCGTCCGTCGGGCAGCATGATGATGCCGCTATCGATCAAAGGGGATTGGACGAGGGTGTCGAGCCGGCTTTCCGCCAGCTGTGTCAGTCCCTGCATCGGTGCGGCCGACAAATCCGTGCCAGCAAAACTCAAAGCATAGCGCACTTCGCCGAGTCGGGCCGATACGCGCTCGGCGAGATAGCCGGCAGCATTGGCCTGGGAGCGTTCCGCCTCGGTCATCAGGGCGCCGCGTTCCTGCTGGATCTTGAGCGCGAAGATGCCGCCGTAAGCGAGGGTGAAGAGCAGCATCGCAAACACGATCCAGCCTGCGCCCATGCCACGGGCTGATTTTCCATCGGCCGCAGGTGCGCTAACCGTCGGCTGACGGTTCGCCGCACGCCGCTGGGAAGCGGGCGCCCTATCGGAAACAGACTGACTCATGGTCACAAACTAAAATGCGTCGCGCGCCGATGTCGATCACGCGTCGCGGTCTATCCACGGTTTAAGCCGCGTCGCCTTGCGGCGACAGATCAATACCGTCGCCAGCTTCTTCACCGCCATCCGGTACAACGGACTTCAGCCCCTTGCGCCGTTCCGGTCCCTTATAGGTCGAATCCTCGGGGTCCTGGCGGCGGCGGTCCGGTCCGAAATAGGACTTGTTACGGATAAACGGGCGCGGGTCGTTGATCACTGAAGCGATCTTGGCGAACATTTCCTTCGCGGTGATCGGCTTGCAGCAAAACTCGGTCACCCCGGCATCGCGGGCGGCTTCCACTCGAGATTTCTCGGAGTAGGCGCTCAGCATGATGATCGGGATCAGCGGATTGGGGCTGTCATCGGCCGTGCGGACCAGGCGCACGAAATCGAGACCGTCGAGAATCTCCATCTGATAATCGGTGATGATGATATCGACGCTGTCGGACCGCACCATGTCGAACGCATCCGCCGGATCCCGGGATTCCAGGATCTGCTTGATGCCGAAGCCGTGCAGAATTGTACGCAGGATGGTGAGCATGTAGCCGTTGTCATCGACAATCAGCACTTTGACGCGGCTCATATCTGCGGCCATGGCGGTTCGCCTCTTCGGTTACGCGGCCCGATTCGCCTTGTGATTCGGGTCTAGCACCGTTTCTAGCGGGATAGGCTTACCGAAATAGTAACCCTGTCCAAGCGTAACACCCATGGCTTTGAGCTTGGCCGCCTGGGCTTTGGTTTCCACCTTCTCCGCGACCGTTTCCGCGCCGAGATCCTGGCAAACAGCGATCATGCCCTTCAGCAGGGCCGTGTCGCGATCGGTCTTGCCGACACGCTCAACAAAAGAGCCGTCGATTTTGACGATATCGGCCGGGAAGTCGCGCAGATACTGGAAGCTGGCCGAGCCGGTGCCGAAATCATCCAGGCAGACCCGGTGGCCACGATCGCGGACTTTCTGGATCACTGAATTGACCTCGTGCACCTTCTTGATCGTCGCCGTTTCAGTGAGCTCGAAGCAGAGGCGGCTCCGGTCAATACGCACATCTTCAAGCAGGCCGAGAAATTTGTCGGTCCAGGCTTTGTCCGACAGGGAATTGCCGGACAGATTGACGGCCAGGTTCGGGGCGTTGTCATGCTCCAGAAGGAAGTTCAGGGCCATCTCGGTCATCGCCATGTCGATCTCGCGGATCACCCCGGTGCTTTCGGCGAAACCGACACTGGCATCAATCGACCCGCCATCGGGCAGGCGCAGCAAGAGCTCGTAATGACGCACATTGCCGCTGCGAAGATTGATGATGGGCTGGGCATAAGGCTCGAAGGTCCGGCCCGCGATCGAGGTGCGCAGCCGGTTCATCTGCCGGGAGGCTTCCTGCATCATCAATGAGGCCGCTTCCTTGAGGCTGGTAATGTTCAGCCCCTCGGCGGAATCCGCGGCTTCATTGACGGCGTGGATGAAGGCGCGCACGGCGATTTCCGGCTCCACATCCTCTGCATCATTCATGGAGTCGATGCTGACCGAGGCATCCGGGAAGCCATGAGCCTGGAGAATTTTCACGATCGACCGGCGCAGGCCGGCGACATTGCAGTCACTGCTATGGATCAAGGCGATGCGATTGCCGTCCACGGCCCGCGCGACACCGTCTGAGCCGACCGCAAGCTGACATTCCGATTGCACGGCATGACACAGCATTTCCGCATCGTCGGGGCCAAGCCGGGTTTCGATTTCCTCTATGCCGCTGATCCGCAGCACCGACATTTGCATGGATTTGCCCTGGCGGCGGGCCTCCTGCAGCGCGGTCTCGGCCGATCGCGCAAAAGCATCCGGGTCGACTTCATCGGGCTGAGTGGCGCTTTCAAAGGAGAGCGTCCAGCGGATGCGGTCATCACTGCCGAGGAACCAGCCGCTCAGATTGGCGGCCCGGCCATTGCAGCTCACACGGGCCGGTCCGGACCGGCGGCCGGGGCGCATGCCGCGCAGCAGGGCTTTCATGATCGGGCGCGACGTCGGGTCGAGCCGGCGTGCAAACGCTTCTCGCGAGTCCTCCAGCGGAGGCTCGCCCAGCGCGGCGGTGGCGCCGGCGGCGTAGAGCACATTGCCTTCGCGATCCGTCTCCACCAGAACATCTGCCGCAGCAAATGCGAAGGAGAGGAAGCGATTGCGTTGTTCGATCAGCGACATTTAAAAGCCCGAGCGGTTCGCTAGAGCCTCTAGTCTTGTAATAAAAACCTTATGGTCGCCTTAAGCGAACGGAATTCTCTTATGCGGCTTTCGCGCTGGGCGCTGACGCTGCCGATTTGGGCTTGGTATTGACCGATTGCAGGATGTCCCGGGCCTGGCGCACAAGCTCCGCCCAGTCGGCGGGCAGGTCGGTTTCTTCCTCGGTCAGCTCCACCAGTTTTTCCGCCATGTGAAGCAGACGCGGGGATTGCACGACAAGGCGCGCCTGGGCCTCGATGCGGGTCGGGTCGCGATCATATTCCGCTGCCGGGACACGCCAGCCGCCCCAATCCATACTGTCGGTGACAATGACCGGGAAAGTGCCCGGATAGGGATGGCGCGCACATTCCTCGTCGCTCTGCCACTTGTTCTTGGCGCGCAGCAGGCGCCAATGGCCGGTCTCGACAATTTCGGTGTGTTCCGCGGAGAGCTCGTCGGCGGTGAAATCCCGTCCCAGGCCGCAGTCATAATACACCCGGACCGGCTCTTCGACATCCTTGACCCATTGCGGTTTGACATGCTCGACCAAGGCCCACGTGCCCACCGGCTGAACGAAGACGCGCTGATGCTTGTGAAATATCGCTTTGGCCATGATGCCCTCCCATTCAGGAGGCATCAGACCAGAGCCGTCTTGAAATCCACTAAATGAACTGTCTTGGATTTGAAGTATCAGCCGATCTGAGCGCGCACACGGGCAATCTGGGCATTCACATCGGCCACCGGGGCCGGGGTTGAAGAGGCCAGGGGACCGGTCTCAGGCCACATGGCTTCCAGAACCGCCAGCTCCGCGGCAAGCGGTTCATTGTCAGCGCGCATGGCGAGACGCTGGGCGACCTGGGCAAAGCCGAAAGCGTCCTGGTATTCGCCCGGGTCGGTGATCACGCCATCGCTCACACCGATCGCGTATTCTTCTTCCAGGACATCCATCAGATAGCTGATGATCTCAATCGGATCGCCACCGGCGCGGCGCATCATCGAGGCCAGATTGGCCTCGGCGCCGTTGAGCAGGCGTTCGACTTCATTGGCCGGACGGCCGGCTTCGATCGCCCGTGACACCGCTTCGAAAGTGGCTGGATCAAAGCCCAGCTCCTCGAGCCCAGCGCGTTCCGCAGCATGGGTTTCAGAGACCGGATGCAGCAAATGAGGCGCCGCTTCTTCGGGCGCCCCGGCGCGATAAAGCGCGAGACCGGCCATGACATGTCCCGACATGAAGGCAACGCGTTTTTCCCGGGGCAGGGTTTCCATGTCCGAGTGGGATACGGCGACCTCGCTTGCCTGCTCTTCCTGTGGTGCGCCATTGCAGGCGGCGAGCATGGCCAGACCGACCACAAGCCATAGATGTTTCATGAAGACGCTCCCAAACTTGATAATGGTGAAGTCAACACCAGCTGCGTCCATGTCGCAATGCCTGGCCGGGCGATCACAGTGAACAACCGTGCCCGTAGCGGAAAAGCGTGATAACCGAAGCCCCATGAAGACGAGTGCCGCCCCCCTGTCACGCAAGCTGAGCGTGGCGCCGATGATGGACTGGACCGACCGGCATTGCCGGGCGTTTCACCGTGTCCTGACACGCCAGACGCTGCTCTATACCGAGATGGCAGTGGATAAGGCGGTGATCCATGGTGATCGCCAGCACCTCATCGGCTTCCGGACGGAGGAACAGCCGGTGGCGCTGCAGCTGGGCGGGTCTGATCCGGCTGATCTGGCCAAGGCGGCGCGGATCGGTGAGGAATTCGGCTATGCCGAGATCAACCTCAATGTCGGATGCCCGTCTGACCGCGTACAATCCGGCCGCTTCGGCGCCTGTTTGATGCGCGAGCCGGATCTGGTCGCCGATTGCGTCAAGGCCATGCTCGATGTGGTCAGCGTTCCGGTCACGGTGAAATCGCGCATCGGTGTTGATGATCAGGAGCCGGAGACGGCGCTGTTCGAGTTCGTCGAGCGCGTCGCCGCGGCCGGTATTACCAGCTTTACCGTGCACGCCCGCAAGGCCTGGCTAAAGGGCTTGTCGCCGAAGGAAAACCGCACCGTGCCGCCGCTTGATTATGCCCTGGTGCGACGCCTGAAGGCCGAACGTCCAGAGCTGGAAATCATCCTCAATGGCGGGCTGGAGGATATTCCCCACGCCCAGTCCGAGCTCGGCGACTTGGACGGGTTCATGCTCGGCCGTGCCGCTTATCACACCCCCTGGGTGCTGGCGCAGGCTGACAGCCTGGTTTTCGGTGCCGACGCTGATCCGATAGCGAGCCGCTTCGAAGCGCTGGATGCCTACCGGCCCTATCTCGAAAGCCGCATTTCAGAGGGCGTTCCCTTGCATGCGATGAGTCGGCACATGCTGGGCCTGTTTCATGGCCAGCCTGGCGGCCGCCATTGGCGTCGCATCCTGTCTGAAAAGGGTGGGCGCCACGGGGCGCCGCTTGAGGTGCTCGACGAAGCCCGCGCCGCCGTGGCGCAGCAAATGGACGAGGCGGCCTAGTGGAAGAATACGGTGTTCTGATTATCGCCCTGGCCCTGACCGGCGGGCTGGCCGGGCTGGTCGCCGGCCTGTTCGGTATTGGCGGTGGCATCGTCATGGTTCCGGCGATGTATTACGTCTTCCAGACATTGGGTTATGACGGTGATCGCACCATGCATGTGGCGGTCGGCACCTCCCTGGCCGTGATTGTCGCCACCTCGCTGCGATCAGTCTCGGCCCATGCCAAGAAAGGCGCGGTGGATTTCGCGGTGCTTAAGGCCTGGGCGCCTTTTATCATTATCGGCACGCTGATCGGTACGGTGGTGGCTGACTATATTCCCAGCCGCGGTCTCACCGGCCTGTTCGGCGGTATGGCGCTGTTGTTGTCGCTGCAATTCTTCTTCGGTCGGCCCAATTGGCGGTTGGCGGATGAGATGCCCGGCGGCCTGCCGCGCATCGCCCTGGGCCATACGATTGGCGGACTGTCAGCCCTGATGGGTATTGGCGGCGGGGTGATGGGCGTGACCCTGATGACGCTGTGCGGCAAGACCATTCACCGCGCCGTCGCGACCTCGGCCGGTTTCGGTGTCGCCATCGGTGCGCCCGGCGCCATTGGCTATATCCTCAATGGCTGGGGCTCTGACGCGGTGCCGATGTCGCTGGGTTACGTCAATCTGCCCGGTTTTGCCCTCCTGGCCGGCTGTGCCTTTTTCGTGGCCCCGCTGGGCGCGCATCTGGCTCATTCCCTGCCCGAAAAGAACCTCAAGCGCCTGTTCGCGATTGGCCTGGCCGTGGTCGGGGTGATGTTGCTGCGTGAAGCGATTACCGGCGCCTAGCGGCGCAGGATCAGCTGATCATCGCGGATCTCGACGGATCTGAACTCTTCCAGGATTTCCATCCCGAGAAGCGATCGGCCACCCGATTGCATGATCAGGGCGGGCACGTCGGTGAAGCGGTTATTGGGCAGTTCGAGCTCGCGGATCAGGATCGGCGCGGCGAGGGCGCGGCCATTGGCGGTCGAGACATTCACCCGGTAGTCCAGCCGCTCCATATTGACCCCGATGCGCCGCGCATCATCCGCGGTGATGGCGACGCCGGTTGCACCCGTGTCCACCAGGAAAACCACCTCAGCCCCGTTGATCGAGGCATCGACATAGTAATGCCCGTCCGGCTGACGCTGCAGGATGATGGTCTCGCCGGCCCGGACGCTGGAAAACGATGTGCCTGGGGCCATGCTGCGCGGTGGCCGGTGGGTGAACTCCGGCTGGGCTTCGACCCACAACCGGTCGGTTTCCCAGGCGGTATAGTCACGATCGAGCAGGGCCACGGCAAAGAAGGAGAGGGCGACACTGCCCCAGCTGAGCACGTGGCGGAATTTGACATCGCGGCCGGCCAGCGCACCTCCGGTGAGGGCGATGGCCAGCAGCACAAGGATCAGCCCGGCATAGGCCATGCCGGTCACCGGATCGACGTTTTGCCAGAGCGGGGCCGCCAAAATACGCACCGCCAGCATCGCCACTGCGGCGATCAGCGCGGGAATGGCGGCGAGCAGAAAAAGGCGTTTGAGCGCGTTCACCCACTACCCGCCTCAGCCCGCAGCGGGACGGGAGGCCAGGTAGGCCTCACGCCGCGCATCGAGCTCGCCCATGATCACGGCGCGCTCGTCATCGCTATATTTGGTCCAGCGGCCGAGCTCTTCCATCTTGCGGAAACAGCCGACACAGATCTGCGCCTTCGGATCGACGAAGCAGACTTTTACACACGGTGTCTTGATGCCTTGGCTCATGGGGTCACATTTGGGCCTTCGTGCGATTGAAGCAAGTCCTTGCCGCCGCCGGGGCCTGCGGAATAAGGTGCGCGTCCAAACTTCCTGGGGGGATGTCATGGAAGATGTGTCGCTGCAGATGCGCAGCTTGATCGGCTTGTTCGCGCTGGCCGCGATTGCCTGGCTGCTCGGTCCGCGCAAGCGTATTCCGGTTCTGCTCGTACTCGGCGCCATCGGCCTGCAGCTCGGCCTGGCCTGGGCACTCTACAGTTTTGCTCCCTTCCGCGCCTTCCTGCAGTCGCTGACCGGTGTTGTCGCCGTACTGCAGGCCGTCACCGATCAGGGCGCACAATTCGTCTTCGGCTATCTCTCCGGCAGTGAAGCCCCCTGGATCCCCAATCCGGATGCCGATCCCGGCGCTGCTTACCTGTTTGCCTTCCGCGCCCTGCCGATGGTAATTGTCTTATCGGCCCTGTCAGCCCTGCTCTGGCGCTGGCGCATACTGGAAGTCCTGGTACGCGTCTTCGCGCTCATCTTCCGGCGTCTGTTGAACCTGTCCGGCGCTGCCAGTCTTGGCGCGGCTGCCAATATTTTCCTGGGCATGACCGAAAGCCCGGTGCTGATCCGGCCCCGCCTGCCGGATATGAGCCGGTCTGACCTTTTCCTGATCATGACGGTGGGCTTTTCCACCGTCGCCGGCTCGGTCATGGCGCTCTATGTCGGCCTCCTTGGCGATGTCATCGAGGGCGCTGCGGGGCATATCTTCACCGCCTCGCTGATCTCCGTCCCCGCCGCTGTATTGCTGGCGCGTCTGATGATGCCGCCGGAAGCGGAAACCGATGAGCCGGCCACCAAGGAGAAAATCCCGCAGACCATCTACCATTCCTCCATGGACGCGCTGACCACCGGCGTCTCGGACGGGATGCGGCTCTATTTCAACATCATTTTCATGCTGCTCGTCTTCACCGCTTTGGTGGCGCTGGTGAATGTACTGCTGGCCTTGGCGCCAGAATTTGCCGGTGCACCGCTCTCGGTTGAGCGCATTTTGGGCTGGGTTTTCGGCCCGGTGGTCTGGCTCGCCGGCATCCCCTGGAATGAGGCGTTCCAGGCCGGCTCGCTGATGGGGCTGAAAACCGCGCTCAACGAGGTCTTTGCCTATATTGCCCTGGCTGAGGCCGGCGATGAGCTGTCGCCGCGCACAGCGCTGATCATGACCTATGCCCTGTGCGGCTTCGCCAATTTTTCCTCGATCGGCATTCTGACCGGGGGGCTGGTAGCGATCGCACCGTCACGCCGGGAGGATATTCTCAAGCTCGCCCCGCGCGCTTTGATCTCGGGGACGCTGGCGACGCTGATGACGGGCGCGGCCATTGGCGCCCTGCCAATGGAGATGTTCGGGCTCTAATCCCCGCGTTTCGGAAACAGTTTCGAGCGGACCCAGCCCCAGGTCGAATTGCCGGCCATGGTATTGCGATAGGCGTTTTCGAAAAAGCGGTCCGTGTCCGGGCCGGCGCCGAGCAGGTCGGCGCGGGTCCGCATCGGCGTGTCCGGATCGAGCCGTTTGACCACCCGGGCCGGATTGCCCGCCACCACGGCATAGGGTTCGACATCCTTGGTCACGATTGAACGGGCGCCGACCACGGCATGGTCGCCAATCGTGACACCCTTGCCGATGAAGGCGCCATCACCGATCCAGACATTATGGCCCAGCTTGACCGGCTTGAAGGGCGGGTCGGGATCGACACGATCATAGAGCGAGTGCCAGTCGCAATCGGTAATCGTCGCCTCGCGGGCAATGAGACAGTTATCGCCGATCTCGATCTGGCCCGCGGCAAGAATGCGGGTGCCGCCGGCCATGAAAACGAAATCGCCGATATCGATCCGCCCCGCCTGGTCCTTGGGCGACCAGACGGTGAAACGGATCGGATCTGCAGCGCTGGCGATCAGGTGGATATGCGCGCCCGCGCGGATATTCGGCCCGAACACCTCGACATGCCAGGGCCGGACAATTTTCGGCTTTGGGCCCAGCGCTTCGAAATGCGGCGCCAGGAAATGCCCGGTCCAGGCATTCTCGAAATTCTCCCAGAGCCGGTGCATCCAGTAAGGGCGGTGATCGCGCCGCATGTCAGGTCCCCGATTGTGTTTCGCGCGCCGTCTCACGATGATGCCCGCGGATTCGACCGGTCGAGCGAGGATGAACGCGTGAGCGAAACAGTGGTGATGAGTGCAAGCGAGGTTAGCGATTTCCTCGACGAGGTCTTCCCGCAAATACACCAGCGTGGCCGGCAATATGCCATTGAAGACATCACACCGGGCGCGGCCCGCCTGCGCTATAGTGCCGGGGAAGATAATCTGCGCCCGGGCGGAACTGTGTCAGGGCCGACCATTATGGCCCTGGCCGACCTGGCCGCCTATGCGGTCATCCTCGGACATGTCGGGCGCCAGGCCCTGGCGGTGACCACCAACATCAATATCAACTATCTGCGCAAGGCCGGGCCGGGCGATCTGATCTGCCGGGCGCGCCTGCTCAAGCTCGGAAAGCGGCTCGCGGTCGTTGACTGTATCATCACCACGGATCAGGACGAGGACGCGGTGATTGCCCAGGCAAGCGCGACCTATTCCTTGCCGGAAGCGAGAAAGGCTTAAACCCATGACCGACGATCCTATCGAAACCGCCATTCTCGAACTGGTCGCGGCCGCGCCGGAGGGGCGGTCTATCGCCCCGGCCGATGTCGCCAAGGCGATTGATCCGGACAATCACCACAAGCGCTTCGGCCATGTGCGCCAGGCAGCCCTGCGCCTGGCCAAGGCCGGGCGAATCCAGATCTTGCGCAAGGGCAAGCCGGTGGAAGATCTTGATGCCCTCAAAGGCGTCTACCGCCTTGGCCGGGCCTGACCTTAATCAACTTCTCGCGGATATCCGCGCCTGCCGGGTCTGTGCGCCCGCCATGCCGCATGAGCCGCGCCCGGTGATCCAGGCTGGGGCGGGGGCGCGCATTCTCATCATCGGCCAGGCGCCGGGGACGCGGGTGCAGGCCTCCGGCCGTCCTTTTACCGATCCCTCCGGTGACCGCTTGCGGGACTGGATGGGCGTGGACGAGGCGGTGTTCTATGATGCCAGCCGTATCGCCATTGCGCCGATGGGGTTCTGTTTTCCCGGTCTCGATGCCAAGGGCGGTGACCTGCCGCCGCGCAAGGAATGTGCGCCGCTCTGGCAAGAACAGGTGAGGGCGCAATTGCCAACGATTGGGCTGACCCTGCTTGTCGGACAGTATGCCCAGCGCTTTCATCTGCGTTCGCAAATGCAAAAAACACTGACCGAGACAGTGCGCCAAGGTGAGCGCTACCAACCGGATTTTCTGCCGTTACCTCACCCTTCGTGGCGGAATAATGCATGGCTGAAGAAAAACCCGTGGTTTGAGGAAAGAATCCTCCCTTTGCTGCGCCGCCGCATTCAGGACTTGTTATCCCCAGCTTGATCACAAGCGGTGTCTGACGCTTGCGGCAAGCGGCTTGAGGGGGTATCCCACGCCCGATTTTACAGCGCTCTAGCTGGCCTCGCACAGAAAGGTTTTGCGCGTCATGAGTGTTTTCGAACACCCGTCCTACGACAATCACGAAAAAATCCTGTTTGCGACCGATGAGAAGACCGGCCTCAAGGCCATCATCGGCGTGCACTCCACCGCAACCGGCCCCGGCGCCGGCGGCTGCCGCATGTGGTCCTATCCCAGCTCGGCCGAAGCGCTGGAGGATGTT
>NZ_JASBRQ010000086.1 GCF_030149425.1 Maricaulis sp. | reverse complement strand
GGATGCACCGCCCGTAACGACCGCGGAGATGGAATTGTCGAGTTTCATTGGTTCTCCCCTGGATTGATAACCGTATGCCCAGCGACATAGCCTGAGACGGGAGAAAAGAAAACGCGCCGCCTGATCAGGACAGGCGGCGCGTTCGACGCATCCTTGGGGGAGTGTGCGTCGTCGGGGGACTGGAATGTCGGTTACGGCACACACTGCCCGCCACGACAGCACTGATACCGTAGCTGCCCGGACAATAACCACAATCCGCTAAGGGTTAAATGCGACAGCTCGGCGCAGGCGGGTGGAAAAGCGTCTTCGCGCACCCGCAAGGCGGTGCTAGAGGAGGCATGAGCCCCAGCGCGGAGAGACGCTCATGAGCCAGACCTATGCCCTGATCCTGCACGGCGGAGCCGGCGTGCTTGCTGACCATGATTACAGCGCCGAGCGCGAGCATATGCGCCATCTGGCCGAGCGCGCGGAAGGTCGGCTGGCCGCGGGTGATCACGCCATGGATATTGTCTGCGACGTCATCGCCGACCTGGAAGCCTCCGGCCTCTATGTCGCCGGCAAAGGGGCCTCGCCCAACCGGGCCGGACGCTATGAGCTCGATGCTGCCATCATGCACGGCCCCAGCCGCAAAGCCGGCTCGATTGCCGCCCTGACCGGCTTCATCAGCCCGATCGGGGTCGCCCGCGCGGTCATGCAAGACACTCCGCATGTCATGCTCGCCGGCCACGGGGCCTGCGAGTTTGCCGCGCTGAAGGAATTCCAGCGCGTCGACAGCGTCAATGATTACTACACCCCGGCCGCAGCGCCGGATGACCGCGAGATCCCGACCGGTACCGTGGGCTGCGTCGCCCTCGACACCCATGGTGAACTCGTCGCCGGCACCTCGACCGGGGGCACGCTCAACAAGATGGAAGGCCGGGTCGGCGATTGCCCGATCATCGGCGCGGGCACCTGGGCCGATGACCAGGTGGCCGTTTCCTGCACCGGACAGGGCGAGTTTTTCCTGCGCACGGCCACGGCGCGCGACCTGGCCGCCCGCATGGCTTATGGCGGCATGGCGCTGGACGAGGCCACCGATGCCGCACTCGGCGCGGTCGGCGGACTGGGCGGCGAAGGCGGTATCATTGCCGTTGATCGCGCCGGCAATGTCGCCCACCCGTTCAACTCACCAGGCATGAAGCGGGCCGTCGTCCAGGCCGGCAAGCCGGTCATCGTCGCGGTCAACTAGGGTAAAGCTATGCGTGGTTATTTCGCTGTCGGGGCCGAGGGCATTTCCAAGGCCATGAATCTGGGCGCCATCCTGCGCACGGCGCATGCTTTTGGCGCCAGTTTCGCCTTCTCCGTCGACGCCCATCACAATACCCGTGACGTCTTCGATGCCGACACGTCCAAATCGGTGACGCACCTGCCCTATTATGAATGGCCGGATCTCGATGCCATGGTGCTGCCGGCGCAATGCCAGCTCGTGGGTATCGAACTAACCGATGACGCGGTTGATCTGCCCTCCTTCCGGCATCCGCTCAACGCCGCCTATGTGTTCGGGCGCGAACGCGGTTCGCTGACCGAAGAGATGCAGGCGCGCTGCGCCCATATCGTGAAAATCCCGACCAAATTCTGCGTCAATGTCTCCGTCGCCTGCGCCGTGACGCTGTATGACCGCACCCTGTCATTGGGCAATCATCCGGACCGGCCGCTGATGCCGGGCGGGCCGAAACCGGCCAAGCCGGATGACTGGAAGAAATTCGGCTCGCACCGGTAACACCGCGGAAACCTGCTGGCGGTAGGGTCTGGTTAACCATGGCCATCAAACGGCCACACCGTTTCGCTTTACCCGGTCCGCTCTTACGCTCGACGAGGATGTTGCCCCCATGCGTCTTTCCGCGCTGCTTGCCGCCCTGACCTGTTTCACTTTACTGCCCGCCGCTGCCTCGGCCCAGTCTGACCCGCAATTCCGCGGCGAATATACCGACTGGCGCGTCTTCACCCGCGAAACCGATGCCGGCCGGGTCTGTTATGCGCTGGGCCGCCCGGCCGACAGCGCGCCGCGTTCGCATGAGCATGGCAGCGTCTATTTCATCGTCGCCACCTGGCAATCGGGCAGCGTAGAAGAACAGCCCAACCTTCTGGTCGGCTATGATCTGCGCCCTTCCAGCCCGCCGCGGGTGCGCATCGGCTCCAACCGCTATTCCATGTTTGTGGATGAGCGCGAGGGTTTCATGGACGATCTGGAAGACGAACCCCGCCTGGTCCGCTCCATGCGCCGCGGCTCGACCATGCGCGTTGAAGCCACTTCCGCAGAAGGCACGGCGACCTCCTATGAATTCTCCCTGCGCGGCGTGACGGCAGCCCTGCAGCGTGTCGAGGCGCTGTGTAGCTAATTTTTGCGCCTTCGGCGCGCACCCACTCCCCCGCTGCGCGGGACCTCGCCCATCAAGGGCGAGGAGGGCGATTGGCTCTACCTCCTTCCCCTTGATGGGGAAGGAGGCGCGCTGCGCAGCAGCGGGCCGGATGGGGTGCTCGCCGGAGGCGCAAGGAAAACCAGCCTTGAAGATTCGGTTTTCCACACGATCTGTGATACAGCCCGCGCCTCCTTGAAACACGACAGGTCCCGCGTTCCATGAACCACGCGCTCAACATCTCTGCCGCCAATCCCAATGCGCCGCGTCTTGACGGTTCGCAGCCGCATCTGCCCCCCTCGCTGGCGGGCATGACGCGGGCGCAATTGCGCGATGCCGCGATCGAGATCGGCGTGGATGAAAAGAAGGCCAAGATGCGCGCCGAGCAGCTCTGGCGCTGGATCTATCACCAGGGCGCCACCTCCTTTGACGAGATGACCAATATCTCCAAGGACCTGCGCGCCAAGATGGCGGACCGTTTCACCTTGAGCCGGCCTAAGATTGTCGAGCGCCTGGTCTCGGTCGACGGTACCCGCAAATACCTGATCGAGCTGTCTCCGGGTGTTGAGTGCGAGACGGTCTTCATTCCCGACGTTGCCAAGTCCGGCGCCCTGTGTGTGTCGAGCCAGGTCGGCTGTACGCTCAACTGCACCTTCTGCCATACCGGCACCCAGGCCCTGGTGCGCAATCTGACCGCCGCCGAGATTGCCGCCCAGGTGATGATCGCACGCGATGATCTGCAGGAATGGCCGACCTCGAACGAGAACCGCAAGATCACCAATATCGTCTTCATGGGCATGGGTGAGCCGCTCTACAATCTCGACCATGTCTCTGACGCGATCGACACGATCTCCGACGGTGACGGCATGGCCATTGGCCGCCGCCGCACCACGGTGTCGACCTCCGGTGTCGTGCCCAAGATCAAGGAGCTCGGCGAGCGCACCGGCACCATGCTGGCGATCTCGCTGCACGCGACCAATGACGATTTGCGCGACGAGCTGGTGCCGCTGAACAAGAAATACCCGCTGGCCGAACTGATGGATGCGATCCGCCAGTATCCCGGCCTGGGCAATTCCAAGCGCGTGACCTTCGAATACGTCATGCTCAAGGGCGTCAATGACAGCCTGGCGGAAGCGCGGGCGCTGGTGAAACTGCTCAAGGGCGTGCCGGCCAAGATCAACCTGATCCCGTTCAACCCCTGGCCGGACAGCCCCTATGAGTGCTCCGACTGGGACCAGATCGAAGCTTTCGCCGACGTCGTCAACCGCGCCGGCTACGCCTCCCCGATCCGCACCCCGCGAGGCCGCGACATCTTCGCCGCCTGCGGCCAATTGCGCTCGGAAAGCAAGAAGGTCCGCGCCAGCGAACTGCGCAAACAGCGCCTGGCGGGTGAGGCCTAGCGCCTACTCCGCCGCCGCCTCGCCAGGGCGGTCGTGTTCGAAGCGGATCCATTCATAGGCGGCGTCATAACAGTCGAAAAAGCGCATGAGCTGGCCGCACCGAGCGGCAACATCGCGGATCAGGCGGGCCCGTTCGGCCGTTACTTTCAGGGGCGGAATATAGGCGATGCGGCAGCCCTCGGGGATCTGACGCAGCCCGCCAGTCCAGTAGACCACGGTCTTGTGCTGATCCGCCGTAATGGCCTGGGCCGTGGCATCAATGATCGCGAAATAACGCCCCGTACCCCGCAGATAAGCTCCGCCTACTTCCGCCGTCCCGACGATCTCCTTGGTTGAAAGCTCACCTTCAAACCGCAGGTGGAGAATGCCCTCTTCGGGCGTCATGTCGAAAACAACCGGCATATAATCTCGGCAATCGAAACAAACTCTAGTCGAGTTTTACCGATCAGACGCCTGCCACTCAAAGCATCACGTCGATCACAGGTAGCGCGGTGTTAATTGGAGTCCATAAATTGCAATCAATGCAGAAGGCCGCCTCGCCAAGGCCCGGAGCGAACATGCATTTTACTGCGAATAATTCCTAATTGCATCTTGTGCCCGTGTGCGGAGCGCCCCAAATAAAGGCGTGAAGCAAGCCACTGCTGACAGGAAAGGGACACATCATGACCTCTGCCGTGCTTTATCGCTGGACCATCAAGAAAGGCCGCGAGGCCGAGTTCGAAACCGCCTGGAGCGAGGCGACCCGCCTCATTCACGAGCGATGCGGATCCTATGGCGCCAACCTGCAGGTCGATCCCAATGGCGATTATGTCTCCTATGCCATGTGGCCATCCGAGGATGCCCGCCAGGCTTGCGGGGAGAAAAACAACTGGGCTGAAGAGAGCAGCTTCAATGCAATGCGGGCGTGTGTGGAAACCCGTCACCCAGAACAAGTGCTTGATGTTAAAAGCCGAATGATTGTCTGATTTCAGATCAGGCGCGCCTGACATGCATATATGCAGTCTCGAGCCAGGTAATATGATATACGCTGAAAGCACCTATTAAGCATATCAATGGCTTCTTCCGTTGCGTGACACAACGGGAGAAACGTGTGCGCAAAGAAGGTCAAACACTCGGACAGATCGCCCCGGCGGTCGTAGTTGGGCTCGCTGTCGTCAGCGCGCCGCTTCTGGGCTTGGCCGAACCGGTCACCGGCGATCAGGCCGCGGCTGTCTTCCCTCCGGGCTGGACCCACCGCGACATCATGGTTGCCGCCTCGCAGGCCGACCTCTCCGTCGTTCGCTTTGGTGCATTCTCCAATATCGGCATTGTCGAATTCGATGACCGCGAGGCGCTCAATGCGCTGCGCGAGCAGGGCGCCTGGTTCCTGCTCCACCCCCAGGCCCTGGGCGGATGCATGCTCATCGGCTCGACACCGGCCCTGCTCGAGGCCGGCTCCACAAATAACGGGACTTCAATATGAACCGGCTAGATAGTCTGCGCGCGGAAGCGCAAAAGGTGCTGACCTTTGTCATCATGGGTGGCGCCGCCCTTTACCCGATCGTGGCCTTCTTCGCCGCGTCCGACAAAGTCATACCGGGAACCGTGCTGCTCGGCATCGCCGCGGCAGCCGCCTTCTTCGCCTGGAAGACCAATCCGAACACGCAAATCTCGCGCATGACCACGGCCGGCGCCGTCGTCGCCTTCCCGGCGGTCATGACCTATATGGCGAGCGGCACCAATTGGCAGCTCGACATGCACATGATCTTCTTCGCCGGTCTTTCGGTCGCTGCGATCATGATTGACTGGCGCGCCATTATTGCGGCCGCTGCCGTCACTGCTGTGCATCACCTCTCGCTCAACTTCCTTCTGCCCTATGCGGTCTTCCCCTATGGCGCGGATTTTCTGCGCGTTGTCTTCCACGCCGTCGTCGTGGTGGCCCAGTCCGCCGCGCTGATCTGGATGACCTATCAGACCGCCAAGGCGCTTGATGACGCCAGCGAGGCGACCAATGAGGCCAAGCAGGCTGAAGCCAACGCCCAGGCTGCAGCCGAGGAAATCAAAAAGGCCGAGGAAGAAGCCGTACGCCGTCGCGAGGAGATCGCGGACATGGCATCGGACTTCGAGCTCAACCTGCGCCGGGTCGCCGTTGCCGTCTCCAAGTCGGCGACGAAGGTCGACGGTCTCGCCAGCGAGCTGAACACCAATTCCCAGGTGACCAGCCAGGGTGCTGACACCGCCTCCAAGCGCGCCTCGCAAACTAATTCAGACGTCCAGTCGGTGGCCGCTGCGGCCCAGGAGCTCTCCGCCTCCATCGCCGAAGTCGCCCGCATCCTGGAGAACTCCGACGAGGTTTCCGAACGTGCTGTGGCGGAAGCCGAAGGCGCAGGTCGCTCGATCGACGACCTGCAGACCGCGGCCAAAGAGATTGAGGACATCATGCAGATGGTGGCCGATGTCGCCGAGCAGACCAATCTGCTGGCGCTCAACGCAACCATTGAGGCGGCGCGTGCCGGTGAAGCAGGCAAGGGCTTTGCCGTCGTGGCTTCGGAAGTGAAGGCGCTGGCGGAACAGACCACCAATGCCTCCAACGATATTGCCGGCCGCATCGAGGCCATGCGTGGCGCATCCGGTGGTGCTGCCAGCTCGCTCGGCCGCATTGCCGAGATCATAGCCGAGCTGCGCAAATCCTCCGACAGCGTCCGCGATGCCTTCGGTCAGCAAAACGAGGCGACCCGCGAAATCGCCCAGCTGGCTGAACAGGCTGCCTCGGCGACGACGGAAGTCACCCGGACCATGGAAGAGGTCAATGAGACCGTCTCCCGCTCCGGCGAAACCGCCAAGGAGTTCACCCAGGCGGCTGTCGAGATGAACGAGAATGCCAGCCGGCTGCAGACCGAGCTCGGCAGTTTCCAGAACGATCTCGACGCAGCCTGACGCCTGCATCCCGTTATTTGCGAAAAGGGCGGCCTGCCGGGGCCGCCCTTTTTTGTTTCCGCGCTGCGCGTGCGGCGATGCTGCACCCGCTCGGCAACTCCAGAGCGCAAGCCAGTCATAGCTTATGAGCTGAAAGCGCACATTAACCTTAAGGGCCCTTATTGGGGACAGAAAACGACGCTCGGCTAACGCCTCATCGAGGCGGCAGGCGGCGTGAACTAAGAAACGACCTACGGCGAACAGAGATCGATATGACCCAATTAGAACGGCTTCAATGTCGCGCCCAACGGGTGATGACCTTCATCATCATGGGTGGCGCAGCGCTTTATCCAGTCCTCGCCTTTTTCGTCAATCCGGCCAAGCTCGTGGTCGGTACGGTGTTGATGGCGATTGTGGCCGGCGCCTGCCTGTTCACCTACAAGACCTCGCCGAACACCCAGATCTCGCGCATGACCACGGCCTCCGGCCTGGTGATCATCCCGGCAACGCTGGCCTATCTGATGGGTGGCAAGGCCTGGCAGATCGACATGCACATGCTGTTCTTCGCCATGCTTGCCGTCTCGGCCATCATGGTGGACTGGCGGGCCGTCGTCGCGGCCGCAGCCGTCACCGCCGTGCACCATCTCGGTCTCAATTTCATCTTCCCCTATGCCGTCTTCCCGGAAGGCGCGGACATTTTCCGCGTCCTGTTCCACGCCGTGATCGTGATCGGCCAGACGGCGGCCCTCGTCTATATGTGCCATGAAGCCAGCTCGGCCCTGTCCGGGGCCGAAAAGGCCACCGCAGAAGCCAAGGCGGCCCAGGCCGAAGCCGATACGGCCAGCCAGGACGCACAACAAGCCCGCGCCGAAGCGGAGACCCGTCGCGAAGCCATCTCCAGCCTGGCAACCGAGTTTGAAAGCAAGCTGCGCCTCGGCCTGAGCTCGGTCTCCGGCGCGGCGACCCAGGTGGAAGGCCTTGCCGGTCAGCTCAATGGCGATGCCCAGGAAACCCGCTCCAGCGCAGAAACCGCTTCCTCGCGCGCCTCCCAAACCAATTCGGACGTGCAGTCCGTCGCCGCGGCCTCGCAAGAGCTGTCCGCATCGATCGCGGAAGTCGCCCGTATCCTGGAGAATTCCGACGAGGTCTCCGAACGCGCCGTGGCCGAAGCCGAAGGGGCCGGTCGCTCGATCGACGATCTGCAGCTCGCCGCCAAGGAAATCGAAAACATCATGCAGCTCGTCGCCGATGTGGCCGAGCAGACCAACCTTCTGGCCCTCAACGCCACCATCGAGGCGGCGCGGGCCGGTGAAGCCGGCAAGGGCTTTGCGGTTGTCGCATCGGAAGTGAAGGCCCTGGCGGAGCAGACCACCAATGCCTCCAATGACATTGCCGGCCGGATTGAGGCCATGCGCAATGCCTCCGGTGGTGCCGCCAGTTCGCTGGGCCGCATCGCGGAAATCATTGCCGAGATCCGGACGTCCTCCGACAGCGTGCGTGACGCCTTCACCCAGCAGCGTGAAGCGACCGGTGAAATCGCCCAGCTGGCCGAACAGGCGGCCGGTGCGACCTCGGACGTCAATTCCAGCATGGGCCAGGTCAATGAAGCCGCTGGCCGGGCAAGCTCGGCAGCCGAGGAATTCATCGGCGCGTCGGCCAATCTCAACGATAATGCCCGTCAGCTCGACAGCGAGCTGAACGCGTTCAAGGCGGCCCTGGAAGCGGCCTGACCCTGACTTGTCGATCTGCCGGAAAGGGCGGTCCAGACGGGCCGCCCTTTTTCTTTGCGCCTAGGCTTCCGGCTTGCGGAAGAGATAGACAAAGCGGTCGGTCTGGCGCCGGATGCCTTCTCCGAAGACGCTGATATCGCGCGGATCGTCCGGGTTGGCGAGCATATCGCTCTGGCGGTCGAGGACGAAACCGGCAGCGGTGATTTCCGCAAGCACGCTGGCCGCATCAATACGGTGTAAATCCTGCACATGGGCCAGGCCGGTGCCCTCGACGGCGTGATGGTCGATGACCAGGAACACCCCGCCCGGCTTGAGCGCATCGAACACAGCCTGGTTCATGGCCGCACGATCCGTGCCCGCCCACACCGTGTCATGGTAGAAAAGCACCAGGAAGACCGCGTCGAGCTCGGCGTCGATTTCCGCATTGAAGCCCGGCAGGGGCGCAACGATATGGGTCATGTTGGCGCGCTGGGCCGACAGGTTGGCGAGTGCCTCATTGGGCTCGGGAAAGCGTTCCGCCACCCAGTCCGGATTGTGCGCATAGACCCGGCCATTCTCGCCCACGGCCGTAGACAGGACGCGGGAGTAATAACCGCCACTGGCAGCCAGATCCGCGACGCTCCAGCCGCGCTCAACGCCTGCAAACAGGAGCACTTCGGCGGGATGCCGGTTGATATCGAGTTCACGATCCTCGGCCGGGCGCGACTGGTCGGCCAGGGCCCGTTCAATCGTCTCCGGCATGCTGTCCCCGGCACTCGCCGGAGCGGGATCAATCACCGGAGCCGGGACCGCCGCGTCTGTCTCCGCCTCCTCGGCAGCGGGCGAACACGCCGCGACCAGCGCGGCCATACCTAAAACTGAAATGGCTCGGATCATGTCTACCTCCCCAGAAGAACCCAAATCGCCCGTAATCCACGCAGTGTAGCAAGCCAGGCGGTACAGCCAATCACGATGGTGTGAGCCCGCACCCGGTCGCGCAGGATGATCCAGGCGTGCAGCGGCCGGTTTTACGATTGATCAGGAATTGCCGCGCATATTCCCATGACTGACTGAGCCAATCAGTTGCCGGGGCCGGGGGAGGCACCATGGAATTCTTTTTTCTGCTCACAGCGCTCATGGCGCTGGGCGCCGCCTATCTGTATCGCTGGGAATGCCGTCGCGACCTGCGCGACAGCTGAGCCACACGCGGAACGGGCTTTTTCTACGACTGCGATCCAATTAGACTGTGCGTGAGTCTCGTTTTGGGGGAAACGTATGCACATTCTTTTGGGTCTCGTTGGCGCCATCGCTGCGATTGGAATTTGGATTTACCGCATCCGCGCGGCCGCAGATGCGGCAAGTCAGGTAGCCGATCTCGCCGGAGAAGCTGCCAACCTGCCTCGCAAAATGCGCTTTCGCAGCAAGGCCCGTCGCAACGGGCTGGACGTCATTGATGACCCGCGCGAAGCGGCCACGGTGCTCATGCTGTGCATAGTCCGGGTCGATGGAGAGGTCACCGCTGCTCATAAAGAGGCCATCGCCGGGCAAATGGTGACTCGCTTTGAACTCGACCGCGACGCCAGCGAGGAAATTCTCGCCCGGGCCAGCTGGCATGTCTCCGAATTGGTCGATGAAACCAACGCGATTAACAAGATGGTCGACTTCATCATCGAACGGGTTGGGCGCGATGAGATGCCGGCGCTGATGCAGATGCTAGAGGCCGCAGCATCGATTGACGGCGAGCCAAGCGCTTATCAACAGGCCTATATCAAGCGCTGCCGGATGCGCGCTGGCTTGCACTAGGCCGCAATGCAGGCTTTTCTTTTTCCCTCGCGGGAAAGGAAAGCGCCCATGCTGCTGCACCAGACGAGCTGGCCTGAAATCGAGACCTATCTGGGCCGCTGCCAGGGCATTCTGGTCCCAATCGGATCGACCGAGCAGCATGGCCCGACCGGTCTGATCGGCACCGACGCGCTGTGCCCGGAAATCATCGCCCACGAGGCTGCCATTGAGGCCGGCTTCCTGGTCGCGCCGACCTTCAATGTCGGCATGGCCCAGCACCATCTGGCCTTTCCCGGCTCGATCACCCTGCGCCCCTCGACGATGATCGCCGCGCTCAATGACTGGATCGCCAGCCTGGCCGGGCATGGCTTCAAGCAGATCTATTTTTTCAACGGGCATGGCGGCAATATCACCACGCTCAACGCCGCATTCTCTGAGTATTATGCGACTTGGTCGATGCGCGGCGAGCCCTGCCCCATTGTGTTGAAACAGCGCAATTGGTGGGAGCTGGCCGGGGTCATGGACACCTGCCGCCAACTCTTCCCCAGCGGGGACGGATCACACGCCACGGCATCGGAAATTTCTGTCACCCTGCATGGCTATCCGCACTCGGCCAAGACGGCGGCCATGTCGCCGCGCATCGCGGCCGACGGCCCCTTCACCGACGCGGCGGATTTCCGCGCCAGCTTCCCGGACGGGCGCTGCGGTTCCGATCCGGCCATGGCCAGCCGCGAAGCAGGAACCCGGATTGTCCGCGCCGCCAAGACCGCCCTGATCGGCGAGATACAGAACTTCTTCGATCTACCGCCCAAGGCACAGGCCGCGGAATAGCCGACACATAAGTTTCATTCAGCTGCGCGGGGCTTTTGCGATATAGCGCGGCGGCATTCGATTTTTCGAGGGGGCCCGAAATGAAAGCCTGGTTCACACTTCCCGCCATCCTTCTGCTCACTGCATGCTCCGGCCCGCAGCCGGGCGAAACGGACTCTGAAACCGTGATGGACGCCGCGCCGGTGGAAGACGCTGACATCAGCGCCTTCGGCCCCGGCAATCTGGCCACCTCGGACGCCTGCCTTGCCGAAACCGGCCAGGCGGCCCTGCTCGATGAGGGCCAGACGCTGCTGGAGCGCGGTCCGCGCGGATTTATCGGCGTGTCCCATGCCCTCAATGGACAGCGCGAAGACTTGCGCGTCCGCGTGACGCGCATGGACGAGCCCTTCCGCGGCCAGCTGGAAGATGCGAGCGCCGCCTTCTTCCGGGCCGCCGGAGACGCGCACGACCCGACCACGGACGACGTCATCTATCACCGTACGCGCGATGGCATTTTCTGCACGGTTGTGCGCTCGCAGGACATTGGCGGCGCCCTGGTTGAAGCGATGAAATCGGTGATGGCCGCCACCGGGAATTGGGGTCTGGAAGACGAGGCTGCGGCCGAGGACGCGGCTGAACCCGGCGAACCAAACTAGCCCTGTTTCAGCCGGATCTCGCCCGCGACAACTTCGACCGCGACCGGGGTCAGGCTTTCACCGGCCGCCGGTCCACCCGTGCACGTGCCGGTGACCACATCAAAGCTTGCCCCATGCACCGGGCAGACGATCTGCGATCCGCCATGGACCAGCACCCGCCCGTCCGGCAGGCCGAGCGGCAGATGCGCGTGGGGGCAGCTATTGCGCCAGGCAAAAGCATGCTCGCCGCGGCGTACGATCAGGAGCCCGTCCGGGCCCGGCGGCACGACCTTGCCCTTGCCGTCCTCGATATCATCCAGCCGGCACAGGCTCATGCCGGAAGGCCTTCCGGGGCATTGATCACCCATTTGAACGGCGCAGCCTCGACACTGTCGAACAAGCCGGCCTTGGCATAGGGGTCGTCCTTGAGCCAGGCATCGAGCATCGCCCGGTCATCCATCTCGACGATCAACAGCGAGCCGGCGGGTTTGTCGCCGCCATCAAGCCAGGGCCCGGCCGCCTTGATACGGTCACCGGCCTCATGCAGCCAGTCGAGATGGGCCTGGCGATTGGCCAGACGAAGATCCAGCGCACCGGCCTTGTCGCGGGTATGAACGACGAACAGCATCACACATGCTCCAGGGTAAAGGGACGGGACAAGAGCGTATCGATCGCGGCTTCGACACTTGAGCGGCCGGCCAGGATATCGTCGACCGCCTGGCAGATCGGCATGTCGATCCCGTGTCGTTGCGCCAGCGCAACGACAGCGGGGGCACTGGCCACGCCTTCGGTTACGGCCCGTCGCTCGGACAGGATATCGTCCAGGTGAACCCCGCGCCCCAGCGCCATGCCGCAGGACATGTTGCGCGATTGCGGTGAGGAACAGGTCAGCACCAGATCGCCCAGGCCACACAAGCCGGCCAGGGTTTCCCGCTCGGCTCCCAAGGCCAGCGCCAGGCGCGTCATCTCGGCAAAACCGCGCGCGATCAGTGCCGCATGCGCCGACTTGCCCAGTCCGCGCCCCTCGGAAATACCGCAGCCGATGGCCAGTACATTCTTGATCGCACCGCCGACTTCTGCACCGACGAGGTCATTGACCAGGTAGGGACGGAAACGCGGTGTACCCAGTGCCTCGATCAGACCGGCACCGGCGGTCTCATCCTCACAGGCCAGCGTCACCGCGGTTGGCAGCCCCTTGGCCGTATCAATGGCAAAGCTCGGGCCCGACAAAACCGCCGGCAGGGCGGACGGAATGGTCTCGGCCAGGACCTCCGTCATCATCGACAGCGAGGATTGCTCAATCCCCTTGGCGCACAGCACGATGGGCACACCCGGGGCAGCAAAAGGCAGGAAGCTTTCCAGCACACGCCGCAAATGCTGCGCCGGAGCCACCGCCAGGATGGCGTCACAGGCGTCGAGATCGCCCATCGCTGTCGTCGCCTCGATGGCCCCGTGCAGCTCAACCTCGGGCAGGTAGATTGTGTTGCAACGCTTGTTGTTGATCGCCTCGGCGACGTCCTGCTCATAGGACCAGAGCAAAACATCGCGCCCCGCGCTGGCCGCCGTCTGGGCCAGAGCTGTTCCCCAGGCACCGGCGCCGATCACGCCAATCGTTTCATACTGCATCAGGCTTTAGGTCCTTTCCGTCCCGATCCAATGGCCGGGTCCAGCTTGGCCGAGCTGGCGTCCAAAGGCCAGCGCGCCCGCGCCGGCGCGTCCAGGCCGTCGGTCTCGCCGCGAGCGAGATGTTCGAGCCCGGCCAGCGCGATCATGGCGGCATTATCGGTACACCATTTCATCGGCGGGGCGATCAGCTCAAAACCTTCCGCGGCCGCCGTCTCTGCCAGCATGGACCGCACCGATGCGTTGGCCGCAACCCCGCCCGCCACAATAAAGGGAGCGGGCTGGTCCGCAGCCGGAAAACGATCCTTGAACATCGCCATGGCCCGCTTCGAACGCGCCGCAAGCGCCCGTGCGATGGCCCGCTGTACCGAAGCCGCCAGGTCCGCCTTGTCCTGATCACCCGGCTGGTCTAGCCCGTCCCAGATCTGCCGCGCCGCCGTCTTCAAGCCGGCAAAGGAGAAGTCGCAACCCGGCTTGTTCCGCATTGGCACCGGCAGGTCGAACCGGTCGGCATCACCATCGGTCGCACAACGCTCCAGGGCCGGTCCACCGGGAAACCCGAGGCCCATGACTTTGGCGGTCTTGTCGAAAGCCTCGCCGGCGGCATCGTCAATGGTCGAGCCGAGGCGGTGATAAACGCCGACATCCTCGGCGATGAGCAATTGGGTGTGCCCGCCCGATACCAGCAGCAGGAGATAAGGAAATTCCGCGCTCTGGGACAGGCGCGGGGAAAGCGCATGACCTTCCAGGTGATTGACCGCGATGAGCGGTTTCCCGGCACCCAGCGCCAGGCCCTTGGCGGTCATCAACGCGGCCATCACGCCGCCGATCAGACCAGGCCCCGAGGTCGCCGCGATACCGTCAATCTGGTCCAGGCCCAACCCGGCCTCCTGCAGCGCCGCCGCGGCCAGCCCGTCAATCGCCTCGGCATGCGCGCGCGCGGCAATCTCCGGCACGACGCCGCCAAACGGCGCATGGGCTTCGGTCTGACCGAGGACGAGATCGGCCAGGACCTCGACCTCACCCGTGGCATGACGACGCAGAATGGCCGCCGCCGTCTCGTCACAGCTGGATTCCAGGCCGAGCACGGTGAGCGTGCTTGCTTGCGTCTTGGGGGAAGGGGGCGCTAAGTCCATGGCCCTGTCGATAACCTTCTCTCCGGATCATCGCAACGTGTCTCAACCGTCCCGCTCCTTGGCCAGCCCGATGGCCATCGCCACCCGCAAATCCCCGCTCGCCCTGGTCCAGGCCCGGCATGTGCAGGACTTGCTGGCCCGGCATCATGGTGTCGATGCCGCCGACAAGGATGAGGCCTTTCCCATTCTGGGCCTGGTCTCGACCGGCGATAAGATCCAGGACCGCACGCTGATCGAAGCCGGCGGCAAAGGGCTCTTCACCAAGGAAATCGACGAGGCCCAGCTTGATGGCCGCGCGGCCTTTGCCGTGCATTCTATGAAGGATGTACCGACCCAATTGCCAGACGGGCTGATGCTGGGCGCCGTGCTCGAGCGCGAGGATCCGCGCGACATGTTGCTGGCCCGCGGCGGGGAAGCGCGCCTGGCCGACCTGCCGCAAGGCGCCGTGCTTGGCACCGCCAGTCTCCGGCGCCAGGCCCAAGCGCTGGCCGCGCGCCCGGATCTCACCGTCGTGCCGCGGCGCGGCAATGTCGCTACGCGGCTGGGAAAGCTGCGCGAGGGCGACGTCTATGCGACCTTCCTGGCGCGCGCCGGGCTGAAACGTCTGGGGCGCAGTGAAGCCGAATCGGCACCGCTGGACGCGTCAGAAATGCTGCCCGCCGTCGCCCAGGGCGCGATCGGGGTGACCGCCTGCACGCAGGACGGGACGGCCCAGGCCCTGCTGGAACCGCTCGATCACAGCCCGACTGCATTAAGCATAGCAGCCGAAAGAGCCTTCCTGGCAAGGCTTGACGGCTCTTGCCGCACCCCTATCGCGGCCTACGTGAATATTGAATCCATGGATTTCACCGGTGAAGTCTTGAGTCCTGATGGTGACACCCGGTGGCGTAAGACGATGAAATTCGACATGCGTGAAATGACCATGACCAAAGCCCTGGAAACGGGCCACGCGCTCGGCGAAGCGGTGAAACAAGAGGCGGGCCCTGCACTGCATAGCGCCCTGAAACTCACGTGACCGTGCTGATCACGCGCGGATGGCCCGGTGCGGAACAGACCGCCACCGGCCTTCGTGCAATGGGCATCGACCCGATCATTTGTCCGGTCATGGACGTCAATTTCCGCGCCAAGATCGATGCCGACCTGTCCGAGGTCCAGGCCCTCGCCTTCACCAGCGCCAATGGCGTACGGGCGTGGGGCCCAAGGCGCTCCGAACGTGATCTGCCCGTCTTTGCCGTCGGCAATGCGACCGCTGATCTCGCCCGCAATATCGGCTTCAAGAAAGTTCACTCCGCGCGCGGCGATGTCGCGGATCTCGGCAAGCTGATCAAGCGCAAACTGCGCCCTGGTAACGGCTCCATCCTGCATATCCGCGGCATTCATACGGCCGGCAATCTGGCCGGTGATCTGCGCCAGGATGGCTATACCGCCCGCGAGGCCATCGGCTATGGCACGGTCCCCGTCGACGTGCTGAGCGAGGAAGCCATCGCCGCCATCATTTCCGGCGCCCCGGTCCAGGTGCTGATCCATTCCGGCCGCGGCGCCAAGACCTTCCTCGACCTGGCCCGCAAATTCGGCCTGCATCACTGGCTCGGCTCGGTGACGGCCCTGGGGATCAGCGCGAAAGCGCTCAAACCGCTGGAAAATGCCGGTTTCGCCGACCTTATCGCGGCGCGCGAACCCAATGAAGAAGCGCTTTTGAGCCTGCTCGCCGAGCCCATGCAACTGGCCAGCGCTGGCAACGCGTCCTAAGGTGTTTCGGCAGCAACCGAATCACGGTCCGGCATGGCGTCCAATAACGAACATCTTGATCCCGAACCCGTAGACGCGGAGTTTGAGCCGGCGGACGTGGAAACGCCGGGAAAAGCCGCGCGCTCCGGATCCGTCACTCTGATCACAGGCTTTGTTGCCGCGACGCTGATCGGCGGCACTCTGGGAGCTTGGGGAAGCCAGTTTTTCGCGCCCGAGCAGGTCAGCGATGAGGGTGGGGCCGCCGCCGAACGCGCCGCCCTGACCCAGCATCTCACCGGTCTGGAAACCCGGCTCACCGCGATTGAGGCGGAAGACCCGGCGCGCGTCGCCCAGGCGACCGTCGGCGAGGCGTTGCTGGATCTGGAAAGCCGTATCGCCGCGCTGGAAAGCCTGCCGCCCGGCAGTACTGACCTGACACCGCTGGAAACCCGCATCGCGGCTCTGGAAACTGCGCCCGCCCCGGCCGCGGGCGAGGGTTTTGACGCCGCACCGCTGGACGCGCGCATCGGCGCGCTGGAGAGCGATCTGGACGGGCTGGAAAGCACGGCCAGCTCAGCCCTGGAGGCGGCCCAGCAAGCGTCGGCCAGCGCCATCGACCCGTCAATCCTGCAAAACCTGACCGAACGGGTTGCAGCGCTGGAAAACAGCAGCGATCAAGCCGCAACACCGGTCGTTGATAACGGCGCGCAGGTTGCGGCGCTGGAGGCGCGCATAGCGGCGCTGGAAACCGCCCTGTTGGAAGCCCGCTCCGTCGCCGATGCCGCGCAGTCCGCCGCCGACAGCGCCCAGACCACCGCGGATGATGCCGCCCGCACCGCGGCAACCTCCTCGCAATCGAACAGCGAAGCCGACCGTCAGCTGGCCGCCCGCGTCCTCGCCCTGACCGCCCTGCGCGATATGGCTGCGACCGGCACCCCGTTCGAGGCCGAGCGCGCGGCGCTGGCCCGGCTCTGGCGCGGTCAGCCCGATCTGGCGGCCCTGGCCGGGTATTCCCGCGCCGGTGTACCTGATCTCGACACGCTGAACGATGAATTCCCCGCCGCCGCGATCCGTGAGGCCGCCGGGCCGGGCCGGATTTTCTTCGGCCTGATCGAAGTGCGCGATGTCTCCGGTGGCAGTGACAGCGATAACCCGCTCGCCCTCACAGCCCTGGCCGAAACCCGGCTTGGCGAGCGCGATCTGACCGCCGCTGTCGGCCTGACCGAACAGCTCGAAGGCGATGCGCTCGCGGCAGCACAGGATTGGCTGATCGCCGCGCGTGCCCGGCTTGCCGTCGATGCCGCCATCACCCGCCTGCGCCAGGCCCTGGCCGAGGACGCGGCCGAACTCGGAGCCGATCCGTCATGATCCGCCTCATCCTCGCCGTCGCCTTCGCCATTTTCACCGCCGTGCTGGGCGCATTCCTGGCCCTCAATCCGGGCCGGGCCAGTTTCGAATTCCTCGGCACCGAGACCGAGATGCCCTTCGTCCTCGCGGCTGGCGGCATCATCGTCTTTGCCTTCCTCATGGTGGTCCTGTGGTGGGCCATCTACATGGCCTGGTCCTCGCCGGACAAGCTGCGCAATTTCGTCACCCGCCGTCGTCGTGAACAGGGTTATGACGCTCTCGAAAAGGCGCTGATCGCTTCCGCCGCCGGCGATGGTGAAACCGCTGTCCGCCAGGCCGCCCGAGCCGATGCCCTGCTCGACCGCCCGGCCCTGTCACGCCTGCTCGCCGCCCGGGCGGCAGAGGCGGCCGGCAATATCGACGGCGCCCAAGCGCATTACGAGGCCCTGCTGGAGGATGGCCGGACCCGGGTCATGGCCCGCCGTGGCCTGGCCCAGCTGGCGCATGAGCGCGGCGATCACAACGCCACCGCGGAACACGCCCAGGACGCGTTCAACCGCGCCAAGGGGGCACGCTGGGCCTTCGATGCCCTGTTCGACGCCCAGATCGCACAAGGCCGCTGGGAAGAGGCCCTCGACACGCTCAACGAGGCCGAGCGCCGAAAGCAATTGCCGCCCGATCGTATCCTGCGCCGCCGCGCCGTGATCATGACGGCGGCCGCCATCAAGCTGGAAGACGAACAACCCGAACGCGCCCGCGACCTGGCGGAAGCCGCGACCCGTGCGGCGCCGGATTTCGCACCGGCCGCCACCCTGGCAGCCCGCCTGCTGACAGCCGGCCGGCGCTTCAAGAAAGCTTCTGACGTGCTCGAGGCGAGCTGGTCGGCAGCGCCGCACCCGGTGACCGCCCGCGCCTATCGCGAACTGCGCAAGTCCGACACCCGCAGCAAACGCCAGGAACGCCTGAAGACCCTCGCAGACCTGCAGCCGGAACACCGTGAAAGCCGCCTGATCCGCGCCGAGATAGCACTCGATGAAGGCGAAAGCAGCACCGCGGAAGGCCTGCTCAAGCCGCTGCTGGACGACGGTGCACCGAGCGCCCGCCTGTGCGCCCTGGCCGCGCGCCTCGCCCGCCTCAAGGATGAGGATGAACAGGCCCGCCGCTGGATGACCCGCGCCGCCCACGCCTCGGTTGAGGCCGACTGGAGCGATATGGACGAGGACGGCCGACCCTTCCCCTATACCGATGATGACTGGAAGCGCATGGTCTATGTCTTCGGCGACGAGGCCCGCCTGATCCATCCGCGCCATGAGCGCTATGAGATCGCCGCCGAAGCGGTGCCGGAAACGGCCCTGCTGGAAGCGCCCCGCGTCAAACCTGCCTCGGGCGGGGTGACACCGGGCAGTGGAACGCAGTATTTCGAGGCGCCCCGCCAGCCCGATGACCCCGGCATCGAGAGCGGGGATGACGACGAACTCAATGGCGAGGACGCCGGACGCGCCGCATGACCCAGACCTGCCGCCTGATCGCTGTTACCGGAGGCTCCGCTTCGGGCAAATCCCGCCTGTCGCAAGCCCTCGCCGCACATTTTGCCGATATCGGCAGCTATGTCCTGGCCGAGGATGATTACTATGTCGATGCCGGCAATATGCCCGGCTTCGATGCCGCCGCCTTCAATTTCGACGAGCCGGCGGCCAAGGATCATGATCTGCTCGGCGCACATCTTGAAACCCTGCGCCAGGGCCGCCCGATCGCCCAGCCGGTCTATGATTTTGCCACCCATTGCCGCGCCGGACACACCGTTGATCGCCACCCGGCTCCGGTGGTGATTGTCGAGGGTATGCATCTGCTCTGCGCGCCCGCCCTGCGCGCGCACTTTCATTTCAGCGTCTATGTGTCCGCCGGCGATCCACTGCGCCTGGAGCGCCGCATCGCCCGCGATGTCGCCGAACGTGAACGCACCGAGGCCTTCGCCCGGCACCAGTTCGAGACCCATGTCCGGCCCATGCATGACCTTCATGTCGAGCCGCAAAAGCCGCATGCCGACCTGATCCTGGAAAACCGCGGCGCGCCGGATTTCAACGCCCTCGTCCGCCCCATCGTCGAGCACATCAAGGGCCTCTAGAAGGCTGTGTGAAATTCACCCGGCAACGGGACTTGCCGCCAAACCCATTCGCGGTTAGTTTCCGCCGCCTCCCGGACAGCGATTGGGCTGTCAGGGAATAGCGTGCCGCTTTAGCTCAGCTGGTAGAGCAACGCATTCGTAATGCGTAGGTCGCGTGTTCAAGTCACGCAAGCGGCACCATTTCTTCAAACTGTCCAAAATTTGCACCTTCAAACGCGCTTAACGCTTTGAAAGGTAACGATAAGTTGGCGGTTCTATAACCGAAGTCTCGACACCATTTTAGATGCTGGACAAAAGTGTATTTGACCGCAGCTTGACGGCACTCGATACGCTCGGAACGCCATAGATTTAAAGGGTTTGAGATGAACCGCATGGTGGTTCTATAAGCCTCCTCAAAACTGAGTTTTGAACCGCTCTTTCTACCCGTCAGTTCGGATAGTTTTTCGTCCAACGCCAACCGTTGTTCATTGAGTGTCACCAGTTCCTTTTCGTAGAGCGGAATAAGGCTGGAGTTCATGGCAGTCGCAATGCGGCTGACGAGAGCATCTATCTTGCTCTGTACGGCCCCCAGTTCCTTCCGCACCGAACTGGCGCGTAGCTCCACGTCATTGTGCTGCCGCTCCCAGACCGCTTCGAACATTGTCGTCGCTAGGCTGAACAGCACAGCATTCGGACGAACTGAGCCGAGCAGTTTCTCGAACTCTTCCTCCATCACCGCTTTCCGTGTTGACTTTCCGTATGCAACGCATCCTTTCGTCTGGCATGAGTAATAGCCGTGACGCACGCCATTACGGCTGCGGGACCAGGACCCTTTAAGCGGCACGCCACAATGCGCACAGTCAACGTAGCCTCGTAGCGGAAAATCAGGGTTGATGGACTTACGGATAGGGAATTTCGGCAGACCGTTGAGACGCTCCTTGATGCGAAGATGGGTCTCGTAGGTGATCAGCCCCTCATGGTGACCTTTTCGCGGAGGGATGCCCCATGGCTCGTACGCTACGTAGCCAGAATAAAGGATGTTGGTCAGAAGCTTCCGTATGTTCTGCTTCGGCACGAAACCGGTCTTACCCTTCGGAAAGTCGGGGTGATTGTCCAAGAACCGCTTTACTTCTGCTTGAGTTTGGAACCGACCGCTTGCGTATCCGTTCAACGCCTCAGCAATCACTGAAGCCGAAGGTTCTGACTTAACGAGAACGCTCCCGCCATTGTCCTTGTCTTTGGCGAACTCATAGCCAGGGCCCGGATGAAAGGTCCAATACCCATTGGCTACGCGGGCACGCTGGCGGGAGGCTGAACGCATCGCATTTTCGATCCGCGCTTGTTCCACCACTACCGCCTGGATCTTCTCTGGCAACTGCTTCGACGGATCATCCGAAAACGACATGTTTGGAGACAATAGCTCGCCCCCGGCGGCCCTGATTTCGTCGCGAAGCTGCATGTGACCTAAGTAGTTTCGCGAAAGCCGGGAGACGTCGTCGATAAGGACAACCAAATTCTCGGCGCGATGCGTGCGCAAATAATCGAGCATTGCGTCCATGCCAGGACGAGACACAAAGCGCCCAGACATTACATCCGAAAAAACCTGTACCGGTTCTAGTCCGTTGTACGCCGCGAAATCACGACATGTTCTTTCTTGCGAGCGAATGCCGTCACCTTCGAGCTGCTTCTTGGAGGAAATCCGAACATAGATCACCGCTTTGCGCAGATTGAGCGCGTCTCCTTCCGTGGTCAAAACATCACCTTCCTTCGCCGTTTGCGGCGTTAAATATATCGTTGAGAGGACCGTCTGATTTTATCAGAGAGGCGGTGTTAGATGCGCGCTCGAAATCTTGCGCCCTCAGAGCATCACTCACCGGATCAAGCCGAAACTGAATCCTCACAACGGTTTCGATCAGAACCCAAAGTCTGTGGATGAATTCGATCTTGATGGCCGGATCGACATCCAGACCATCTAGTTCAGCTAGATATGCATGCGTATCGCAGCCGACTGGCTGATCTGTCGGCTTAGAGAGCGCCAACGCCAGAATGTCAGACAAGCGATGATCCAATTCCGCTCCGTGCGGGGTCGGAGATTGATTATCCATTCCGGCGCCTTCCTTTCTTTAGTCGTTTCGGTCCATGTTTCTCCTTCTACACGAGAACAAAAGAAGAACATATATGCCGTAAATTCCCGTTTAGTAAAGAGATTTTTTGCTTATCGAGGCCTGTCTGTGGATCGATTGTGCTTGATCGGAGCCGGCGCCGAACGCGCTTCGCGGTGTGCCTCGCGGCGGGCTTCGCGATCTTGATCTGGTTGCCGATCCTGCGCCTTCTCGCGCTTTAGCTCTTGCGTGCGTTGGTATGCAGTTTTGGCCAGTTCAGAGACCTTCAGCAGGTCGGTGCCGGAAAAACTCCGGCTGTCATGCAGGTTCCCATCTCGATCCTGATAGGTGCGCGCCAGTTCTGTGGCGTAGAACTGCCCACGCTCGCCTTGCCGCTCCCAGATGGTTGCCTTGATCGCGCCATCGCGAAGGGTGTCAGCGCGGGCGCGTTCGCCATTCCATTTCGCAGTGAACGCGGCCTGATCGGCTTCGTGGGCGAACGCCGGGTTGGGCTTCAAAACGGGCTTTGGCGCGTCGTTTTTCACCATCTCTGAGCCATGCTTGGACGCATCCGGCGTATTGGCTTTGCCAAAGTCATGGCGCACTGAAACAGAGGCCGTCAGCGGCTTGCTCGGGAGCGTCGGTATCGACGCGGCAAAGGATGTGGTGCGCTTGCTCATGGCACATCATTCCCCGGCAATACGAGGGGGAAGATGAGAGTGGTTTCCCCAAAATCCTTGAGTTCTTCGATGATGGCGCGATCAACCTCCTCGGTGAGCAGATAGCCATGACCGATGAGCCAGAGGCGTTTTACCGGCCAGTCCCAGTAATCGACGCGCAGGGAACGGTCGGATGGCGGGATGCAGAGATAGGTCCGGTCAAATGCGACGCTATCAATCAGCCGGTTCTGGAAGAGGTCTTTGTTCATGGACGAAATCCTTCGATGTAGGACCAGTATCCATCGGCAAACTGAGGCAGGTGGGCGAATTGCGCTGGCACGCGTTCGGTGATCACGCGCCGATTTGCATGGCCGAGGCGCGTTTTAATGCGCACGCTGTCGGTCGGTGGGTGATAGGGATTAGGAAGAAAGCGACCCCGCATCGCATAACTCTCCCAATAAGGCCCACGCTCGGCATAGACCGGGTGCGGAACACCGTCGATGAACAGATACTGCCGGTCATTGAGGGTGAAGATGACCTCGTCCATCGTGCGCAATTCACGTTGTTGCTGGCTTCGGTTCGCTTCAAGCGCGCTATGATGCGATAGAGCGAGCGCAGCTTGGACAGGATCACCACCGGCGATAAGATGACGGGCCGCTTCCTCGCGCGCGTATTGGGCCCGCAATTGCGCCGCTTTGTCATCATATTCCAGCGTCTGCATGCCAAGTTGCTTGGATAGCCGCGCCGCAGAAACATCATCGCGAACGGCAAAATACTGACGCACCGCGGCGCTAGCGGGGATGATCACATCTCCGCCGGGAGCGGTAGCCTTCATCTGCTCAGTTGACTGGTAAAACGCCCAAGGCCGACAGCCCATCCCAGCGCCAATGGTGAAGAGCTCCATGGCAAGCGGGAAATTGCCCAACAGACCAATTTCATCGAGAAACCATGTTTGACGGGGAGCCGATGGAGCGCTTTCTTTGTAGTGCTTTACGCCCACAAAAAAGCTCTTCAGCACGCCGCCTAATTTTGCGATCCAACTTCCAGGCGGCATCAAAAATAGATTGATAGCCTCCGGTCCACACAGCTGCGACAGGCACATGTCAAAGGGCGGAGACACAGACTCCAACAAAACCGGATCAGAGAGCGGCGCTACTGCGCGCAACAACTCTCCCACAATGCCGCGAAACCCGCCGCTGTCATTGCCACGAGCGGCAGCGATCTCCTCTTCCACGGTCTTGGAAATAGTGAAGCCGGACTCGCTCATCTCGAACGCAAATTCGAGCCATCCATCGCCGCCGCCCGGTATGAGCATCAGCACTTCAAACAGACGCTTTAGCGTGACGACCCCATCTAGGCGCGCAAGCGTCAGCACAACGGCTTCTAAGAATTGTTCGCCGCGACCTTCAAAATAGACAGATCCTGCGGCACCGGTTTTTTCGACAAAGTTGTCCGCGAACGCTTTGGCCGCGGCATGAAGGTTTGGATTGTCTATGTGGAGATGACCAACCGGATTGATCCGGTGATAGGGCAGCCCAGGAATGCGGGCCGGATTCCAGTAATAGCTTGGCTTGAGGGTAAAGCTGATTGAGCCAATCTCGCCTTTGGGATCGAGATAAATTGCTGTGTCGGAGAACCCATCCAGACATGAGGAATAGGCTAAAACTGTCGCAAGCTTGCCTGACCTCGGCGCGGCTACTGTCAGATAACCCCCGCTCAGATTGGGCATGAGGGACCGTCCTCCGATATGCCCGACATAAAGTGCGCCCGGCGACAGATCGAACAGCCCAGCGCGGGCAATCTCCTCTTCGCTGGCAAATCGCGCCGAGCCGAAGCGATGTTGTTCTGGGTCAAAATTGAAGCTCATCTTTCCCCTTTCAGTGATGGTGAAAACAAAAAAGGGCGCGCTGTGAGCGCGCCCTTTCTCGACTGACTGGAAGGCGTTTAGCCGCCGGTGCATCCTTTGATGACCGCTAGGACGAGAAACACCCAAAAAATGAAGCCGAAGACTTCTCCCCAATCCGTCACTTCCGCAGTAATCGGGCGTTGACGGATATCGGTACGGGTTCCGACGCGTTTTTCTTTGGTGAACATGATGACACCTCCTTTGTTGTATCAGCGGGTCGGCAAGACGAAACGGAGCGTCTCGCGCGTAAAAACGATTTTGAGGAACAGGGCGATGCCCAGCGCGACCAGCGCAAAGCTGAGCAACCAAACCAACAAGGGCATGAGGAAACCCAGCCCATAATGCTGATCGGCGAAGGCCACTGCATACGGAACGATGAAAGCGACGACGAAAGGCGTCACGATGAAGGCACCGACGATTGAGGTCAGAGCCGACAAGCCAACTTGCAGACGTTCAACGAACGCTGGGCCCTGCGGTTTTGATTGAAAAGACATGCTGCGAACTCCTGCTGAGCCGAAGCACAAATGCCTCGACCGTTCTCAGGAGTAGTGATTTCGAATAGGGGCAGCGGGAGAGATGTGAGGCGTGCAAGCAGAAGGGATTAAGCGAGGGCATCCGGGCGGGCTCTATGGCTACGCCACCAAGTCATCCGCCGGCTGGCGGCCGATGTCTTGGCCCATGCGGGTGACGATCCCTGATGCGGAAGCGCTAAGCTGCCCACATTCTCTGGGCGGCTTCGCGCTCTTCTGGAGCGGCCATATCAGTGTAGATTTCAGTGGTGGCCAGCGAAGCATGACCGAGCCAGGTCTTTATCCTTGTCTCAGGGACCAACGACAGCGCGGCATGAACGCCATAGCTGTGGCGTAGTCCTTTGGCGCATGCTTTGACGCCGGTCAGGCCTGCGGCCTCCATAACCGCCTTCATCCGCTTCCACGCGGTGGTACGGCTGAAGGTCCATAGCTCCGAACACGCACCGCCACCCGGTGCAGCCTGTATTGCCCGCAGCCCATGGACCCGATCCATCATTTCGAGATAGGGCCACGGTACAGGCACGGGCCGGAAATGCCGCCCCTTGAGCTTGCCGCGTTTCTTGAGGCTACGGATTACAACGACGCCGTCAGCCAGATCGATATTAAGCGCACTCAACCCCAGCGCCTCAGAGGGGCGACATCCGGTCCAGAAGATTGTTTCGCAAAAACTGCGGTCGCGTGGATCGTCCAGCACATCGAGCGCCGCATAGAACCGGTCCCGCTCACTGGCGCACAGATATTTGCGTTCACCGATAGGGCTATAGAGCGTTAGGCCTGTGCTGTAGTCTCGTTGATGTGTCATTGCGGCGGCTCCTTTCAGGCAGCGTCCGCGCGAAACAGAATGTATGAATCTGTTTCACGGGGTCACACTCCCTGAATTCACGCCGCTTATCGGGCCGTTGGGCGCGCTGATAGCCGCTTGCCAGCATCGATACGCTAAAACAAAACGCAGCGCCGTCAAATAATAAAACAGATTCATACAAACTGTTCAACATCGCGAATAGAATATAGCAAAAAGAAACAAAATTATTCACTTTGCTCTTGCTTCGTGCGTTTTCTTGCTTTTTTACGCAACTTTTGCTATAAATCGCCTGTATTTAAACTATTTCGATTGGCAGATATGGGAGCAATTGGACGTTTAAGTCATGGTTTTGCAGGAGCGGTAGCGGCGACAGCGCTTTTCGCGACCCCGGCTTGCGCCCAGCAAGACACGTCCAACCAAGAGCCACAGGCCACACAAGTTGCGATGGTGGCCAATTCAAATGCTTCCAGCGTAAGGGATGCGATCGAATTTCTTCCTGATGCAGATCGGCCGGCTAATATGTGGGTGGTTGATCATCCAGAGCGCGTAGCCGTTTCTGTTCATCTCGGAACTCAAACCACAGACAATATCATCCAAAACATCGAGCCGCTTCTACGCGAGCATTTCGAGGCAAACGGCGTCACAGACCTTGCATTTTTCTGGGAACGCGGCACGGCTGCCGGAACCACCTTGGCTTACCATACAGACCATTATGTCTATGGCCCGTTTGGGCTAAACAATGCATTGGACAATGTCGCAGAAGCTGTCCGGCAAAACCGTTTCGATCGCGAAGTTGCACTAAATCGGTAGTTAGCTTGGGCTAGCGAAAGGGCTCGCAGCTTCAGTCTCGGCTGCCGTTTCGCCAACATCGTGGTGTACGACGTTAGTTCTTTCCGCAACTGGTGCATGGGCTGATTCAGCAGCCTGATCTATTTGCTGGGACTCATTGAAGGAAGAACGTGCAATTCGCTCATTAGACGCGGCGAGTTGCTCTGGCGTTGAGTTCTCATCATCCAAGATAGCGGCATGTTCCAGACCTATGCGCTCTTCGTATCTAGCCAACGCCCATTGCGCGAACTCATTGCGCTCAGGATCATCCTGGAATTCAGGCCGGATCCGGCCAGTTGCCGGATCAATCATTCTTTCGATTAGCGCGTCGCTTAAACGCTCGCGATAATCCTCCATGCTTTCGCCGTCGCGGCGTTCTGGAATTTCATCCGGCTCCATAACCCGGTTGGCAATCTCCTCGCGCCAGGCATCGCCAAAGCGCGCCTCAAACTCCGCTTCATAATTATCGGCCTCGGCACCACGCTGAGCAGCGAATTGCCGGGCTTCATCTATTGTTGCGAGCAGAATGACGCGATCCGTTTGCTCCTTGCGCTCTTTATCGTCTCTTTCCAGAGCATCGAGAGCCAGCGAGCGCGTTACCGCTGTGGCGGAGGCAGTCAGCCCAGCACGGCGCATTTCCTCTTCGCCGCCCAAGGCGAAGTTGAATGCGGTCATCTCACGGCGTTCTTCAAGGCTCTTGCCTTGCCACGCCGCATCGCGCTGCTGCTGAGAGAGTTGCCCCCGTTCCATGTTTCACACCCTATTTTTTATGTCGAAGTCTTTGCTTCGATTGGTGCTTTTATGATACAAGAGGCGGGTTAGCTCAGGCTTAATTTTGCCTTGTATTTGAGCTAATTACGTATCAAATGTCTCTCAAATTTTAGGTAATTTTATTGCGCATCTGGCAGTGCTTTCCACGCCTTAAGTGTCCAGTCGTAAAGCTCAGCGGAAACCGTGCGCGGGCTGCCATTGATCCAACTCGAAATCAGCCCCGCAGATAGCCCTTCCGGCACCTTGCCGCGATAGAAATATTTTAGAAGTTCTGCGGTCTGCACGCCCGTGCGAGCGCGCTCAGCCTCCAGCGCAAGGCCGTCAGCTTTGGTGAACTCCCGGCGTTCACTGTGCACGCTCCGCCTGTCGATTGTTTTCTTGAGGCCCGGTTTGCAGTCTGGGAGGGCGCGAAGCGTCTTGAGAACCGCATCAAGTTCATCCTTCCGGGCATTTCGCGCGTACCCCTTAACCCAGCGCATGATTTTCGTGTCATCCAGCTTGTCTGGGCGATCCGGGATTTTGGCGATCAGCGCGCGATAGTTGAACCCGGTTCGATCTAAATGCCCGACGATCTCGGTTTGTATCTCATCAGTGATCGGCAGAATGGGGATGACCTTAGGCCAGCGCTCCAAAACAAACTCTAGATGCCTTTTGCGCGCCCTCTTTGATGCGCCGCGCATCCAGCTCACAATGATCGGCGAACTCAGCCCGTCCGGAACACCCGACTCATGGCGTAGAAATTTCATGGGCCCAACGCCGGTCTCTTCTCTTATCCGGCGTAACTCTTCCAGAACATCATCGGTGAGTTGAACGTAGCCCATGGAAGAATTGTGATTAGGGCGACCATTGCCCGTCAAAACAATCCGCTAACGCGGCCAGCAAAATCTGTGAGTAGATGAGGGAGGCCCTGTTTTTGGGGCCTCCCTCTACTTTCCTGCGTCAGAGTGTGATCGGGTCACCTTCACGAAGGAACGCTATAGCGAGCAATTGAAAGCGCAGCAGCATGAAATCTGACGGCTTTCGCGTAGCGGGGCGTTCAGCGTACCGAAGTACATCGGAGAGGTATTTGAACGACTCATCATCGCCGAATGCCTCACTCAGGATTTCGTCGTGGAAATCCATCCATCGACCGTTTCCATCAAATACATCATATGCCCCGTCCAGAGCATTCAAGTGTTCGGCAATCCACTCCGCCATTTTGCGGCGCGACATGTTCAGCGTCACAACATGCTGCGCTAACTGGTTCAAGAATTCCGCAGACAGAAAAACCTCATCGTCTGCGAGCTGAATGGCATCCTCGTAGGAATACCAGGCTGCTTGTGTCTCCATTGTCGTCTTCCTTGCGACAGCGGAAGACGGGCCCGTTTCCTAGGTTCAAAAGCTGCGGCCCTCCGGTAACCGGGATGCATCAGGGCCTGGGCATCGGGGCATGCCCCTCGTGCCGTGGGATGGAGAACAGCATCAGAAAATCTTGGACGCATCCAAGATCGATCCAAGAAATTTCGCGCAATAAATACAATAATTTAGTGGAATTTTTGGGAAGTTCTATGGTATTATGAAGAATGTCAGCCGTGAGGTATTTGTTCTTTGATGGTCGTAATCACTTGGTACTAGAAATAGGCCGACTTGCTGACATCACACGATGCAACGAAGTGCTCGCGGTACTTGAGCAGGCAATAGAGGATAGGCGCCCTGAATTTGATGGTGTCGATCTGAATGATTGCTTGGTGCGGCGCATCTCACATGTTGCTAAACCATGGGTCCCGCATTGCGACACGGGCCCTGCGTTTCAGGTCGAAAACGCAATCACCGGCGAAGTCTACGTTGCGCGCCATTACAATCACGGAGAACCTTACGACCCCGGCGACCCAACTGAGTACGGATTCCCGGAACATCTAAAATCGAAACCGGATACGGATCCAGGCTTCGACCCGACTCCTTAACGATCAGCGGGCGGCGCTTCGCTGAACTACCATTCAAGGCTGTTCCTGACAGTTTGCTATGACTACGTTCGCTATTCTGCGGTGCAGAGCGAGTCGAGAAATGGATTTATCGCCGGAAAACTGGGGGAAAGACACAGAGCGGCAATGGAGACTCTTGCCGCCCAAACGCCAGGCTGAATTCGTTGCCGCGGTGCAATCGCACGCAAAGAAAAACTACGGATTCTTCAAGCGCAACCAAGACCGCTACTTTGCCGTTTTCAAAGCCGTAACCGGTGAGGTGCTCAACGCCGATCCAAAAAATGACAGTTTTCTAGCCGACACCGTCCGCAGCTTGCCGCTTGATCCCGGAAAGGCTCAATTCGTTTCACCAGAAGATCGCACAAACAAGCACCTTCGACCAATTTTGTTTTGGCTGTGCCATTATCATCTGTCGGATTTTGCTGAGCGGTGCTTGACGGATTTTGGCCTTCCCTATGCACCTACACCTAATCACCCAGACTTACCGAGAAGAGATGCGAACCCGGATTCTTCTGTCTTCGACCTAAAGGGTGAAATTTCAAGCATCCATCTCGGCATCGAAGCTCTAAAGAACACTCTTGGAGAAGGCCTGAATCGAGATCTGTTTGATGGTGCACCTGGTTTTGAAAACTTGTTGGATAGCCCGTCCCGCGACGCGGAGGCGGACGCTAACCCATCGCAACAGTCTACCGGCTCAACGAAGAACCGGGCGGATCAATCCGATCAGAGGCCGATTGAATCGTTCTTGCCGAGTTTTGAGCTGTGGGATGGAAAGCAGGACATCATCTTTCACCTTGCATATCTGCATCTCGCGATCTCCCGCAGAGTCACGCAGCATCCAAACATTTCGATCCTGCCCAATATCGGCGAAATGGTCGAAAACGCGGAACAGATACATGACGATGTCGTTGGTTGGAACGAACGCTTCATCTCTGCTTTCAGGCGCGAGCTAGGTAGCTTTCTCCCGTTGTTTTCGGATAGCGAGCGACTAGCCATTCTCAATATTGTGGCCCAAAGCCAAAAGGTGAATGCGGATCTTGGAGAGTTTTTTCAGCGATTGGGTCATCTAGCCCATTCAATCGAGCCGGACCTGTTCACAATGCTGCATTGCGAGGTCCACTTGAATAACGCTGTGGCGCGCATTGTTTCGAATGACCTGGAAGCTGGACGCCAAATCAAATCCCTCTCGAAAAAATGGAAAAATTTTGACGAGCTACGTGAAACCAAGAACTGGCATCTGGTTTTCGAGTCAGACACAGATAGGCAGGCTTGGGATTCATTGAGTAGTTGGTTGGGGCGTTTCGAGTTGGAATTTCCTAGATACCTCGAATTTCTGCGTGAGGAGCGCAAAGCATTTCTGGCGACCCGTCGCGAACTAGATTGACCACGTTATGATTGGCAGCGGCATACCGCTTTCTGAGCGTGCGCAAGCTGTGCGTTGTAATACAACGCGCTTGGCAAGGGAGACGCTGCCGCTCTCCCGTTGCATCCCTCTCGTCCTATGACGCCCCTGACATCGAGCCCGATGCGCCATGCGATCGTATCGCCGATTGATCGCTCGTCAGGTGGAGCGTTCCTGCTCCCCCGACACCCCATGACGATTTCATCGAGGCCAGGAAGGGAGCTTTCGCGCTGCCCTTCCGTGGATCATCCCTTCGACTGGGGAGACGCATTCGGCATTCGGGCGCGAGTGATCCATCCAAGGCGAATTTCTGCCTTCAGCATAGCGGGCTGCGCTTTTTCGCGTCCGGGTTGCACTCGTCGATAAGGCGCCTAGTGTGCTTTGCGGCATTGAACGATTGGAAATTGGGGGAGTGAATGTTGGGCGAACGGATAGCGCAAGATGATAGGCAAAAAATCGAGCTTGAGGTCGTATCGCAGCGTGCGCGCTTGCGGATAACGCGCCTAGTTCGCGACGCTACCCAGGCGAATGGGCCCGACGGCAGCCAAATCCGCCTCGTTCGTATCAATCGATTTATCAATCTTATGAATACGGCCCGCGGAGGCAAAATCTACAGGTTGGAGATGTGGGGTGATGACTATGCGGTTGGTGAATATGCATGGCATTTGGGTGAGTTAGAGCTAGTCTTTCGCCGCCCTGCGACTCTCGAATTGATTGAGGGGCTCGCTGATTTGCTCGCCGAGGATCTGTTATCTGTCCCCGATCTGAACGCAATCCTGGCGGACGATGGAGTTGGTATTCAGTTCAAGTGGACGAATGATACGATTTCCGTGGATGTGGTCCCGGTTGACGAGCTTCCAGATGAGCCAATTGAGAGCTCTGAGCACACGAACATGCGCAAGCTTTTTGATCGGATGGATCGCGCTCTTGAAGCTCAAGATTGGCCGCTTGCGGTCCATACCGCAGCGTCAGTCTTTGAAACTTTGGCCAAATCCGTTGTGACAAATCCGAACGTTCAGTCCCAAAGCCTTGGGTCCTGGTTCCAACTGTACCGAAACCACTCCAACCTTTCCGATGCGATCTTGGATGAAATTAAGGACATCTTCGATCGGCGGAACACAACTCCCCTCGCTGGTCATGGTTCGATGGCAGACCCGTCTACTACGGAAGAGGAGGCGCGTACGATGCGTGAGCTAACTAGAACAATAGTGAGACTTGAACGGGCCTTGTCGACAATTTCCACACAGGTATCAACAACATAGAGTTGCGTCCTACCTTCACATTCTTTGAGACAATCGATACAATTTTTGTGCTGGCAAGAGATTCGGGATTTCGCGCCCTAGTGGAGCGAGGCTTCAGACTGGATTCATAGAAGCGCGGAGCGCGCAGGGCAGTCCTGCCGCCCTGAACGTCTGTGACTTTATGCGTAAATAGATACGGGATTTTGCCAGAGAACAGAACAACGAATTAGGCTGAGATTCCATTGAACGCTGTTGAGATTGAAGAAGCCGTATCGAACCTCGCTGAGCAGCCGTTTGACGCCCAGGAGTTTCCCTATGCCTTTCTGGAGGCGTTCGGGAACAAGGCGACGACGATCAAGCGGCTACGCACCGGCGCGTCGAACAAGTCCGACCTGGGTGGCGTGCTTCAAACCAGCAACATCCATATCAAGGTATGTGAGCCGGGCACGGTCACTGACACGCTTGTCGCGCTGAAGGACAGCCCGGCTACCAAGAAAGCGCGCGCCAAGTTCGTGCTCGCCACCGATGGTGAGTGGCTAGAGGCCGAAGACCTCAATTCCGGCGAGACGGTAGCGTGCAACTACCCCGACTTCCATGACCATTTCGGCTTCTTCTTGCCGCTCGCCGGAATCAGCACGGTTCAGCAAATCCGCGAGAGCGCCTTCGACATCAAGGCGACCGGGCGGCTGAACAAACTCTATATCGAGCTTTTGCGCACCAATCCTGAATGGGGCACCGCGGAGCGACGCCACGACATGAACCACTTCATGGCGCGGCTCATTTTCTGCTTCTTCGCCGAGGACACCGAGATATTCACCGGCGGCGACCTCTTCACCTCTACGATCGAGCTGATGAGCGACCGCGACAGCACGAACACCCATGAGGTGATCAGCGAGCTGTTCCGCGCAATGAACACCAAGCATGAGGATCGCGAGGCAGCAGGGTTGCGCAGCTGGGCAAACAAATTCCCCTACGTGAACGGCGGTCTGTTCGCGGACTCCGTTGAGGTGCCGACCTTCACCAAAATGGCGCGTAGCTATCTCCTCCATATTGGCAAACTCGATTGGAGGAAGGTCAATCCGGACATTTTCGGATCTATGATCCAGGCCGTTGCGGATGAGGAAGAGCGCGGCGCGCTTGGTATGCACTACACCAGCGTCAGCAATATTCTGAAGGTTCTCAACCCGCTCTTCTTGGATGGCCTGCGCGAGCAGCTTGAGGAGGCAGGCGATAATGGCCGCAAGCTCCTCAATCTGCGTAATCGCATAGCTAAAATCCGGGTCTTCGATCCGGCCTGCGGTTCCGGCAATTTCCTGGTCATCGCCTACAAGGAAATGCGCAAGATCGAGGCGGAGATCAATGAGCGCAGGGGCGAGAAGGATCTTCGTTCAGAGATTCCGCTCACGAATTTTCGCGGGATTGAGCTTCGCGACTTCCCGGCAGAGATCGCGCGCCTCGCGCTCATCATCGCCGAATATCAGTGTGACGTGCTCTATCGTGGCCAGCTCGAAGCGCTGAAGGATGTCCTTCCGCTGAACGCGATGAACTGGATCACTTGTGGAAATGCGCTCCGCCTAGACTGGCTCAGCATCTGCCCGCCAACCGGCATTGGTGTGAAGCATCATGCCGATGATTTGTTCCAATCGCCGATCGATCAGTCTGAAATCGACTTCGAGAACGAAGGCGGCGAAACGTACATCTGTGGCAATCCGCCATTCAAGGGCACTCGAAAACAGGCATTGCACGAAAAAGAAGACCTCGAGCAGGTTTTTGGGCGCCTGACCTCGAAATGGAAAAACGTCGACTATGTTGGCGCGTGGTTGATGAAGGCTGCGATCTACAATGATGTTTGCCATGCGCCTTTTTCGTTTGTTGCGACAAACAGTATATGCCAAGGGCAGCAAGTTCCTATCACCTGGGCGTTGTTGCTGGAGCGCGGGTTGCGAGTCCGCTTTGCTCACACTTCCTTTAAGTGGTCGAATCTTGCCGCAAACAAGGCAGGGGTCACGGTTGTAATCACAGGTGTAGATCGTGAGCCTGGCGGCCCAAGATGGATTTTCTCGGGCGAGAGCAGGCGAGAGGTTCAGAACATAAACCCGTATCTTACTGAGCATAAAATCTCCGTCGTGCCCGCAAGCAGAAAGCCATTGTTCTCAAATGTGCCGATGGATTATGGAGTGTATTACTCGAAGTCAGCAGGTCTAATTCTAGATTCCTCCGCAAAAATCGCATTACAGGAATGCGGGCTTCCTGATCGCTTTGTTCGTAGATTTCTTGGTTCATCAGAATTCATCAACGGGAGAGAGAGATACTGTTTATGGATTTCTGATGAGCAATATGATGAAGCGTTGATTTATACAGATGTTCGAGAGCGCATAGAAAGTGTTCGCGAGGATAGAAGCGTCACTGATGATAAAGCTGTGAATAAGCTTGCCGCCAGGCCCCATCAATTTCGCGAGCGAAAAGGGGATGATGCATCTAAGATATTTGTCCCCATCGTTTCGTCTGAAAACAGGGAATATTTTCCAGCGGGCCTTGCTGACGAAACAGTCATACCGACCAATAAAGCCTTTTTCATTCCGAATGGCCCTCTCTGGGCGCTCGCGGTTATATTGTCGAAGATCCACTTATCTTGGATTGACACCATTTGTGGCCGACTAAGGACGGATTACTCCTACTCCAATACACTTGGTTGGAATACGTTCCCGCTTCCAGTGCTGACTCAGAAAAACAAAGAAGACCTGACGCGCTGCGCTGAGGACATTCTCCTGGCGCGTGAGGCGCATTTTCCAGCTACTATCACCGATCTATACGATCCGGAGAAAATGCCTGCTGATCTCCGCGCAGCGCACGATCGTAACGATGAAGTGATGGAGCGCATCTTTATCGGGCGACGCTTCAAAAACGACACCGAGCGCCTGGAAAAGCTTTTTGAGCTTTACACCAAGATGACCCAGGCGAAGGGGGCGGCATGAAAACAGCGATTTCGATCGTTCTTGGCATCCTGTTTCTTGCTGCGATTTCAGCTGGCGGGTGGCTTTTTGTCGATAGCTTGTTGAAAGCAGACCCAGGAATCACAGCGGCGGTAATCGGTGCGATCGCCGTTATGGTTGGCGGTATATGGAGTCATTATTCAAGTCGCCGCCGCGAGATAAACTCACGACATTTCATAGAAAAGAAGAATGCCTACATGCGGCTGGTCGATCTGATATTCGATTTATTCAAGTCGGTTAAGGGCGAAGGTGAAGTCCCAGAATCCGAGATGATGAGCCGCCTCTTCGATTTTAAGAGGGAGCTGATGGTTTGGGGGGACGGAGCTGTAATCAACGCCCTGTCTCTGTACGAGATTACAAGCGCGGACCTGGCCGGACAAGACGATCCCTCTGAGTCGCTACTGGTGGTGGATGACCTGTTGCGCGCGATCCGACGTGATCTGGGACACAATGACTCAGGTCTCAAGCGGGGAAGCCTTGTCGGAATGCTTCTAATCTCTGACGACCGGGAAAAATTGCTATCAAAAAAATTACAAAGGAGCGGCAATGACCAATAAAAACAATAAGTCTGTCCCGTCAGTCTCCGTCTCTTATGCCCAGACTGGCAACGCCACCAAGTCCAATGAGCTTGGCATGCGCCCGATGCAGGAGCGCGCCTATGAAAAACGTGGCGAGCAATATCTGCTGATTAAATCGCCTCCAGCGTCGGGTAAGAGCAGAGCGCTGATGTTCATTGCGCTCGACAAGCTCCACAATCAGGGTGTCCGCAAAGCCATCATCACCGTGCCGGAGAAGTCGATCGGATCGAGCTTTGCTGATGAGCCGTTGACCAGGTTCGGGTTCTATTACGATTGGCATGTCGAGCCGAAATGGAACCTCTGTAACGCGCCCGGTGAAGAAGGCAGCAAGGCGGCCTCTGTAAAGGCCTTTCTGGATAGCGATGATCAGGCGCTTGTTTGCCCACATGCGACTTTTCGCAATGCGGTTGAGAAGTTCGGGATCGAGGCGTTCGATGACTGCCTCATCGCCGTGGACGAATTTCACCACGTCTCCGCCAATCCGGACAACAAGCTGGGCGCACAGCTCGCTGAGCTGATCGCCCGCGACAAGGTGCATGTCGTCGCCATGACCGGCTCCTATTTCCGGGGCGATGCCGAGCCGGTTTTGATGCCGCATGATGAGGCGAAGTTCGAAACAGTCACTTATACGTATTACGAGCAGCTCAATGGCTATAAGTGGCTGAAGACGCTTGATATTGGGTATTATTTCTATTCCGGCTCATACGCCGATGAAATACTGAGCGTGCTCGATCCTTCGCAAAAGACGATCGTCCATATTCCGAGCGTTAACTCCCGCGAGAGCACCAAGGACAAGATCAAGGAAGTCGAGCACATCCTGGATGAGCTGGGCGATTGGGAAGGCACCGATCCTGAGACCGGGTTCCAGCTTGTGCGCACGTCCAAAGGCCGGGTGCTGCGCATCGCTGACCTCGTGAATGATGATCCGGCAAAGCGGGATCGCGTTTCAGCCGCGCTCAAAGACCCCAAGCAGAAGAACAACCGCGACCACGTAGACATCATCATCGCGCTTGGGATGGCGAAGGAAGGTTTTGACTGGATATGGTGTGAGCACGCCCTGACGGTGGGCTATCGCTCCAGCCTGACCGAGATCGTCCAGATCATCGGGCGCGCGACGCGCGACGCAGAGGGCAAGACCCGCGCTCGCTTCACCAATTTGCTCGCGGAACCGGACGCCTCGGAAGACAGCGTCGTGGATGCGGTGAACGATACGCTCAAAGCCATCGCCGCCAGCCTGCTGATGGAGCAGGTTCTCGCGCCGCGTTTCAATTTCACGCCCAAGAACACCCAGAGCGGCCCGGTTGAAGGCTTCGACTATGGCGAAGGCGGCTACGATCCTGAGAAATGCAATGTCGGCTTCAACGAGGAACAAGGCGAGTTTCAGATTGAGATCAAAGGCCTTTCCGAGCCGAAGACCAAAGAGGCCGAGCGCATCTGTAAAGAAGACCTGAACGAGGTCATCACGGCCTTCGCCCAGGACAAAACCTCCATCGAACAAGGCCTCTTCAATGAGGAACTGGTGTCTGAAGAGCTGACGCAGGTTCGCATGGGCAAGATCATCAAGGACCGCTATCCGGAGCTTGACGAGGCGGACCAAGAGGCCGTGCGCCAGCATGCTATCGCGGCGCTAAATCTGACTCAGAAGGCCAAAGCCATTGCTGCGGGTGACGATCCTGATATCGAGCAGGCCGGCAACACAGCTCTGATCGATGGGGTTCGAAAGTTTGCGATGGATGTACGCGAACTCGATATCGACCTGATCGACCGGATCAATCCGTTCGGCGAGGCTTACGCGATCCTGGCCAAGACCATGAGCGAGGACAGCCTGAAGCAGGTCGCGTCTGTGATCGCGGGCAAACGCGTGAGCATGTCGCCAGACGAAGCCCGTGAGCTTGCGAAGCGCGCCTTGAAATTCAAGCAAGAGCGCGGGCGCTTGCCGTCCATCACGGCAGCCGATGCCTGGGAAAAGCGCATGGCTGAAGGCGTGGCCTATCTCGCAAAGATGAAGGCGGAGGCCGCGAATGGCTAAATACGCGTTCACAGATGAAGACGATGCACTGCTCGGCGAACTCGGCGTTGAGGTTGAAGCGAAAAAGCAAAAGAGCCTGACGCCGCGAGAAGAGCGAATCATCGCAGGATTTGAAGATATCCAGCGTTTCTATGATCAGCATGGCCGCACGCCACAGCATGGCGAAGGCAATGATATTTTTGAGCGCATGTATGCCGTTCGCCTAGACCGGCTGCGCCAACTTGACGAATGCCGCACGCTTCTGGAGCCCCTCGACCACCAAGGCCTTCTCGGTGACGCTCAGACGCCGGTCGGAACCATCGAAGAGGACATCGACGACGACGCGCTCCTGGAGCAGCTTGGCATCGAGGCGGAACTAGCAGACATCACCGAGCTGAAGCACGTGCGATCAGGCGCCGAAAAACGCGCGGCCGAGGAGATCGCGAACCGACAGCGCTGCGAAGATTTCGAGACATTCAAACCACTGTTTGAACAGGTCCAGGCTGAGCTGAAAGATGGTGTCCGACAGAGCCGGACGATCCGCAAGGAAGCAGGCTTCTTGAAGACGGATATCCGCGAGGGTGAATTCTTCATCCTCAATGGCCAGACACTCTATGTGGCCGAGGTTGGGGAGGCGATCAAAGCGCCCAATGGCGAGAAGGATGCTCGGCTTCGGGTGATCTTCTCCAATGGTACCGAGAGTAACTTGCTTCTCCGCTCTCTACAGCGCGCTATCTACAAGGATGAGACCAGCCGGCGCATTACCGAGCCAACGGCGGGCCCGCTGTTCGGAGATTCTCAAGAGGAAGAGGATCTCGCGAGCGGGACCATCTACGTCCTTCGAAGCAAGTCCAATCACCCAACCGTGTCGGAAAACCGCGAGGTGCTCCACAAGATCGGCGTGACGGGCGGCAGCGTCGAGAAGCGCATCGCGAATGCCGCTAAGGATGCGACCTATCTCTTGGCTGATGTTGAAGTCGTCGCGACCTATGAGCTGTTCAACATCAATCGCAAGAAATTTGAGCGCCTGATGCACCGTGTCTTCGAGCCCGCGCGTCTGAAGATTGACATCAAGGACCGCTTCGGAAACCCGGTCGAACCACGCGAATGGTTCCTGGTCCCGCTCTTCGTGATCGATGAAGCGATCGAAAAATTTAGAGATGGGACAATTGGCGATTACGTTTACGCGCCTTCAGATGCACAACTTGAGAAGAGGGCTGATAAATGACGTCGCTTCAGGGAGACATAGTAAATCGCGTAAAGCGCTTCCCGAAGCCCTCTCAGGCTGCAGAGGCATTACAGCCGGTATTTGAGGCTGTTAGCAATGCACTTCACGCTATCGAAGATGCCTTTGGAAGCTGCGCTCAGGACGATGGAAAAGTCATTGTTGAGTTCGAAAACCTAAATGACCCAGATCGCGTTTCCATCACTGTTTCTGATAACGGGATAGGCCTTGATCACGAGCGGTTCGAAGCATTCTGCAAGACTGACACGCCATTCAAGTTGCTTAGAGGCGGCAAGGGCGTGGGTCGCCTGTTATGGCTTGATGCCTTCGAAAATATTTCTGTGTCCAGCCAGTTTATTGACGGTGACAAACTCTACAGACGCGAATTCAATTTTGGTTTGCGTGAAACCGATCAGATTTACGATGAGGCTCTGACCGAAATCGCGGGAGGTCCACAAGAGCGGGGAACGATCGTGAGGTTCTCTGGGCTCCGGGGTAGCGCCTACAGAGGAAAATTCCCAATCCAGCGTGCGACGATCGTCAAGCATTTTGGCTCGCATTTTTTCGCAGACTTTATTCTTGGCCGGTCGCCGCAGATCGTGGTTGATGTGAGCGGTGAAAGCGCTGAGTTCCCGGAGGAAATCAAGAAACTACAGGTGGAAGACAGAGGCATCGCGAAACTCGAAACCGAAGAGTTTGGAGAGCTTGAGCTCGCGAGTTTCGTTTGCCTCAAACAGGCGAGTGCGAACTTTGATGGCCTGCACCAGCTACATCTTGTTGCAAATGGTCGGACCGTCACGACACGCAAGATCGACGGTCTATTAGGCATCGGACGGTTTGGCCCCGCTGGCGACCGTGTGTTTCACGGCTGCATATCGGGCAACTTCTTAGACGAGCGTGTCAATCAAGAGCGAACTCAGTTCAATTTTGACGAGAGCATTGTCGATCAGATCGTGAAGGTCTGTGCTGAACATGCTCGCAAGAATGCGATACACGACGAGATCCAACGCTTTGATACTGAGCGGCTTGGAGGACTGCGGGGATTTATCGGGGATTATCCATCTTTCGGCTTCGAGGAGCCGGAGGCACTTCTAAAACGCGTACCGAAAAACGCTGTTAAAGATGAGCAGTATGCCCAGGCGCTTATCCCCATAAGGATTAGACGTGACAAAGAGCGCAACGAAAAAATCCAATCCATCGTATCGCAGCTAGAAGCTGGCGAAGAGGTTCCAGAAAATTTCGCTGAAACAATCCAATCTGCGGCAAATGAAGTCCGCGCGGAGGAACAACGGCAGCTAACAGAATATGTGTTGAGACGAAAAATCGTTCTCGACGTAATGCAAGTTCTTATTCGTCGTATTAGGGACCGGGGAGACAAGGAAACCGATTTCCATCTAGAGGAAACGCTCCACAAATTCATCTGCCCGATGCGCATAAGAGGAGACGATCCGAACAAGGTAGAACAATCCGATCACGACCTTTGGATCATCGATGAGCGCTTCACCTTCACAAAGTACTTCTCCTCAGATTTGTCTTTTAGCCAGCTGGTCAAAGAGAGCTCTGGGCGCGAGCGCGCGGACCTCCTGATCTATGACCGGCTTCACGGATTGGGCGCGGAGGGTGAAGACCCTCTCCGTCGTGTAATGCTGGTCGAATTTAAGAAACCTGGTCGCACAGATTATACAGACCGATACTCACCCTCCAATCAGATCGCGGAATACATCACCAAATTGAAGAACAACGAGATAGAGGATTTTCGAGGGCAGCGAATCCGCGTCGCGGATGATTGCATTTTCTACTGTTACGTCGTGGCTGATATCGTCGGTAAGCTTGATATTCACACGAGCACTTGGCGAACGACGTCGAATGGGCGAGGCCGCATAAATCAGCTTGACGGAAAATTCAGAGGCGTAATCGAAATCATTGAATGGGCTGATCTGCTGGCAGATGCGCGCCTACGAAACTTGGCGTTTCTTGATGCGGCTGGTTTGAAGTTCTCCTCGTAAACTCATTGAATAAAGGGACTTTGCCCCAGTGCCCGCAAGGGTGCGGTCTCCCGAGCTTCGGGCCATACGGCCCTGCAGCCGCCGCACTGATCCTTGCCCGCGCTTCCCCGTTTTCTTTTAGCTGCCGTGGACTGCAAGGGAGCTTGCAGCCGCTTTCCTATCGGCTGAGGTCTGGGCTGCCGCGGTTTCGTGTCTGAGCCTGCGATTGCTCTTGCTGGCGACGTTGCTTGATGAAGGCTTGCCGTCGCGCTTCGCGCTCGCTGGCAACCGTATTCTCAAATCGCTGCCTATCCGCTTCGATGGAGCGCAGCCTTTGGACTTCTTGAACTTGGACGCGGGCCCGTTCGGAATCTATGCGGCGGCGTTCTTCGAGATGACGGAAGATAAGCTGATCCCGCAGCGCCTGGTCCCGCTTTTCGGCCTGCCACGCCTCAAACTGATTGCGCTCCTGGATACGCTTGTGCTCACCGGATAGCCGATCCCAAACACCCGAGAAGCCGGAGCGAAACCGCTCTTGCCGTTTGACGGCCTCGGCTTCTTGCCGGGCGCGCATGCGGTCCTGCTGTTCTTGTCTTTGAGCACGCTGGCGCTCGACGAGTTCGGATCGCTTGCGAGCTTGTTCTTCGCGGTGCTCTCGCTCCTGTTCCGCGATGTCAGCTTTCATCCGGTCCATTGCCGGGATCATGCCTTGAGCGATACGCGCGTTGGCTTCCTCAAGCGTCGGGAGTTGATCCGCATCGCCGATGCGGGCGCGGACCTCTTTTGTTTTTACCCCGGCATAGGTGTTGAGCGCATAGGGCTCGCCGCGATGATCGACGACGAGATATCCGCGCCGGTCACCTCGTGCGAGCATATAGCCGCGTTCGGCTAGGGCGTGCTCCAAGGCTACCTTCGAGTCCGAGATCGCCCAGGCATCTTGCAGCGCGGCCTTAATGGCTTTGATGTCTTTGCCGGTCCGTTTGGCTTGTTGCCATTCTTCCAGCGAGAAGTTCTTCGGATCGCGCTTAGAGCGGTCTGTCATCCCGTCAGGCATGCGCCAACCGTGTTCGCGATAAATCTCCCGGCTGATCTCCATGAGCTTGGTCTTGGTGTGGGAGAGCTGAACCGCTTTCATCTCGTCGGCTTTGATCCGACTCCATACCGCATGGGCATGGCGGCGGCCTTCCTTCTCGTGAAAGACGATCGCGCGCGGCTGACCATTCAGGCCGAGTTCCGCTTCAACCCGATTGATGGCGTCCTTGAAGGTTTCGGTTTCGACTGTCTCTGTCTGCGGTGGGTTGAGGCTGAGCGAAAAGAGGAATTGCCTGCAGCGTGTCGCCTGGCTGGTGGCGTAGGCCTCCGTGAACGCGCCTTCGAGGTCGTCACTGATGAAACCCCGCATCTCATGGATATCGACGTGTTCGTTTTCGTCCTTCATCAAGTGCAAGGCGAGGTCGCGCGCGCCGCCGCGCTGATTGCCCACCAAGATCATTTGGCCTTCACCCCAAGCGACTTGATGAGCGCATCGCGCATGTCTCGAATGTCTCGACAGGCGGCATTGAGCGCCTCGGTCAGATCAGGCGTAACCGGTAGCGCACCGACCGCCGCTGCGTTCGCAATGGTGGCCATATTGGTGGCGAGTTCAGAACGACCGAGCCCGGCGAGCGCTTTGGCGTATTCAATATCGCGATCGCGCGGCGTTCGCCGCTTGGACGGTTTCGCTGCATCGCCGAAAAGGCAGCTACGAATATAGTCACCAAGTGATCGTTTCCCGGCTCGCTGGCGGAGCAGGGCTCGTTCGTCTTCACTCAGCCGAAGCGAGAACGGGGAGGAGGCTTTCTTCTTGGCAGCACGATTGAATACAGAAGCGGAGCTCCGGTTTTCATTGATGCTCATGGCCCGTTCTCCGGGCCGCCAAGCTCAGGTGCGCCGAGCGCCTCAAGATCGCGGTTCCATTCCTCTAGAAGCTCAAAGAACTGGTTCCAGTCGAGTCTGTCGACGGGCACCATTCTTTCCTTGCTTCCGCTCCGCTCGAACCCGTGCCCGGCCTGGCCATAGGCGTTGGGGTTCGTGCTCGCATGAAGCGCGCTCAAGGCTGTGGTGTTCGAGCTTGGTCCATCGACCGGCACCATTTTTCTTTGCTTCCGCTCCGCTCGAACCCGTTGCCAGGCCAGACGCTGGCGTGGGGGTTCGTGCTCACATCAAGCGTGCTCAGGGCTGCGGCGTGAGCGTCTACGGCCAAAGCCGCTAGAGCCATCCAGCCTGTTTGAGCTGGTCGACCCGGCCACGGGCGATAGGGACAACGCGGTCGTCGACCAGGATCAGCACATGATCGCGGCCGCGGCGTTCCGTGCGGGCGACGGCCTCACGCGCTACCCACCAGGAACGGTGAACACGCATCCCGCTGCCCGGTCGTGTGCGGGCGATCGCCTCGCTCATCGTGGCGCGGACGAGATGCTGGCCGTGATCGCTGGTCAGGCTGAGATAATGATCCTGGGTCTCGATCGACAGAATGGTCCCGGCGGGCCACCCCTCACCGGGATCGGCATCCTCGAGGGGGGCCGGCACCCAGCTGGCTTGCTCGTCTTCACGCCGACGCTGCCGCTCGGCCTGGATCTCGATCAACACGATCAGACCGCAGATAAAGGCGATACCCGGGGCCATGAAGAGCGCGAAGTCCAGCAACGGGTCCGGCGCCTGGTAGGACAAGAGCGGGGTGCGCTTGAGGGCTTCAACCTGCAGCGTCACCAGGGGCCAGACGCCGGCGAAGGCGATCAGCCAGGCCGGCCAGCGACGCCCCGCCTGAGCCAGACCGCTCAAGCGGACGAGAACCATAATGGCGAGGAATTGTCCGGCGACCAGGCAGACAACCACTGTCCACAGGACCAGCCGGTGGGCAAAGGAGACGTCGTCACTGTCAAATCCGCCGGACGCGGTCTGGATCAGGCTCAGGGCCAGCACCAGCAAGCCGGTCTGCAGCAGCACCCGCCGGGACGGACAGGCCTGGAGAAATTTCGACATCAGACGCTTCACGACATTTCCCGACAGCTCGCGACACCTCGCCCCTTCGCCGGTTTACTACACTTGCAGCGCTGCTTAGGGCACCCCAAAACATCTGGAAGAGCCCGCCGATGCCGGGCCTGTGCAAAGGAGTACAACATGTCGGGTTTGATGCGTTCCTGGGGCAAGATCACGGCCGCCCTGGCTGCTCTCCTCCTGCTGGCGGCAATCTGGGCGCTGGCGCCGGTTTACGGATTTTTCGCCCATCGCGGTGAAGCCCCGCTTGGCCCGTTTGGCTGGACGCAATTGCCCGATGGCCCCGGACCAGTCACCCAAGACCTGCTTGATCCCGCCTATGCCGGAGCGGCCGAAGAAGCCGCTCGCCGCCTTGAAGCCTGGCGCGCCCGGATCGGCGCCCCGGCCTTGTCGGCTGCTGTCGCCGTGGAGGGAGAGATTGTCTGGCGCGGTGCCGCCGGCTGGAGCGACCTGGCCCGCGCCACGCCCGCGACCCCGGATACGATTTTCCGTATCGGCTCGACCTCCAAGGCGGTCACCGCCACAGCCCTGGCGCGTCAGGTCCAACGGGGCGAGCTCGATCTGGATGCGCCCCTCGCCACCTATTTCGCTGACCTGCCCAACCCGGCCTGGACCGGGATCACAGCGCGCCAGCTCGCCTCACACATGGCAGGCGTGCCGCATTATGGCGGCAATAGCGACACGGCGGGCCTGATCGCCACCATGACCATGCGCCGCCATTATCCCACCGTGCAGGCGGCCCTCGACGTTTTCGACGGCAGCGCGCTCGGTTTCGAGCCCGGCACGGATTTCAACTATTCCTCCCTCGGCACCGTTCTCCTCGGCGCAGCCATGAGCGAAGCCGGCGGTCTGTCCTATCGCGATCTCATAGCCCGGGAGGTCATCGAACCGGCCGGCGCACAATCCACCCTCGTGGCGCCACGGAGCCATTCCGGCGAGCTGGCAAATTTCTATCTGCGCCGGGATCAGCGCTACCGGGTCTGGCGCCCGGTTGATCTCAGCCATCGCCTGCCCGGCGGCGGCTGGGCCTCGACGCCGAGTGATCTGGTCCGCATCGGTTCGCTCTGGCTCGATGAAGATTTCATCTCGCCGGAAACGCGCGAGGCGTTCTGGACGCCGCAATCCCTGGCCAATGGCGAAACCAATGAACAGGATTATGCCCTTGGCTGGCGCTGGCGCGAATTTGAGATTGAGGGCGTCGGGATTGCCCGAAATGCCAATCACGGCGGCGTCTCCCGCGGCTCCCAGTCCTGGCTCCTGGTCTTCCCCGACTATGAAATGAGCATCGCCTTCAACACCAATATGAACACCGAGGAATTCGCCGAATTCGGGATGTTCTACCAGGACTTGGTCGAAGTGTTTGCCCCGGTCGCGGGACAGGAATAAGCCTCAACGCCCCTTAGACCCCGCCGCATTTGTGATCCTGGATCAGGAATGGCCAAAGGCGAAGCAGAACCACCCTGTCGGATACGATTATTTCCCCGTCTTGTTTGCAGTTTTCAGACATCTGTCCAACAATCGGAATGTCATTCTGCATTAGGGGATTAGAGTGGCGCGCCTTAAGACCACTCAGCCAATCAGGCTGCCAGCCCCCTGGGACATTGTCATGAACCGCCACCTCTTTGCGATTTTTTTGAGTTTCATATTTGCGGCCGGCGCCGCCGCCCAGGGGACGTCACGCGAGGCGGTGGAAGACCTCTATGATCAGGGCCGAGCGGAATATGACGCCGGACGGTACCAAAGCGCCGCCGATATTCTCGGCCGGGCCTGCAGCCGAGGCGGCGCGCAGAGCTGCTCGCACCTGGGATATATGCATCTGATGGGCGAGGGCTTTGGCCGAAGCGCTGCCCGGGCTGCGGAATATTTCAGCACGGCCTGTGCCGGCGGGGAGGCCTTTGCCTGCTTTAACCTCGGCTATCTGTTCCTCAACGGCGAGGGCGTGGAGCGCGACGCTCCCCGGGCTGCACAATTGTTTCGCCAGGCCTGTGACAGCGGTAATGGCTCCGGCTGCTTCAATCTGGGTTATGCATATTACAATGGGGACGGCGTTCCCCAGGATCGTCTGCGCGGGATCGGCTTGTTCCGCGAGGCTTGCGATCTGGGGACTGACCAAGGCTGTGTCGAGTATGGCGGCACCATGACAGCTGCCTGCCAACTGGGCGATGCGTTCGCCTGCGCTGATCTGGGCCGGGCCTATTTCCAGGGTCTGAACGTGCGCCAGGACCGCGAAAGAGGTGTCGCATACTACCGGCAGGCCTGCGAGGATGGGGCTCCCGAAGGGTGTCTTGGCCTTGGCATCGCTTCATGGACCGGACAGGGTACCACCCAGGACCATGAGGCAGCCGTCGGCTATTACCAGCAAGCCTGCGGGGCCGGACTTGAGCTGGGATGCGCGGGCTTGGCCGACGCCTATTGGGAAGGGCTGGGACTGCCCCAGGATCTGGAGCGGGCCGTGGCACTCTATCGCCAGGCCTGTGATGCAGGCGCACGGAGCGCCTGTTCGAGTCTTGGGGTCGCTTACTGGACCGGTCGCGGCGTGCCGCAGGACCTCGAGCGCGCCGCGCACTATCTCCGCCAGGCCTGCCAGCAAGGATATGAGCCCGCTTGCCGTGCCTTCGAGAGCCAGGGCAACCCGTAGCGCGGCGTTTGCCTGTCCCGTTCCAAGCAAACTCCAAACGCTGCAAAGGTCCGGGCTTCCCGTCCGGAGTGAGGGCATGGAGGGGCGTCTATCCGGCACCAACCTTCCTTCTCCCCGCCTGGGGAGAAGGAAATCGTAGCCGGCCCCAACCTCCACCGCTTTCCCCGACTTCATGTCGGGGCCCGGCGTTATCCCGACGTTGATGACTCTTGGCGCTGGCGGTTCCAAGAGTCATCGACGTCTTCGCCCCCACCAGGCCCCGGAATAAATCCGGGGGAAAATGTGCAGCAACATCAGAACTTAAACCCCTCATCCCGGGCTTGATCCGGGACCCCGGCGCCATCGAGCGCGTCCTCTCGAGGTCCCAAATCAAGTTTGGGATGAAGGCGAGGAGGGGCGCCTATCCCGCACCAACCCGTCCT
>NZ_JASBRQ010000085.1 GCF_030149425.1 Maricaulis sp. | reverse complement strand
TATTTGGACACGCCTTCTTCTACGCGTCCCAGAATCTGCTCGCGCAGCGCGTCGCTGACGTCGATGCCTTTGCTGACAACTTGTGTATGCATGCGCTCCTTCCCGCTGGCCATTCACCAGCCCGTGAGGCGTTTTCGAACTGTGCCGCCCCTCCCCGGAAAGCGGGCGGAACCTAGTCGCGCGACGGTGGCGGAGTCAATGGCATTGTCCGTGCCGATAGTCCGGTTTTCCGGCGGGGCAGCGCCAGGTCGCACAGACGCGTGTAAATCCCGGGGTCTAGCCCGCGCGCTTGAGAATGCGGCGGCGTTGGACCGAAGAGGGGATGTTCAGCGCCTCCCGGTATTTGGCCACAGTCCGGCGTGCAATTTCAATCCCTTCCGCCCGTAAAAGATCGACAAGCTTGTCATCGGACAGGACCTCGGCGACGGTTTCCTGGTCGATCAAGCTCTTGATCCGATGGCGTACAGCCTCGGCAGAGTGGGCCTCCCCGCCGCCTGCCGACGGGATCGCGGAGGTGAAGAAATATTTCAGTTCGAACATGCCGCGCGGCGTCGACACAAACTTGTTCGAGGTCACCCGGCTGACGGTCGACTCATGCATGCCGATGGCATCGGCCACGGTCTTCAGGTTGAGCGGGCGCAGATAGGCCACGCCATGGGCCATGAACATGTCCTGCTGGCGGACAATCTCGCTGGCGACCTTGAGAATGGTGCGGGCCCGCTGATCCAGGCTTTTGACCAGCCAGGATGCATTCTGATTGCACTCGGAGATGAAGCTCTTTTCCTGCTCCGTGCGCGCGGCTGAGTGGATCTCGTTGTAATAGCGGTTATTGACCAGGACCCGCGGCAGGGTCTCCGAGTTCAGCTCAACCTGCCAGCCGCCATCGGGCGCCTGGCGAATGAAGACGTCCGGCTCGACGGCGCGGGCATTGTCATTGCCGAAGGCGAGGCCCGGTTTCGGGGTCAGCTGACGGATTTCACTGACCATGTCGACCAGATCATCATCATCAACGCCACACAGGCCGCGCAGTGTGTCGTATTCGTGCTTGGCCAGGCGCTCGAGATTGTCGAGCAGGCAGGCCATGGCCGGGTCGAGGCGATTCTTTTCGCGCAATTGCAGTGCCAGACACTCACCGAGATCACGCGCCATGACCCCGGCGGGCTCGAAGGACTGGGTCACTTCCAGCATGGCCTCGATGCGGGCGCGCTCGAGGCCGAGCCGGGCGGAAACCTCGGCCAGGTCTGCGCGCAGATATCCGTCTTCATCGGCCAGATCGATCAGATGCGCACCGATCATGCGGTCGATCGGGTCATTGGTGGCGGTAGCCAGCTGATTGTGCAGATGTTCCGACAGGGTCAGATCGCGCGTAGAGTTGGCGATCGCATCATATTCTTCGCCTGCAGCGCCGCCGCCGGAACCACTCGGTGTCCAGTTGCTGGCTCCCGCACCCACTGCGTCAGCCGCAGCATTGCTTTCCACGCCGGCCAGATCGGCTTTCGAATCGTCCGAGTGAATGACCTCGACATCGGCATCGAGCGAATCATTGGCATCGGCTGACGGGGCAGCCAGTTCCAGTTCGCGCGGCTCGCCATCGCCGGCTTCGCGGGTCGATTCGGCGCTCTCGGCCGAATCATCGCGTTCAAGCAGCGGATTGCGTTCCAGTTCGCCCTCGACGAACTCGGCCAGCTCGATATTGGATAGCTGCAAGAGCTTGATGGCCTGCTGCAGCTGGGGCGTCATCACCAGGGACTGGCCCTGGCGCATATCCAGCTTTTGCATCAATCCAGCCATGAACACCTCTGTTTGGTAAGCTTCTTGCAGAGGTAATCAGGAAAAGCTTTCTCCGAGATAAACGCGTTTCACGTCCGGATCGGAGCGGATCTCTTCCGGCGAGCCTTCAAACAGCACTTCACCTTCATAGATAATCGTTGCGCGATCAGTGATTTCCAACGTTTCGCGGACATTGTGATCGGTGATCAAAATGCCGATTCCGCGGTCCTTGAGGAAGCGGATCAGATCCCGGATATCGGCGATTGCCAGCGGGTCGATACCGGCAAAGGGCTCATCCAGGAGCATGAAAGAGGGGCGAGTCGCGAGGGCGCGGGCGATCTCGACGCGGCGGCGCTCACCGCCGGACAGCGACGGCGCACGGGCGTGGCGCAGATGTGAGATGCGCAGCTCCTCGAGCAATTGCTCGACCAGCTCCATACGCTTCTCGCGATCCTTCTCGACGATCTCGGCGACGGCGAGAATGTTTTCCTCGACACTCATGCCATGGAAGATGGATTTTTCCTGCGGCAGATAGCCGATGCCCAGGCGCGCACGCTGATACATGGGCAGGCGGGTGATGTCTTCGCCATCAAGGAAGATGCGGCCGTAATCGACTTCGACGAGGCCGGTGATCATGTAGAAACACGTCGTCTTGCCGGCGCCATTGGGACCAAGCAGGCCGGCCACTTCACCCTGTTTCAGCGACAGGCTGACGCCCTTGACCACCGGACGTTTGGCATAGGCCTTGCCGATCTTGTCGACATAAAGCCCCGTCGCCGGCACTGCGGCCGCGTCCGGTGCCTGACCGTCCCTGAGTGCGCTGTCCATGCTTACCGGCCTTCCGGCTCGCCGCCGGCCTCATCATCATTGGCCGGTGTGATGACGACGCGGACGCGCTCGCCATCACCGGCTTCACCAAAGGTGGAGTTGCCGCTGACCAGATCGGTCACAAAGCGATTGGTGGTGATGACGTCATCACCCTGATTGATCACCACATCACCGGTCAGGGTGATGGTTTCCGAGGACAGGTCATAAACCCCGCGATCACCGCGCGCCCGCTGCGTCGGGGTGACATAGAGCACGTCGCGGGTGGCGATAATGCGTTCGATATCGCCCCAGCCGCCGGTGCCGCCGCTTCCCGGCAGACCAGTGAAAAAGGCCTCCAGGCGCTGGGCGCGGATGGTTGATTCGCCCTGGATCGCGACGACGCGGCCGGTCCAGACAATGCGGTTCTCGCTATCGAAAACCTCGACGTGGTCGGATTCGATGTCCAGCGGCAGATCGCTGTTGCCGATCTGGGCCAGGGCCGGTGCGCCGGTTAGCAGCAGCGCCGCTAGTGCGGTCAATACGCTTCGCATTACTCACTATCCTCACTGTCTGGGCGGGCTGTGCGGCTTTGTATGATATGCATGCGCACGCGTCCTTCAAATATCACATGCTCGCCGCCATCGCGGATTTCATAGCGGTCGGCGCTCATCCGCCCCATCGGGCCAATGCCTGTGACCGGTTGTTCGCCGAGCACACGCTCTTCGCGCAGGAAGATGCGGGCGTGTTCCGAGGCGAAGGAATAGCCCTCATCCGTCGTCAGATTGACATTGGCGTCGAGGTCCAGAACCCGGTTGGTCGGATCAAACGTTCCGCGTTCGGCAAGCACCCGGGACGCCTGCTCCCCATCGCTCAGGAAGTCGTAATCCAGGCGCGGCTGCTCGAGATCGGTGATGCCGGCCTCGCTGTCACGGCGACGGACCGCGCTGTCGGCGGTCACGACATAGGGCGTATTGTTCTCGTCGCGGCCGGTAAAGCGCGGATTGATCATGCGCACATCGGTACCGACTGCTTCGGTGGTTTCCACTTCGCCACCGATCGAGTTGGCAATCATCTGGCCGATGATCAGGGCCAGAATGGCGATGGCGCCGCCCATGAAGGCGAAGCGCAGAAAGCGCACAAACGCCGTACGGCGGCGCGCTGCCGTCAGTGTCAGGGCACGGCGCGGCTCCCAGCTGCCGTGATCGGCAGGCTGCAGCGCTTCCAGACCCTGAGCTGCGGTGGCGGTCATGCCCTTCATTCCATGCTTGGCGGTGATGTTGGCGGATACCCGCCAGTAAGATCAGTCTTTACCGGCCATTTCAAGGCGAGATGAAGCCCTAAGAGTGGGCGAAGATGTCCGTTTCCGGCCAGCCGGCCAGGTCCAGGGCGGCGCGGGTCGGCAGGAAATCGAAACAGGACCGTGCCAGCTCCAGTCGTCCCTCGCGCTCGAGCATAATGATCAGCTTTTCACGCAGCTTGTGCAGGTGGAGGACGTCGGAAGCCGCATAGTCCAGTTGCGCCTTCGACAATTCCGCCGCGCCCCAGTCCGAGCTCTGCTGCTGTTTGTTCATGTCCACGCCGACCAGTTCGCGGGTCACATCCTTGAGGCCATGCCTGTCGGTATAGGTGCGGCACAGCTTGGAGGCGATCTTGGTGCAGAAGACCGGTGCCAGGGTGACGCCGAGATAATTCGCGATCATGGCCACGTCGAAGCGGGCGAAATGGAGGATTTTCTCGACCTCGGGGTCGGCCAGCAGGGCTTTCAGGTTCGGACAGTCATAGCTGGTGCGATCCATCTGGACGACATGGGCATCGCCATCGCCGGAGGAGAGCTGCACCACGCAGAGCGGGTCGCGCACCAGGGACAGGCCGAGGGTTTCGGTGTCGATGGCGATCAGCTTGCCGAGGTCGACGTCGGCGGGCAGGTCGCCCTTGTGGTAATGAACAGTCATTGAATTTCCTTCCACCAGCCTCGTAACCCCCGTGCGCGGGAAGGGCAATCGGCGAGCGCCGTCCTCGTACTCCTGTGGCGGAAATCCAACCAAGACATTAATGTGACATTAACGTCAAAAATCGCACCAAAACCTCGATTAATACTTCGGCTTTGCGCGAAACGATGAGTCAAAATACATTAATAACAATAAGATGTTGGGTCATTTCGGGTGTGCTCAAATGAACAGTACACGGACTTTACATGGGCGGGTGATTTATGTAACAAAAGCGTCACAAACAAATACACCCCGATGGAGGGTTCAATGAAAACGCAAATTCTTCTCGCCTCCGCCGCTCTGGTGCTGACCACGACCGCGGCCCAGGCGCAACTTCAAAGCCCGGCGCAGATGCGCGCCGACCGTGATGCTCTCGTGCTGGAAATGTCCGGCGAGCGCAGCTGGGAAGTCAGCTGTCAGGTCGAGCAGGGCGATGGCGATGTCATCCGTGGCCGCGAGCGTGGGCGGGGCCTGCGTCACGCCGGTCGGATCATGGTGTCTGACGCAGCCGGCGGTACGTGTAGCTATGACGTGCCCGAGCGCGGCGAGCTGCGCCTGACCATGCGTGTGGCGCACACCTCGTTCGATTGCCCGTTCGAAATTACCGATGGCGGTTTCTGCCGTGTGACGCTCCCGGCGGGCGCATCGGGTTCTTTCCGGATCTCGCACAGCCGTCCGGCAGCACTGCCGGGCAGTTAAACCACCAGGCTACGCCGTGATCCGATAGCCGCGCCGGGTAAGACCCCCAAAAGGTCCCGGCGCGGCTTTTCATTTGCGTGTTTATGCGAGCGCTGTCCCGGCAGCATGAACGCTCTCTGAACAATGCTGACCCAAATGGGGCGAAAGAAACTCTGTTTGGGCACATTTGCCCCCATTTCGAGCCTCAAACCGGCCCTAGCGTCATAGGTGTCGAAACCGGGGCGCACCTGTTCCCGGTCGCATCAAGCAAAGGCCTGGGGGCTATTATGAACAAGACCGCACTGACCAGCGCGATCGCCGCTGTCATCTTCGCCGGCTCTGCCGCCGCTCAATCCACACCGGCTGGCCAGCTGTCCTACAATCTCTCCGCTGAAGTGGGTTCCGTGTGTGGCGCCTATAACTCCACCGGCACCGAGATTGATGTCGATTTCGGCGAGCTCTCCAACACGGCGACGACCAGCACGGTGGAACAGAGCGCCGGCAGCGCATCCTATGCCTGTAACTCTCCGAACGGGTTTACGCGCACCTTTGCTTCGACCAATGGCGGCTATCTCTTCCGCTCCGGTACCGGCGGCGGCAATGAAAACCAGATTGCCTATGAAATGCAGCATGGCGGTGGCAATGGGTTGAGCATGGACTGGACCCAGCTGACCTCCTCGGAAAGCTCCGACCTCTCCGGCAGCGCCTTCCTGGCCGGTCAGACCGGCGCCGTTGCCTTCCGGGTTTATGGCGTGCGCGCGACCAATGCCGGCGCCAATGGTGCCAGCCACACGACGGTCTTCGCCGGTGATTATTCCGACGTCGTCACCATCACGCTGACTGCCAAATAGGTTTTCTCATGCTATCACGCGGTCGGGGCCGGTTCTGCCGGCTCCGCACCGGGTGGATGGTCCGGTGATTTCTGGGGGGCATTATGAGACAGATTTTCAAGCATCCGGTGCGCGCCCTGGCGGCTCTCCTGGTTTTGCTGATCCCGGCAGGCGTCGCGGCCGCCTATGAGGTCGAGCCGATGCGCATGATCCTCGACCTGGGCGCCGGCCGCACCACGGCCGTGATCAATATTCGCAACACGCGCGAAGAGGCCCTGCCGGTCGAGATTGTCATGAAGCGCCGCATTGTGCAGGCCGATGGTAGCCAGGAATTCGTGCCGGCGGAGGAGGATTTCTCGATTTTCCCGCCGCTGGCGCTGATCCAGCCCGGCCAGTCCCAGGCCATCCGCATCAGCTATATCGGTGATCCCAATGTGCGCGACAGCCAGGCCTTCATTGCCGAAGTGCAGGAAGTCCCGGTTTCCCGAGAGGATTTCACCGGCGTGGTCTTTGCCTATAATTTCGGCGTTGCCGTCTATGTCCGCGCCAATGAGGCGCAGGCGGATGTGAGCCTGGCCGAGGTCCGCGATACGCCGCAGGGGCTGGCACTGCGGGTGACCAATGCCGGTACCGATTTCGCCATGCTGGGTGAGCTTGATCTGCGCATCCGCGCCGGCGGAGAAAGTGTCCGCCTGAGCCCGGCCCAGGTCGCTGAACTGGTCGAGAACCCGATCATCCCGCCGCATGCCAGCCGGGACTTCCTGCTGGGGATTGACGATTTGCCGGATGGTCCGGTCGAGGTTTCGCTGGGGCGGTCCTTCTGACCGCGCACTCTAACCACACACAGGCGGGGGCATGTGGGGGCAGACAGCTAGATTTCACGCCCTGATCGGGGCGGCACTGATCGCTCCGGCCGTATTGGCCGGGGCGTCTTCTGCTTGCGCCCAGAGCGCCAGCGACGTCTTTACCGTCGCCTTGCCGGTTACCGTCGACGAGCGCCGTTTGCCATCGCTTCTGGTCGAAACCACGGTTGCCGAGCTGGTCAGCCTGCCACCCGCCGCCCTCGCGGCCTCCCTGTCCGATCTGCTCAATCCCGAAGCCGCCGCCGCACTGGCAGGCCTGGGCAGCGACATGCGCCCGGTCGCGGACCTGCACGCGCTGGGTTATGGCGTCCGCCTGAACCCGCAAACCCTGAGCATAGAGATCGACATCCCTGTCGCACAGCGCGCCGCCAGCTCGGCCTCCCTGGCGGAAGACTGGGGGTATTCCACGGCCAACGCGCTCTACCCTCAGGGGCGATCTTTCGGCGTGACCGGGGCGCTGCAGCTGTCGGACACGCTGAGCGATGACGAAGGCGCGGCCGCCGATCTCGGCCTTGATGGTTTCGCCAATTTCGGCGGGGCGGAAGGGTATAGCCTAGACTGGGGTGGTCGCATTGCCTGGCGCAGCGGCGGCGAGACCGATTTTCGCCGCCAGCGACTGATTGCCTTCACCGACCGGCCGGACCAGGCCCGGCGCTATTCCGCCGGGGACTTGTCGCCGCAACTGGCGCGCAATACCGGGATTTTGAATCTCGCCGGTATATCCATGGAGACCAATTACCGGGATCTGCAGCCGACCCGGAATATCCGGCCGACGGGAAGCCGCACCTTGATCCTGGAGCGTCGCTCGACGGTCGAGGTTTATGTCAATGGGGCCCTGATTGACCGCTTCCTGGCCGAGCCCGGGCCGATCGACCTGCAGGATATCCCGCTGGCCAATGTGTCCAATGATGTGACGATTGTGGTCGAGGACGGGTTGGGCCGGCGCGAGATCGACAGCTTCTCACTCTCCGCCGACGTGTCCCTGCTGAGCCCGGGCCTGTCCGAATCGGTCCTGGCGGCCGGGTTCCGCCGTACCGATCAGGGTGGCGAATTCGATTATGATTTCGACGCTCCTGTGATCGGAGGCCACTACGCGCTGGGCGTATCACCCTCGCTGACCCTGTCCGGCTCCGCTGCCGTAACTCCGGAACTGGTCTCTCTGGGCGGCGCTGTGTCCCGAGCCATGCTGGGCGGGGTCGGGCAGCTGGATGTGACTTTCAGCGAAGCCGATGCGCTGGAGCAGGATTACGCCGTGGCGGTGAACTTCCGCGGTGGGCCTTATCTGGGCCCGGAGCGTTATGCGACCGTCAATCTGCGCCTCAATTATGCCGGGCCGGACTTTGCCTCGCTCAATGACCTTGCAAGCGAGAATGATCAGCGCTGGAGCCTGGGCGGGGATGTCCGCTTCAATCTCACCGATCGCACAGCGGTCAATTTCGGTGCGGTGTATCAGGATGCGCACGCGCTGCCCGAGCGCGCCTACACCCTGACCGCCGGGATGAATCGCCGGTTCGGCGAGATCGTTCTGGCGGCCACGGCGCGCCATAGTGAGTTTGAAGTCCGCGGTTCGGAAACCGTGATTTTCCTGACCCTCAGCCGCCGTCTGGGCGCGCGCCAGATTGTCAGTTCCAGCTATGATTCCTCGACCGGGGCGAGCCGGCTGGAATATCGCGCCCTGCGTGATCGTGACCTGCCCAGTCTGAGTGGCCGGGCCAGCGTGGCCAATCAGGGCGGTGTGGTTGATCTGCGGGGGCAACTGGCGACGGAAACCACACGCTATGCGGCCCAGTTCAACGCAGCGCACACACCGGCCGCCGACGGGCGAAACGAGGCGTCCCGCCTGTCCGTGCGTCTGCAATCGGGGATCGCCCTGGCCGACGGCGCCGTCGCGATCGGTCGCGACCCGGGCCGGGGCTTTGCCATCATTGACCGACACACCTCGTTGCGGGATGCGGAGATCCTGGTTTCAACCGGAGCCGGCGGCCGTACCGAGGCGCGGGCTGACCAGCTGGGCGCAGCCGTGGTCAGCTTGCCGGCGGCCTACCGGCCGCAGGATTTGCGCATCGGCGCGCGTGGGCTGGAGCCGGGCTATTATATCGGTCCGGGCCGCTACACCGTGGTGCCCGGAGCGCTGACGGGGCTACGCATCACGGTCGGCACCGAGGCCTATCGCACGGCCGTCGGCGTCCTGCGCTCCGGCGCTGAGCCCGTCGCGCTGCAATATGGCGAGATCCGCAATCTCGAATCCGGAGCGGTCAGCGTCTTTTTCACCAACCGGGCCGGGCGTGCGGCGTTCAATGAACTGATCCCTGGACGATACGAAGGGCGTCTGGCCGATGGTCAGCTTTTCCGCTTTGAATTGCCGACGGATGCCCCGGCCTATATCGATCTCGGCGAAATCCTGCTGGAGGCCGGTCATGATTAGGGTGTTCATCGCTGCTCTGGCGCTCCTGCTCGGTTCGGCCCCGGTGTTGGCCCAGGCCTGTGACGGCTATCAGGTCAGTGCCGCCCAGATCAGCGGCTTCAGCTATAATGCCGCCGACCCGCTGGCCATGCGGCTGGATATCGAATTGCGCGCCGCCGAGACCGGCTTGCCGCGCAATTGCCGCCAGGTGCCGGTTTATATCGAACTGATCGGCGGTACGGCGCGCGATCCGGATTTCTTTTCCGGCGGCGAGGCTCTGCAGGCGGAATGGGAGCGCGGGCCGGAGGTGCGGCGTGACAATAATCGCTGGCGCTTGCGCAATTCTGCCCGCCGCGCCCTGGTCGAGGGCGAGACGCTGAGCATCGACTTCTATCGTGTTGCTGCGGGCCAGTTTCAGCCCCCGGGGGATTATCGCCAGGAGCTGGAGATCACGGTCGGCAACGAGGTCACTACAGTGCCGCTCACAATCGCCCTGGCGCCGGCCCTGCGCTTTGAGGGGGACACGACCTCGGGGCAGCAGAACCTCGATCTCGGCGACATCTCTGCTGGCGGGCGGGCCCGTTCGGACTTTTTCTTCCGCACCAATAGCGCGGTCGCGGTGACCTTGGTGTCGGATAATGGCGGCGCTTTGGTGCACGAGCAGGGCGAGGCCTTTGGCCGCATCCCCTACAGCGCGAGCTTGTCGGGCACGGCGGTGGATCTGACCGCGCCGGGCGGCGATGTCGTCGATATTCCCTTTGCCGGCACCTCGGTACAATCGGGCCGTTTGGAGGTCGAGGTCGCTCCAACCCCGCATCAATATGCTGGCCGTTACCGCGATGTCGTCACCCTCAGCTTCATCCCGTATTAGTTAGCTTTTTAGGCGTTTTCGACGCAGCGATTAACCATAGGGCGAGATCGAGCGCGCCAAGCGGTGCCAGATTTGCTACACCCGCGGCCAGTCTGATTGGCAGCCGGGGGCGGCATGCACCGTTTCTCCATCCTCATTGGCGCAGCAGCGATGATTGCTGCAACCGGGTTAACGCCCGGAGCTGATGCAGAATTGCGTTTTCAGCTCCGCGCTCATGTCGCCGAGCGCTGCGCCATCGCCGAGATTGATGCCGAGGCCTGGGAAGAGGGCGTTTTGCGCCTGCAAACCCATTGTAATGCCGAGCATTTCTCCGTGCGCCTTTTGCAAGGTGACAATGAGATTGCTCTGCGTGATGTCCAGGCTACCGGCGCTGCTGATGCCCGCCTGCGCGCTGGCCAGATCCGCGTCCGCCAGACCCGTCCGGGCACGCTGCAGCTCGCCGTCGAGGTCGAAGACCCTTTCGCCCTGACCCGCGGCGCCCTGTCGGTCCGTATCGAAGCGGCCTAGGCCCAAAAACAAAAAAGCTCCCGCCAAACGACAGAAGCTTATTCGACATGATCTCTTGAAGGAGATGGTGCCCAGGAGAAGACTCGAACTTCCACTCCCTAACGGGAACTGGCACCTGAAGCCAGCGCGTCTACCAATTCCGCCACCTGGGCAGGTAACAGGAGCGCGGTAAGTAAAGAGCCGGGCCGGGTGTGTCAATCGCTCAATGTGCGTGAAATGCGGTGATCTGCAGCGTCCGGCGATTTGCTGACGGGAGTTTAAGTTGAGGTGGCTTCGGCGGCGCGCTAGCGAGGCGGACAAAGGAGAACGCCCCATGGTCCGGATTTTCGCTTTGCTCGCTGCGCTCTTGCTTCTGAATGGGCCTGGCTTGGCCCAGTCCGAGGAAGCGGATCGCGAGGCGATTGTGACGCTCCTGCGTGAAGGGCCACTCAATATCGGGCCCGATATCGACGCCTGGGAAGCCAATTACCATCCTGACTGGACCGTCTGGTTCGCCGGTGCGGCCGAGGCCCGGCAACGTGCCGATCACATGCCCCTGGTCCGCGATTATGTGGCCCGTGGGGCTGTGGTGGAGCGCTATGATCTCGATCTGGTCTCGTTCGACCTGTTCGGGGATACGGCCATCGTCCGTCACCTGGCCCAGGAACATGTCCGCGACCCGGAGAACGGGCTGCGCATTATTGATTATTCCGCGACCACCACGCTCGTCCGCACTGACGGGCGCTGGCTGATCCGTACCTCCTCGTTGAGTTTTCCGGCGGGATATGAGGTGCCGGGCGAGCGCTGACCGCGTACCGAGGCGCATCATCGCATGGACAATCGCTGCGTTTTTTGATCTATCCGGGCGCAACAACTTCCGTCCCCGGGGATTCCCTCATGCTTCGCGATGAACTCATCACTGTATTCGGCGGTTCCGGATTCGTCGGCCGTCACGTTGTCCGTGCCCTGGCCAAAGCCGGCTATCGCGTCCGTGTCGCCTCGCGCCGCCCGCATCTGTCGCAGGATCTGCGGGTCATGGGTGTGGTTGGCCAGGTTCAGCTGGTGCAGGCCAACATCCGCGTTGCCTCTTCCGTTGAGCGCGCTGTCGAGGGTGCCAGTGGGGTCGTCAATCTCGTCGGTGTCCTCGCCGAGGGTGGGCGTCAGAATTTCTCCAGCCTCCACGCTGCCGGCGCGGAGGCGATTGCCAAGGCCGCTGCTGCGGCCGGTATCGAGCGGGTGATCCAGGTTTCTGCCATTGGTGCCAGCGCCGAAAGCGCCTCGCGCTATGCCCAGAGCAAGGCGGCGGGTGAGGCGGCTGTCATGGCTGCTGTCCCGACCGCGACCGTGCTGCGCCCGTCGATCATTTTCGGTACCGATGACGGCTTCTTCAACATGTTTGGCTCGATGGCCCGGTTTGCGCCTGCCCTGCCGCTGTTCGGTGGCGGTTCATCGCGCTTCCAGCCGGTCTTTGCTGGTGATGTGGCGTCCGCTGTTCTGGCCGCTTTCGAGAGCAACAGCGCCCGTGGTGAGACCTATGAGCTCGGCGGCCCGGGCATCTACTCCTTCAAGGAGCTGATGCAATTCATCCTCGATGAAACTGATCGTCCGCGCTTCCTGGTGCCGCTGCCCTACTCGATCGGTACGGTCATGGGCATGGTGTTTGAGATGCTCGCCATCCTGCCCTTCGTTCAGCCCATGCTGACGCGTGACCAGATGATCCAGCTGCAGTCCGACAATGTCGTCTCCGACGGCGCCAAGGGGCTGGCGGATCTGGGCATCACGCCGGAAACCGTCGAAGCGATCGTGCCGACCTATCTGGGTCGCTATCGCCGCCACGGCCAGTTCCACGAAAAGTCGGAAGCCTAAGCGCGCCTAGCTCAGGGCCATCCAGGCAATCAATCCGCCGCCCAGTGCGAGACGGTAGATCACGAACGGCATGAAGCCGGTGCGTTCGACCAAGCGCATCAGTACGGCAATGGCCGCCCAGGCGGCGGCAAAGGACAGACCGCCGACGATCAGGCCGGCCTGAAGATCGGCGCCCCCTGCATCTCCGCTGGCCAGTTCCAGCACCGACACCAGAGTGAAGGCGACGATCACAGGGATCGCCATCAGCATGGAAAACCTGGCGCATTCCTGGCGCGTCATCCCCAGGGCGCGGCCTGCCGTCATGGTCACACCGGAGCGCGAGGCGCCCGGGATCAGCGCCAACATCTGGGCCAGGCCGATCAGGGCGGCGTCCTTGAAACTCATGGTCTCGGCGGTCTTCTGCGCCGGGGCGTATTTGTCGGCGAGCCAGAGCGGCAAGGCGAAGATCAGGGTCGCTGCAGCGATCACCTCCGGTGAGCGCAGGTAATCCACCAGGTCAAAAACGAACAGCGCGCCAGCCACAAGGATGACAGGTGGCAGTGAGGCGGCGACCAGCAGCGCGAGGCGGCCACCCTGGGTCATCTTGCCCGTAACCAGGGCCAGCATGCCGGTGATCACCGAGGCGATATCACGCCAGAAATAGACCAGGACCGCGATCAGCGAACCGGCGTGGGCCATGACGTCGATAAAGGCACCTTGATCCTCCTCACCGAGGACTTCAGGCACCAGGATCAAATGGGCCGAGGAGGAGATCGGCAGAAATTCGGTTATGCCTTGAATGAGCGCAAGGACGACAAGATGGATCAGCGACATGGAGGGGCCCGCTTGAAAGATGTGGAGCGATCTTTCCCCGTTTCGTCTGCAATGGCCAGCGGGCGATGATGTCGTACCTGACCTGCCAGGGCGGTCAGCCTGGTTTCCGGCTTGGTCTGGCCTCCGGGCAGGAATGTCCTTAGCAAGGGGTGGTAAGCAGACCGGCCAGATAGCCGACGAGGGCAGGCAATGAGTTACATCGACAGTTTCGAACATGTCCTTGTCGGCTACCTGGCCGGGCTACCGGTCTACCGTCCGCTGGTTGATATCGCTTACCCGGACGACGGGACCGATGACGAGGACTTTGGCTGCAGCACACACCAGCTTGTGCTGGGCGGCGGCAGCGGGGAGCATCCCGGCCTGGTGCTGGAACGCCCGGACGCAGCGATGGCGGCTTTCGCCCTGGAGAGCGAGCTCTTTGACCTGCCCCCTGATGAGGCGGCGGCGCTTGGTGACATGATCGCGGCTGCTCCGGTGCATCAACGCTATGGCTGGCGCGCCGATCAGGTGGATGCGTTTGCCGAGCGCTGCCGCTCGGCTGCGCTTTGCAATCCGCACTCACCGGAACGCGAAAGCCTTGTGCATTGGCTCACGCTGGGTTTTGGCGAGTTTGCCTATCTGGCCATGCCGGACTTGGCACCCGAGATGGCCGCGCGTCTGCAGCCCTACCAGACCGGCACGCCTGACATTGCCGAGTTCAACAATATCCTGCTGCCCCCACCGGGCCTGCCGGGCTATTCCCCAGCCGGGACCGCTTTTGACAGCCGGTTGCGCTCAGCTCCGGATCGGGGGTGAGGGCGATGGCCGGCCCGTCATGACCCAGAACCGGCAGAAAGTCTGGATCGATAGCGATGGCGGTGTCGATGATGCCCTGGCGCTGATGTGCGCGATTCGCTCTGCGCGCCTGGATCTGGCCGGTGTGTCTACCGTGTTCGGCAATGTCGCGCCGCGCAAGGCGGCCCGCAATATGGCGCTGGTGCAGTCGCTGGCTGGCGGTGTGGTGGTGCCCGTCCATACCGGTTGTGCCCAGCCTTTGCAGGGGTCCTGGCGTCATGCCCGGCATATTCACGGTGAGGACGGGATTGGCGGGGCCAGCGCCGGTCATGCGCTGGGCTATGAGGAGGGGGTTGTGCGCGATCGGGGCGCGGATGCCGCGCTTGCTGCGATGGCCGGCTTTGCCCGCGGAGGAGGCACGCTGATCGCCTTGGGGCCGCTGACTAATCTGGCTCGCACTCTGTCCCGCGCGCCCGATACGCTGGACGGGATCAACGAGATTATCGTCATGGGTGGGGCGCTGAGCGTGCCCTGGGTGCGTCGGGGCGGGGTGGAATTCAATACCGGTTCCGACCTGGAATCTGCGCGCGGAGTGCTCGCTATGGCACCGCGTTTGACGCTGATCCCGCTCGATATCTGTCGGCGCGTGGTGTTACGACGGGCCCGGTTGGCGCAAATGGTTCGCGGCCTGCCCGAGCGGGCCGGCCGTTTCCTGGTGCGCGCGCACGAGCATTACATGAATGCCTACAGGGCGAGTGATGGCATTGAAGGCTGCTACCCGCATGATGCCCTGGCGGTTATGGCCGCGGCGTCTCCGGAGGTTTTCCGCTTTGAAACCCTGCCGCTCGAATTCGCCACCGATGGCGAATTCCCGGGCCTGTTGCGAACCGCCCCGGCCGGACGGCCGGTGCGGGTCGCGACGGGGGTTGATCAGCGCGCGGCCCTCAATGCCATCGCCATTGCACTCGGCGGCCATTCGTCCGATTGACGCGGCAAGCCGCTGCACCCTAATGCTTGCCTATGCCGCATGATCACCATTCCGCCGCCGGTCCGGGCCGGCTAAAGCCGAGCGAGGCGCGCAAGATTTCCGGCGCGGCCACCTGGGCCTCGCTGAGCGTGGCCCTGATCCTGACGGTGGCCAAGGGTGTGGTCTGGTACATGTCCGGATCGGTGGCGCTGCTCGCCTCTATGGCCGACAGCCTGTTGGATCTCACCGCATCGCTGACCGTGTTCTTCGCCGTGCGCTATGCGGCTGAACCGGCCGATGCCGAGCATCGTTTCGGGCATGGCAAGGCGGAGGCCTTTGCCAGTATCCTCCAGGCCATGCTGGTCGCCGTGTCCGCCGCGCTATTGCTGCGCGAGGGCGTTGCCCACACGATAAACCCGGTGACGATCGAGGCTTCGGGCTGGGCTCTGGGCGTGATGACCCTGTCGATTGCCTTGACGCTTGGGCTGCTCATTATCCAGACCCGCGCCATTGCCAAGACCGGTTCGGTCGCGATCGAGGGCGACCGGGCCCATTATTTAACCGACCTCGGGGCGAATATCGCGGTGATGGCGGGAATCGCGGGATCGGTCTTTTTCGGACTCGAGCGGCTGGATGGCCTGGCGGCGCTGGCGGTGGCGGTATGGCTGGCGCATGCGGCCTGGCAAGTGGCGCGCAAGGCGCTCGATCAGCTTATGGACCGGGAATTGCCGGACACCGAACGCGAGGAGATACGGACTTTAGTCGAGGCCGATCCACGCATTCTAGATATCCATGACCTGCGCACCCGGGCAGCCGGTCCACTGGTACATATCCAGTTCCACATGGCCCTCGATCCGGACATGTCTCTGGCGGACGCGCATAAAGTATTGGTGGATGCCGAGAACCGATTGCTGGCGGTCTACCCCGCAGCCGATATCCTCATTCATGCCGATCCGCACGGCGCTGCAGAACCGCATGGGGCGGCATTCTTCGGCGGCGAGGCGGAGACGGCAGATGGTGGCCATTGAGTTGACCGGGAAAGGGCGGTAACGAGCCTTTATGCGTGTGCTGTATCACTGGCCGCTTGATCCGTTTTCCCGGCAGGCACGGCTGGTCCTCGACGAAAAATCCATCCGCTACAAAGCCAAGACGGTTTCGCCCTGGGATCGCCCGGACGAATTGCTCGCGCTCAACCCGGCCAGGCTGACCCCGGTTCTGGTCGATGAGGCCGGCGGGACGAAGCGCGTGGTCATCGAAGTGCGGGCGGTTCTGGAATATCTCGAGGAGACAACGCCGACACCCTGCCTCTTGCCGGGCGGGCCGGCCGAGAGGGCTGAGGCGCGGCGTCTGTGCGACTGGTTCGACCGCAAGTTTGACGGCGAGGTCAACGCCTATCTGTTGCATGAAAAGCTGGAAAAACCTGTGCAAGGGCTGGGGGCGCCCGACCCGCAGGCCATGCGCGAGGGGCGCGAGCATCTGCGCGGCCATCTCGAGCATATCGCCTGGCTCCTGGAAGCTCGTGACGGGCTGGCCGGCCCGCGCTACACGCTGGCCGATATCGCCGCCGCGGCGCACCTGTCCTGCCTCGACTATCTGGGCGAAGTGCCCTGGAATGAGTTTGAACCGGTGAAGCACTGGTATCAGCGCGTCAAATGCCGCCCGGCCTTTCGCAGTATTCTCGATGACAAATTGCCGGGGATTTCGCCCTCGCGGCATTATGCGGACCTGGATTTCTAGCGGGTCTGCTTGACTTGCGGGCCTGAACCCGCGACCGATTGAGCGAAGTCTTCAAGGGAAAATCATGATCCGTCATCTCGTTGCTGTACTGGCTCTGCTCGCCGCTATGCTCGCCGCACCCCTGCATGCGAATGCGCAGACCGAAGCGGAGCGCGCCAGCGCCTTTGCGTCCTGGTCCCAGGAAATGGGCCTGTATGCCCAGGAGGCTGTCAATTTCGTCGAGGTGGCGGGACCCGCCTATGAGATCATGGCGGATATCCAGACCGGCGCCACGGACCGGGCGGGTGCGCTCTCGCGCATCGATGCCTGGCGTCGCCAGGTTGATGCCCAGATGACGGGCTATCGGGATCGTGGCGCGGCTTTGGCGCGGGGTCCGCGATACACGATTGATGGACAGGATGAGGCCGTCGCCTTGATGCGCGACATGCCTGCGCAGGTCATTGCCACTATCACCGGCTATTTCGAAACAGTCGAGACGCAGGCGCGTGACCTGGCCAATGGTGTAGACATCGACCCCTATGCCATCCAGGTCGCGCAGTTGGCCTTGCTGCAGGATTATTATGCTGGCCTGGCGGCGATGAACCGGGCGGCCGGCGAGGGGGTGCTGGCGGACCATCCCCAGCATCACCTGCTGTTTTCCATGACGGTGAACATGGAGTCGTTCATCCTGGCTCTGGAGGTTGCCCGTCAGCGCATGGGTGGCGCGCCATCAAGCCATGCGGTGGATGATTTCGCCGGTGCCCTGGCGGATAACCAGCGCGAAGTGCAGGCCCATATCGCTCAAGCCCGCCGCCATTATGAGCGCATGGTTGCCGAGTTTGACGCCGCGCGTGGCGTTGCCACCGGCGAAGCAGCTCGCCAGATCGAGCTGGCCGCCAGCATGTTCAATACCTATCCGGCCAGTTTCGACGCGGAGTTGAGCGGCGCGGCGATCTTTTCCGGCACCTTGGAGGAGGTTATGCCGATTACGGCTCCAGAGCGCTACGAAGCCTGGCTGACGCAGCTGACCGAGTATGAAGGCCGGCGTGACAGTCTGCAGCTGGAACGCCAGCGGCTGGGCACCCAGTTCTAGTCGCGCAGCGCTCGATAGTCGTCTTTTCGCTGTTGAACGCGTATCTCGGACCGGGCATGGACAGTTCAGCCCTCAAATCCCTCGCTCTCGAGATCGGTTTTACCGATGTCCGCCTGTGCCGGGCCGATGAGGCCTGGGCGGCGTCGCAGCGTCTGGAGGAATTCGTCGCTCAGGAGCATCACGGCTCGATGGCGTGGATGGAAGACACGCTGGAGCGGCGCAAACACCCCACGGCCATGTGGCCGGATGCAAAGTCGGCGGTGGTGGTCGGTCTCAATTACGGCCCGGACCATGATCCGCTGGGGATATTGGAGCGCCGCTCTGAAGCCGCGATCTCGGTCTATGCGCAGAACGCCGATTATCACGATCTGATCAAGAAGCGCCTGAAACGCCTGGCCCGTGAATTCGTGGCGCGGACGGGCCATGAGGTGAAGGTTTTCGTCGACACCGCGCCCTTGATGGAAAAACCCCTGGCGGCAAAATCAGGGCTGGGCTGGCAGGGCAAGCATACCAATCTGGTCAGCCGCGAGCATGGCTCCTGGCTGTTTTTGGGGGTCATGCTGACGGCGGCGGAGCTGGAGCCGGACGCGCCGGAAACCGATCATTGCGGTTCCTGCCGGGCCTGTCTCGATATCTGCCCGACCCAGGCCTTTCCTACGCCCTACCAGCTCGATGCGCGGCGCTGCATTTCCTACCTGACGATCGAGCATAAAGGCCCGATCCCGCGCGAGTTCCGGGCGCCCATGGGCAACCGGATCTATGGCTGTGACGACTGTCTTGCAGTGTGTCCCTGGAACAAGTTTGCCGAGGTCAGCGCCGAGGCTGCCTTTCACCCCCGGCCAGAGTTGAAAGGGCCGTTGCTGAGCGAGCTGGCGGCGCTTGACGACGCCGATTTCAGACAGGTTTTCACGGCTTCCCCGATCAAACGCATCGGGCGTGACCGGTTTGTTCGCAATGTGATGATCGCGATCGGGAATTCTGGCGATGCCAGCCTGCTGGGCGTGGTAAAGGAGCGGTTGCGCGATGAGGCGCCGCTGGTGCGCGGAGCCTCAGTGTGGGCCCTGTCGCAGCTCGATCCGCATACTTTCGAGCGTCAGCGGACCGGCGCGCTGGAGACGGAAACCGACGCCGATGTGATCGCTGAATGGCGGCGGGACTGATCAGCCAGCCTGGCGGATTGCTTCAAGAATACGGCCGCGCAGCACCAGGATATCAATATTGTCCGGCGCCAGCTGGCGGGCTTGTTCAATGTCCTCAAGGGCCAGGTCCGGCTCGCCCAGTTCAAGCCGGGCTTCGGCACGTCCGGACCAGGCTTCCCACAGACCCGGCGCGTTTTCCACCAGGTGGTCGGCATCGCTGAGCGCATCATTCCAATGCCCCAGGGCAAGGCTGGCGCGCAAATGCCCCTCAAAGCCGGGCAGATAGTCTTCAGACAAGGCCATGGCGACGGAATAGGCTCCGGCCGCCTCGACCGGTTCATCCAGCGCCATCCAGGCTTCTCCGGCTTCTCGCCACATGCCCAGCCGCTCCACCAGCAGCAGGCCGGGCCGTTCGATACTGGCCACGCTTTCCAGCATTTCCGCGCCACGGGCGGTATCGCCGAGCGCGATCAGGGCGCGGCCGTGACAATGCCGGGCCGGCCAGCCGCCGCCCTCATAGCTCCAGCTGACCGCGTCGGCGAAGGCTGCATCCGGTTCGTCCTCGGTCATGGCGAGGCAGGCGGTATAGCGGGCATGCTCGGCCAGTTGCGCGGCACTTTGGGCGGATGCAGGCAGGACAAACAGGCCTAGGCCGATCAGGGCGGTCAGAATACGCATGTAAACTCCGTGACGGGGTGATGGCAGATTACTGGCTGGCGGCTAGAGCGTCCACAGGCGCGCGGTGTCTTGCACAGAGGGCGAATTGTTTTCGGGGCGCGGCTGTGAAAGAAGCGAATTTCATGGAAACAGGTTTTCTCTCCCGATGATCGTCTTGCAGGTCATACCCGAGCTCGATGCCGGCGGTGCCGAGCGCACCACGCTGGAAGTGGCCGAGGCCCTTGTTGCGGCGGGCGGGCGCGCTTTGGTGGCCAGCCAGGGCGGACGGCTTGAGGGCGAGCTGGAGGCCATGGGCGGTGAACTCGTCCGGCTGCCGGTGGCGACCAAGAACCCCTGGGTGGCCTGGCGCAATGTGGCCCGGCTGAGTGCTGTGATCCGGGACCAAGGCGTGGACATCGTGCACGCCCGCTCGCGTGCCCCGGCCCTCAGTGCCAAAGCGGCCTGTGACAAGACCGGCGCGCATTTCGTCACCACCTATCACGGCACCTACAATGCCAATTCGGGCCTCAAGCGCTGGTACAACAGCTTCATGGCCAAGGGTGAGCGGGTGATCGCCAATTCCGAGTTCATTCGCGATCATATTTGCCATGAGCACCCGTTCGCGGCCGAGCGCGTCACCGTGATCCCGCGCGGGGTCGATCTGGAGCGTTTCGATGCCGCGGCCATCAGCCCGGACCGGGTTGAAGCGCTGGCGGCCGATTGGGGCATTGAGGCGGATGCGCGCGTTGTTCTCCTGCCGGGGCGGCTGACCGGTTGGAAGGGGCAGCGCGAAACCATCCGCGCCTACGCCCAGCTCAAAGCTGGTGGGGCCGAGCTTCCTGTGTTGATCCTGGCCGGCGATGCCCAGGGACGCACCGGCTATGTCGACGAGCTGGCGGCCCTGATCGAAGAGGGTGGATTGTCCGGGCAGGTGCGCATGGTGGGTCATTGCAGCGATATGCCGGCCGCCTTTGCCCTGTCCCGCCTGGTTTTGACCCCGTCGGTCGAGCCGGAGGCCTTCGGCCGCACGGCGGCTGAAGCCGGCGCCATGGGCCTGCCGGTCATCGCGGCCGATCACGGCGGTGCGCGCGAGGTCATTGTCGAGGGTGAGACGGGCTGGCGGGTCAAGCCGGGCGATGTGGCGGCGCTTGCCGACGCCATTGCCCAGGCCCTCAACCTCGATGCTACAGCGCTCGACAATCTCGCCGAACGGGCCAAGGCTCGCATCCAGGAGCGGTTTTCGGCACGGCAGCTGCAAGCTTCGACATTGCGTGTTTACAACGAAGTCTTACAATCGAAATCATGAGCGAACCGCAGCGTGACATCGTATACGTCCTGCATTGGGGCGACCTGGCATCGACCGTGCGCATGCTGGCGTCGGCCGAGATGATCCGCACCGCGCATCGCCGCGACCGGATCGTGTTGCTGACGAAGCCGGATTTTGAGAGCTTTTTGAAGCATTGTCCGTTCTTCAATGCGATCGAGATTGATGCCGTGCCGGATACGCGGCCGCTGATGGGCATGCGTGACAAGCGCCTGAAATCGGCCAAGCCGTCGCGGGTTTACGATCTCATGGGCGATGACAATTCGCGCAAGCTCAAAAAACTGTTCCGCTTTTCCAAATGCGAATGGGTTGAAGTCGTGGCCGATCCGAAATCGGGTCAGCACCCTGTCGACGAGGTCGCGGGCAAGCTCAATCAGGTGCTCGGACTGGGCGCCACCCATTACGAGCTCGGCGAGGCGCCGCCGCCGGATGCCTCCTGGGTGGACTTCCTGGCCAAGAAATCGCGCATGCTCGAGCCGGAATATTTCGGTCTCAACGGTCCGTATGCCCTGCTCTCACCGGCTGGAGAAAGCATCAAGCCGGCTTTGCGCTGGCCGAAGGAGAAATGGGCCACGCTGGCACATGAACTGCTCCAGGCCGGGATAACACCGGCCATCGTCGGCGGCCCCGATACCCGCGAGGTCGGGCGTTATGTCTGTCATGTCGCGCCGGGTGCGCGTGATGTCACCGGTCGGGCCAAACTGCCGCAATTGGCCGGACTGGCACGCCGGACGCGCTTCATCTTCGGTGAGGATACGCCGCTTCTGCATGTCCTCGTCGCGGGCGGTGCCCCGGCACTGGCGCTTTACGGTCAGGTCGACAATCCGGCCCTGATTGCGCCGCGGGGCGCGTCGGCAGTGATCCTGATGCATGCGCCTACCCTGGCCCAGGTCGACCCGGCTGAAGCCATGCGGGCGATGAAGTTTGCCGGCGGTTTTGCCAGCGCGCCTGAAGCCGCGTGACAAGCCACACTTGCTTAATGTGTCTAATTCACCATAGTGCGCGCCTCCCGGCACACCTGCGGAGGGATTTCGAGCCTTTGGGGCTTGATCCCGTGCGGCGACGGGACAATTAGTTTAGACTGAGTTTGTCGGCCACAAAGGAGAAGAGGCCATAGCCCGTAGACCCCATGTTGCGCAGCCGCCCAAAAAAGAGGGCCCCCGCACCAACCAAGACATCCGCGTCCCGCGGGTGCTTCTTATCGACGAAAACGGAGAAAAGCAGGGAATCATGCCTACCGATGCAGCGCTGGACGCTGCCCGCGAGGCAGGACTGGACCTTGTCGAGGTGTCGCCGAACGCTGACCCGCCCGTGTGCAAGATCGTCGATTACGGCAAGCTCAGATACCAGGAGCAGAAGAAGAAAGCCGAGGCACGCAAGAAGCAGAAGACCGTCGAGATCAAGGAGATCAAGATGCGTCCGAAC
>NZ_JASBRQ010000083.1 GCF_030149425.1 Maricaulis sp. | reverse complement strand
CCTGATCTGCGGTGACGCGCTCGCGCCGGAAACCTGGGCGAAACTTGGTGGCATCAAAGCCGACGCCGCGTTTGTTGATGCGCCCTACAATGTGAAGATCGACAAGCACGTCTGTGGACTGGGCAAGGTCAAGCACCGCGAATTCGTGCAGGCCTCAGGCGAGATGAGTGCTGACGAGTTCGCGCAATTCCTGACAACGGCCCACCAACGCCTTCATGAGGCTCTGAAACCTGGTGGCGTGCTCTTCTCGTGCATGGACTGGCGCTCGATCGCCAGCCTGGTCGAAGCCGGCGAGGACGCAGGTTTCGAGCTCATCAATATGGTGGTCTGGGACAAAACGACCGGTGGTATGGGATCGCTCTATCGGTCGCAGCACGAATTGATCTGCGTGTTCCGGAATGCAGGCGCTTCGCATCGCAATAACGTTCAACTCGGAAAGTACGGTCGCAATCGCACCAATGTCTGGACCTATGCCGGCATGAACACGGGCGGCAAACAGCGCGATGAATTGCTGTCGGTCCACCCGACGGTAAAACCGGTAGAACTGGTGATCGACGCCATCAAGGACGTCACCGCTCACGGTGAGACTGTCGTCGACTGTTTCGGCGGTTCGGGAACGACCATGGTTGCAGCACAAAAGGCGGGCCGCAAATCCGTCCTGCTGGAACTCGATCCCGTTTATATCGATACGATCATTGAGCGCATGACGGCGGCTTTCGGGCTTGCTGCGACGCTGGAAGGTAGCGGCGAAACCTATGCCGAGCTCAAGGCGGAGCGTGACCTGAACGCCGGAGGGGACGCATAATGTCTACTCCCAAGCACAACATTCGTCGTCGCCAACGCCCGCAAGTCTCAAAGCCGGACACCGGAGGCCACGACCCTCATCGCCCGGTAGGCTATGCCAACCCTCCCAAGGCCGGACAATTCAAGAAGGGACAATCGGGCAATCCGAAGGGGCGTCCGAAAGGCTCCAAAAACATCGCGACTATTCTCAACGAGCGTTTGAACAAGCGGATTACGATCCGCGAAGGCGGGCGAACGAAAACGGTGTCGGTGCTGGAAGCCAAGTTTATCCAGCTGACCAAGGCGATGCTGGAAGGCGATGACAAGGCAACCACTCTGATCATCAAACTCCTCGAACGCTACGGCGACGAGACCCACCAGAACGAGAAGGAGGCTCTAGCGGTCTTTAGTGCCGAAGAAGACCGGCAGGTGATTGAAGAGCTCTTGAGGATGAACAGCTCCGCGGCCCTTGGCGAGGATGGCTCATGATCGACGTCAATCAACAAGCCAACGCTGTTCGCAGGTCTCGCTTTTACTTCTTCCTCGGGGCCGTTTTCAAACATCTCGAAGGGCGCTCCATGCCGCCCGACGACTACTTGAGAGCTCTGGCGTTTGCGCTTCAGTCGGCACATGAAAAAGATCGTGGTCGACTCGTTGTCACTATTCCTCCGAGGCATCTGAAATCGATTTCCGCGGCGGTGGCACTGCCTGCCTGGGCCCTCGGACACAATCCGTCCTGCAAGATTCTCGTTGTCACCTATGGCGACGAACTCTCACGGGAACATGCGACCCGGTTTGCATCGGTCATGCATTCGAAGTGATACAAGACACTCTTCCCTCGGACTCGGGTCGATAAGAGCAATCAATCTGAGCTGAAAACCAGTGCTGGCGGATCAAGACGGTGCGTCTCATCCGGTGGTGCGGCAACAGGATTTGGCGCAGATCTCATTATCGTCGATGACCTGATGAAGGCACAAGACGCCACATCCGAGGTGATGCGAGAAAAGGTCCACAAAACTTTTTCGGGAACCTTGCTTTCTCGCTTCAATGATCCCGCTAAGGGATCCTTGATTTCCATCCAGCAGCGCCTTCATGAGGACGATCTGCCAGCAAGACTCATCACGTCTGGCGAATACGATCACCTCAACCTGCCGGCAATTGCGGAGACCAAGGCGTCATTCCCGATCGACATCGGCAAGAACTGGAAGCGCGAAGCAGGTGATCTTCTCAATCAGCGCCGCATGGACATGGAAGTGTTGCAAGCCATCCGAAAGGATTTGGGTGCACGGGAGTTTTCAGCGCAATTCCAGCAAAACCCTGTCGCGCCTGAAGGTGCCTTGATCAATCCCGAACAGCTTCACCTTACTGACGAATTCCCCGACCCGGATGACTGCGACCTGTGTGTCCAGTCTTGGGATACAGCGTCTAAGGCAGATCCTAGCAATGACTTCTCCGTGTGTACGACATGGGGGCACTGCCGGGGCATCTGGTACCTTCTCGACATCTACCGCGGTCGGCTCGAATTTCCTAAGCTGAAGGAAAAGGTCCTCTCATTGCGAGACTATTGGCGCGCGGAAAAAGTTCTGATCGAGGACAGCTCTTCCGGCTCGAGCATTCTTCAGCAGCTCCGCACTGAGAAACGGCGTGAAGGGATCATTGGCATCCAAGCGAAAGGCTCCAAGTCCGAGCGGCTCGAGGCGCAGTTGGATATGCTCTACGACGGCCGTGTCGCTTTCAATCCGGAAGCCGAAACCTGGCGCGACCTGTTGAACGAAATGCGCGCTTTTCCGGACGGTCGTCATGACGACCAGATCGATAGTATCTCGCAGTTCCTCAAATGGGTGCGCGGCCCCCGAGGGCGAAGCTTTGTCAGCGCTAACGGGGAAGGCAGTGCGATGCGAGACGAATTTGGAAGGTTCGCGCCCTATTACGGCACCCGCTAAAACGTTTATGCTTTTTGGTCTGGACCAGCACCGCTCAATCGAGCGGTGCTGTTTGCGTTATGAGCCAGTCTACCGACATCGGCGAGTTATTCGCCAATGCAACAGCCGCGATTGAAGACGCGCACACAGCTTCAGTGAACGGGCATGTTGCACCGTCGAGAGAGGCGCTTCGGTCCACAAGGCTTGCGATTCTCCTGGCGCTCCTAGAGTTACACCAAGCCGACCAGGCACTCTCGCCTGTTGGCGAGCCGTTCGGCCCGCCTCCGTTGCTTTCGCGCGAAGATCTGAAACTCGCAATCTCACTGTCGAGCAGTTCTGCGCTGGACTTGAGCGAATAATCGAGCATGCATGGACCCACGCCCGGAGCTGATCCTGTCAAGCGATCCCGGGCTCGCCTCAGTGCAAGGGGGCGGATCAGGCGCCTCCCACAACACGGAGGCTACAATGCCAACCACATCTATCCCCGCAGACCAGGTCCTCACGCCAGCAAAAAAACCGCGACCGACATCCAAGTATCGGACCGGCACCAAGAAGGCTCGGCTGGTTGAACTCCTCTCATCAGCGAAGGGCGTGACCGTCGATCACATCGCCGCGACGCTTGGATGGCTGCCTCACACGACACGAGCCGCCCTAACCGGTTTGAAAAAAGACGGCATCGTCATCGAGAAATTGCCACCCCTCAGAGACACCAACCACAGCCGCTACCGGCTCGCACGGGAGGGTTAGGAGATGACCACTCAAGCGATCGAAGCGCTAAAAGACATGTCACACGCTGAGCTCTGTCCTCTCTGGATTGAGACGTTCAAAACGCAGCCGCCCAAGCGCCTGAGCGCGAGCCTAATGCGACGCATTCTGGCCTACGAACTCCAGGCCCGTGCAAGCAGGCGGTTTTCCAAGCGAGATGTGAAGAAGCTCATAAAGCTCGCGCAAGGAGACGCCCGGCCGAGCGCTCCCGGCCTCGTCGCCGGGGGACGGCTCATCCGCGAATGGAATGGGGTCGCGCATGAGGTAGAGGTTCTCGAGAAAGGCTTCTCCTGGCGCGGTCAGACCTACCGTTCTCTCTCGGCGATCGCACAAGCCATCACAGGCACCCGGTGGTCCGGGCCGCGCTTCTTCGGCATCTGTTCACGGGAGGCTTCGGCATGAGTGAGACCACGCTTCGCTGCGCCATCTACACCCGCAAATCCTCAGAAGAGGGATTGGATCAGGACTTCAACTCGCTCGATGCCCAGCGCGAAGCCTGCGAGGCTTACATCGCCTCTCAGCGCCATGAGGGCTGGAAACAACTTGCTGAGCACTACGACGATGGCGGCGTGTCCGGTGGCACGCTCGAGCGCCCGGCACTGCAGCGTTTGCTGGCCGATATCGATGCGGGGCGGGTTGACCTGGTCGTCGTATACAAAGTCGACCGGCTGACGCGGTCTCTGCCCGACTTTGCCAAACTCATCGAGCGCCTGAACGCGGCCGGAGCTTCCTTCGTATCGGTCACCCAATCATTCAACACCTCAACGTCCATGGGCCGATTGACGTTGAATGTCTTGCTCTCCTTCGCTCAGTTTGAGCGAGAAGTGACGGCGGAACGCATCCGAGACAAGCTGGCCCAATCCAAGGCAAAGGGCTTCTGGATGGGCGGATACATCCCACTGGGCTACACCCCAAATGGGCGCACGCTGGATGTCGTCCCCGGTGAGGCGGAAACCGTACGGAAAATCTTCAACCTGTACGATGAACTGGGATGCCTCCGCCTGGTAGAACTCGCCGCCGACCGGGAGGGTCTCCGCACAAAGACCCGCGAGGCAAACGATCCGAAAATGCGAGGCGGCAAGTCCTTCTCCCGCGGGCGCATTCAAAACCTGCTCCGCAACCCGCTCTACATCGGGAAGATCCGGCACAAGGACATCATCCACGAAGGCCAACACACAGGCATTGTTGATGACGAGGTTTTCAAACGGGTTCAGGAAAAACTCGACGCGGCGTCCCGTCGGGCGGTCAAACAAAGAGCATCCAAGCCTGGTAAGATCGTAAGCCCGCTGGCTGGCAAGGTCTTTGACGACGAAGGACGACGTCTGACACCCTCGCACACCTCGCGGGGTTCGAGACGTTTTCGGTATTATGTGTCACGCGATCTGATCCGGAAATCGGGAAACACGAATGTCGATGGGCTGCGCCTGCCGGCCAAGACACTCGAGGATGCCGTTGCCGCGAGCGTCAGCCGACACTTCTCTCAACGCCCGGGTGAACTCTCGGCAGGACAGAACACATCAGTCACTGAAATATCAGAACGGACAAACACGTTCGAAGCGCTGTCGAAGTCCGATCAAGAAACACGTTTAGCGGCTGTTCGGAAGGTCGTGGTTGCGCCCGGCAAGCTCACTATCACCGCTGCGCTCGCCAGCCCCGAGGGCGATGATGAGGGACTTATGACCTTTGATGCTCCATTCACTCACAGAAGACGCGGCGTTGAAACGAAACTCATTCTTTCTGACCAGGCCCCCACGCCCGATACCAATCTTCAGAAGAACCTTGGCCGAGCCCTCGCCTGGCTTGAAGACATCCATGCCGGAGTCCGAATGGAAGAGATCGCCGAGCGAGAAAACCTCTCCTCCCGGTTCATCCGTGATCGCCTTCAGATGGCCTTCCTCTCACCGAAGATCATGGACGCGATCCTTAAAGGTACGCAGCCTGCTCACCTCACCAGCAACACTTTTGTCCGCGCGGATATTCCGCTCGACTGGTCAGAACAGGAGCGTCTCTTCGGGTTCACGAACTAGCGGGAAAACGTATTTCCTGATCGAGTGCTTTCCTCCCTCATCTCGCCTGAAAATTCCCTGCTCAGATTTTCGAATTCCCTGTTCTGTTGAGCAGGGAATTTCTTATTTTACCTCGTAAATACAGAGACCTGCAGGCGGCCCGGGCTAATCCGGAGAAGCTAATTGGTTCCGAATCCCTGTTTTTCCAGCACCATCAGGGAAATCTCCAGTACTCGGACCACCGAACATGGCGGTTTGAGACTTTCGGGGTTATCCGGGGTATTGGGGTGAGTTCGTTCGGTCTCAGTTACAGACACGGCTTCGCAAGCCCCGGAAATTTGGGGAAGAAATTGCCAGTTCATGGAAAGAGACGAGACCTGCCGGTCTGAGTGGCGGTGAGGGTGGGATTCGAACCCACGAGACGGGGACACCGCCTACACGCGTTCCAGGCGTGCGCCTTCGACCACTCGGCCACCTCACCGCAAGAGGCGCGGACTATAGCTATAAAGGCGCCGACGGCAAGGCGTCTGACTCAGTCGATACAGAATTATTCTGTGCGGCCGGGTTTGTGACCAAATCCGCGCCTGCTGGGACGGTTGTGACTGCCCTCCTCTGGCCCTTGCATGACCCTGGCGATTAGCCTGCCGGGACAGGCTGGACAGGATACATCCCGATATGAATGCATTGCTCTTGATCGCTGCCGGCGCCCTGGCGCTGGGTATGGCCCAATCGACATCTGAGACCGAAAGCGAGACCCGGCCCTTTCCGGGAGCTGAAGCCCAGGTTGCGATGGCGCGGCTGGCGCCGCTGGCTGGAGACTGGACGGCGACGGTCTACCGCATGACCGAAACCGGCTGGAGCGAAGCCGGCACCGAACATGCGCATATCTACTTCATGCTCAACGATCTCGCCCTGCGCGAAGACCCTGATCCCGATGGCGTCAATGGCTGGCAGCTCGAGAGCACCATCCAGTACGACCAGAACCGGGACCTCTACCGGCTCGTCGCCATGGACGACACCTGGGGTAATATGGACATTTATGAGGGCGGTTTTGACAGCGAGGGCCGTCTCGTGGTGACCAATCTGCGCTCCGGGACCAGCTATGTCGGTGACGACGGAGCGACCCTGCATTTCCGTCTAACAACAGCGATCGAAAGCCCCGACCGCAATGTGTTCAGCGTCGACATGTCGGCTGACCAAGGCGCCAGCTGGCAAGCCTATCAACGCATTGTACGCATCCGGCAAAGCGGCTGAGGCGCACCCGCCGGGCTTGCGGCGAACCGAGTTCCGGGCTTGTCTGTCATCTTCACGATGACGAAGACTGCCCGGAGCCGGCATGCCGCATTTTCCCAGTCTGAATGAGGGCGATCATCTCGAAGCCCTGTTCAAACGCTTCCCACGCGGCGTCGCACCGCTGCTGGCCTTGCACGATGACATTATGCGCGCGCCCTCCGCGCTCAGCGTCGGGGAACGCGAGCTGATTTCCGCCTATGTCTCCGGACTCAACGCCTGCCGGTTCTGCTTCGGTGCCCACAAGGCGATGGCCCAGGCCTTCGGCTATTCCCAGGAATTTGTTGAAAGCCTGGTTCATGACGGCCCCGCGGCGGCCGGCGTCGAGCCCAAGCTCGTGCCTTTGCTCGACTATGTTCGCCAGATCACCGAAGAGCCCGCGAAAACCCGGCTCAGCCAAGCCGAGGCGGTTTATGCGGCCGGATGGAGTGAGGACGCGCTCTATGACGCGGTACAGGTTGCCTCGCTCTACGCCTTCATGAACCGCACGCTGGATGGCGCCGGTATCGAGCCCAAGGCCCTGTTCGCCGACCCGAGCGAGGAAGAACTCGAAAGCCGACGGAACTCCAGCTATACCGGTTGGGGACGTAAAGCTGGGCTGATCGCTTGAGACGACTGATCGCGTTCGATGTCGATTCCACGCTGCTGCGGGTCGAGAGCCTCGACACGGCGATCGAGCACGCCCTGTCGGGACGTGATGATGCGGCCACGATTTCCGAGCAACTTCATGCCCTGACCCAGGCCGGCATGACCGGGCGTATGGATCTGCGCGACAGCCTGACCCAGCGCCTCGCGATCGTCCCGCTCGACCGTGGCGTCATTGCCCAAGTCTCCGAACGCTTGCGGCGCCAGATCACGCCAGGGATGAAACCCATCCTGCGCCAATTGCGTGAACAGGGCGATGAATGCCATGCCATTTCCGGCGGCTTTACCGCGCTGCTGGAGCCGGTGTTGGAGGATCTGGGCTTTGGCCGCGGCGAGATTCACGCCAACACCATGCTGTTTGATGGTCCAACCGTGATCGGTCTCGATCTCGACAACCCCCTGTCGCGCAATGGCGGCAAGGCAGAGATACTGGGCCGTATCGGGGCGCGTGCGGAACAGACTGTTATGGTCGGGGACGGCATAACCGATTTCGAGGCCTATGAGCAGGGCGCAGCGGACCGGTTCATCGGTTTCGGCGTGGTGGCCCAGCGCGAAGTCGTACTCGCCGCAGCGGAGCATTCCGGGGCGGAATATGTCCGCTCCATGGACGCGCTGATGACCGCCCTGCGGCGCTGAAACGAAAAAACCGGCCGATTTGCAAATCGGCGAGACCGGCAAGCCGGGCCCCGGTTCTATGGCGCAATGTATTCGCCAGGACCGAGGACACGACATGTTCAAACCTTTGATGCCGCGCCATCCGCGCGCCACGGCCCGACTTGCAGGGCTGGCCTATCTGCTGATCATTATCTGCGCCATTTTCGCCCAGCTGGCCGTGCGAGGAAGTCTGATCGAGTGGTCGGATGCCGGGGCGACCGCCGCCGCGATCCGGCAGAATACCGGTCTTCTGGGACTGGGGATCATGGCCGATTTCGTCGTCTATCTGCTCGACCTGTTTCTGGCCTATGCCTTTTACCGCCTGTTCGCGCCGGTCGATCACGGTCTCGCCCTGCTGGCCGCCTGGCTCCGCATCGCCATGACGGCGCTGTTGATGGTCAACCTGGTTAATTTCGCCGCGCCCCTGATGCTGCTCGGCGATGACCCGATCGCCGCCCAGCTGGCCGGAGAGAATGCCGATCAACTCGCCCTAGTTTTCCTCGGCCTGCACAATTCCGGCTTCGTCATCGGCCTGATGATGTTTGGAACCTACGGGCTTCTGCTCGGCTATCTGGTCATGCGCTCGGGCTATATCCCGGCCCTGATCGGAGCGGGCATCATGATTTCCGGGCTGAGCTATCTCGCCATGGGCGTCATCAGCTTTGCCTTGCCGTCGCTCAGCATGCTGAACGGAGCGCTGCTGGCCAGCGCTGCATTGCCGGAGTTCATTTTCACCGCCTGGCTGCTCGTCTTCGGGCTGAACCGGAAAAAGTGGGAAGCGCGGACCGGCAGCGCCTAGCCGCCGATCAGCCGCACCCGGATGGAGCCGTCCAGAGCCTTGACCCGTTCGACCAGATTGGCCGGCAGATCGCCTTCCAGATCGGCGATGACATAGCCGAAATCGCCTCGCGTCTCGAGGCGCTGGGAGGCGATATTGGCACCGCAGGAACTGACCACATCGGTCAGGCGCGACAGATAGCCGGGAGCGTTGCCGTGGAAGCTGACGACCCGGGCACGCCCCTCGGGCACCGGGCCAGGCTCAAGCTCCGGAACGTTGACCGCTCCCTTGGTGCTGCCCTGCTGGAGGAAGCGGGCCAGCTTCAGCGACACGTCCTCACCGATCGCGGCCTGGGCTTCCAGGGTCGAGCCACCGATATGCGGTGTAAGAATGACATTCTCAAACTGTTGCAGAGGCGAAACGAAGGCTTCGTCCTTTGAAGCCGGCTCCTTGGGGAAGACGTCGACGGCCGTGCCGAAGAGATGACCACTCTCCAAAGCATTGGCGAGAGCATCGATATCGACCAGATTGCCGCGGGCGTGATTGATCAGATAACTGCCCGGCTTCATCTTCGCGATCTCTGCCGCTCCCATCATATTGCGGGTCTGCGGCGTGTCAGGCACATGCAGGGTGATGACATCGCAAAGGCCGAGCAATTCATCCAGGGTGGCGACAGATCGGGCATTGCCATGCGCCAGCTTGGGCTCGATGTCGTAATAATAGACATGCATCCCCAACCCACTCGCCAAAACCGATAATTGCGAGCCGATATTGCCATAGCCGACGATGCCTAGCTTCTTCGAGCGGACCTCGTGGGAGTGTTCAGCGGTCTTGCGCCACTCGCCACGCAGGGCTGCGCCGGCGCGATGCGGAATGCCGCGCATCAGCATGATGATCGAAGCGAGTGTCAGCTCGGCGACAGAGCGAGTATTGCCGAAGGGGCCGTTGAAAACCGGAATACCGCGCTCGGCGGCCGTCTCCAGATCGACCTGATTGGTGCCAATGCAAAAACAGCCAAGCACCGCCAGGTCGGGCGCCGCATCGAATGCGGCCTTGTTCATCTTGGTGCGGGAGCGAATACCGGCGACGCGGGCCTGCCCCAGCGCTGCGTGCAGGTCCTCAACCGGCAAAGCCGCGCCATGCCGCTCGACTTTGAGCCCGGCAGCGAGCAATTGCGCGTCGGCGACCGCGTGAACATTTTCAAACAGGATTGCCGTCTCGGACATGGTGCACCTCATCAACTTCCGGGCAGACTAGCGCGGATTCGCTGCGGTGCACCATGTATCCGTGACGACTGGAGCGATTTATTCCGCAGCAGCCATTTCACGCAGCGCCGCCAGGGAATTGTCGACGTGAGGATAGGGGCTGCCGTCGGCATAGTGATAGGCGATGGTGGAGTCCTGATCGATCACATAGGTGATACGGCCCGTCCAGTTCCCACCCGGGCGCATGCGGCTCTCATAGCCATTGATGATATCATCATTGACGCCGAAGACCGGGAAAGCGTCGGCGCAATGTTGCGTCGAGAATTCGGACAGCTGGTCAGTATTGCCGGCGGTCAGGCCAATCACCTGCGCACCGAGGGCTTCGAACTGATCGATCGCTTCAGCAAAGCTGGCCGCCTGGGCGTTACAGCCACCGGTGAAAGCCGCCGGGAAGAAGAAGGCGACCACCGGACCATTCGCCAGGGCATCAGAAAGCGTCAGCGTGACCGCCTCACCCGCCTGGAAGCCCTGGACGGTAAAATCCGGCGCGGCATCGCCGACATCGAGGTCAGCCTGGGCAGCAGCGGTCAAACAGGTGGCAGCGGCAAGTGCAACGATGAAACGGCGCATGTGGGTATCCCCTTGGAAAAATCTCTGCCGCCAAAGATGAGACGATGACGGCAAATGACAAGAGCAGACTAGTTATCGTCCATCTTGAGGGCAGCGATAAAGGCTTCCTGCGGGATGTCGACCTTGCCGAACTGGCGCATCTTCTTCTTACCCGCCTTCTGCTTGTCGAGCAGTTTGCGCTTACGTGACGCGTCACCACCATAACATTTGGCGGTCACGTCCTTGCGCAGGGCGGCCAGGGTTTCGCGGGCGATGATACGCCCGCCGAGTGCGGCCTGGATCGGGATTTTGAACATGTGGCGCGGGATCAGATCTTTGAGCTTTTCGCACATGGACCGGCCGCGCATTTCGGCCCGGGCCCGGTGCACGACCATGGACAGCGCATCCACCGGCTCATCATTGACCAGGATCGACATCTTCACCAGATCGCCGACACGGTTATCGATGAACTGGTAATCGAAGGAGGCATAGCCTTTGGTCACCGACTTCAACCGGTCATAGAAGTCGAAGACGACTTCGTTGAGCGGCAGCTCATAGACCAGCATGGCGCGGTTACCGGCATAGGTCAGCTCGTTCTGGATACCGCGCCGGTCCTGGCACAGTTTCAGAACACCGCCGAGGTATTCGTCCGGCACCAGAATGGTCGCCTTGATCCACGGCTCGGCAATGGAGTCGACTTTGACCGGATCGGGCATGTCGGCCGGATTGTGCAGGTCGATCTCGCTGCCATCGGTCATGGTCAGCTTGTAGACCACGGACGGCGCCGTCGTGATCAGTTCGATATCGTATTCGCGCTCGAGGCGCTCACGAATGACCTCGAGGTGAAGCAGACCCAGGAAACCGCAGCGGAAACCGAAACCGAGCGCCGCCGACGTCTCCATTTCATAGGAGAAGCTGGCGTCATTGAGAGCGAGTTTCTCGATGGCGTCACGGAGGTCCTCGAACTCGGCGCTGTCGACCGGGAAGAGACCACAGAACACCACCGGCTGAGCCGGCTTGTAGCCGGTCAGAGCCTGCTCGGTCGGGCGCTTGTCATCGGTGACGGTGTCGCCCACGCGGGCATCACGGACCTGTTTGATCGAAGCATTGAGGAAGCCGATCTCACCCGGATAAAGGGCGTCGAGATTTTCCTTCTTCGGACGGAACACACCGACGCCATCGACGGGGTAGGCCGCGCCGGTGCCCATCAGGCGCACGCGCATGCCCTTTTTCAGCGTGCCTTCCATAACCCGGACGAGACAGATCACACCGAGATAGGGGTCATACCAGCTATCCACCAGCATGGCCTTGAGCGGCGCATCGGCCGGACCGGTTTCCGGGGCAGGAAGGCGTTCGACAACGGCTTCAAGTACCTGGTCGATATTCAGACCCGTCTTGGCGGAAATCTCGACGGCATCGGAGGCATCCAGGCCGATGACATCCTCGATCTGCGCCTTGATCCGTTCCGGTTCAGCGGCCGGCAGGTCAATCTTGTTGAGGACCGGGACAATCTCGTGATCGACTTCGATGGCCTGGTAGACATTCGCAAGCGTCTGCGCCTCCACGCCCTGGGACGCATCAACAACGAGCAGGGAGCCCTCACACGCAGCCAGTGAGCGGTTGACTTCATAGGCGAAGTCGACGTGTCCGGGCGTGTCGATCAGGTTGAGCGTATAGGTCTTGCCGTCCTTCGCGGTATAATCGAGACGCACGGTCTGTGCCTTGATGGTAATGCCGCGTTCGCGCTCGAGCTCCATATTGTCGAGCACTTGTTCCTTCATCTCACGATCGGACAGCCCGCCGGTGAACTGGATCAGCCGGTCGGCCAGGGTCGATTTACCGTGGTCGATGTGCGCCACGATGGAGAAATTGCGGATAAGGGACGGATCTCTACTCATGAGGCGCGAATTAGCACTGCGGCCCGGTTTGTCCAAGCGGTGTGCGCTGTTGCGCATCAAGTATCACCGCAAAAGAAAACCCAGCCCCGTGACGCCGGAGCTGGGTCGTCGCGAAGCGGACCGTTTAGGACACCGGTCCGCCACACTGACAAGGGATTAGCTGAAATAGCCCAGGATCGTGGCCGGTGCGGAGTTCGCGATCGACAGGGCCTGGACCCCAAGCTGTTGTTTCACCTGCAAGGATTGCAAACGAGCGCTCTCGCTGGCGAGGTCGGCATCAACGAGATTCCCGATACCTTTTTCCAGCGCGTCGGACAGTTTTCCGACAAAGCTCTTGTGCACTTCCAGCGATTTGGACCCGGTCCCCATGCGCGCCAGGGACTGGTTCATATTATCCAGCGATGTCTCGATGGTCGACACGATGGATGTCGCGTCTCCGGCAGTCGCGAAGGACGCGGCAGCGCTGAGCGTGACAATAGCCCCGCCGAGCGACAAGTTCTCATCGGAAATCCGGATCGTGCTGGTTCCGTCAGCGTTCGCCAGCGCGGAGATCGAGGTCACAGAACCATTGATCATATTGGTGCCGTTGAACTCGGCATTGGAAATGATCGTGCCGATCTGATCGCGCAAGGACTTGAAGTCCTCGTTGAGCGCGGCGCGAGATGATGCGTCCAGCGACGTGTCGGCGGCGGCGAGCGCCTTTTCCTTCATCTCGACCAGCAGGTCCGACACCGCTTCGCCGGCCGCAAGGGCGACGTCGACGGTGGACACACTGAGATCGAGGGAATTGCTCACCGCTGCATAGCCGCGGACATCCGAGCGCATTTTCTGTGCGATGGCGAAAACGCCACCATTGTCTTTAGCAGAGGCGACAGCGAGACCGGTATTGATCCGGCTTTGCACCTGTTCGAGTTGCTTGTTGGTCGCATTCAAATTCTGCAATGCGACCATGGCACCAGTATTGGTGTTGATCGTTGCCATTTCTTGGCTCCCACTCTTTCGTTTACCCAACGGCTGGTGTGTCTGGGCCTTTCTGGCCTTCTGGTCGCACCCAGTCGCCCTAAAACCTTAGGAGATATGTATAAATTATTCGGAAACAGCAGTTTTATAGAGCCACCACATTGTAATTGCTGTTAATTTTTATGAGCTCTTGGCGCATTGAAGTGAGATCCGCGCGACTTTTCCCACACCTGAAGGCAGCGCGGTTAACGTTTCATACACCGGATTCTTGCAGCGCCGGATTCGTCACCTCGCCCACGGAAACGTGTAATTGGCCGACGGCGCTTCCGGCGCTAGTTTAGCCCCGAGACACGCATTTCCCGGGGAGAGATTATGCTGAACTGGAAAGCCGCAGCCGCCGGCCTCGCTTCGCTTTTGCTGGCTTCAGGCCCAGCGCCGGATGCCCATGCCGAACCGATCGATTTTTTCCAGGTTGAGGGGGTTGAGTACGACGCCAGCGTACCGGCGCCGGAAGACCGCTTCGGCTTTGGGGTCGGTGACCGGCCGGTCCGGCATGACCAGCTGGTCAGCTATATGACCGAGATCGCCAATGGCTCAGACCGCATCACCGTGGAAACCATCGGCTATTCACACCAGGGCCGGCCGATTCTCTTTTTCACCGTGACCTCGCCGGAAAACCACGCGCGCATCGACGAGATTCGCGAAGCCCACCTGGCACAGCTTGACCCCGCCCAGCCGGCTGGCGACGGCCCGTCCGTGATCTGGATCAATTATGGCGTCCACGGTGCGGAGAGTTCGGGCATGGATGCTGCCATCCCCGCGCTCTACCACTTCGCCGCCGCCCAAGGGCCGGAGATCGAACAGACGCTCGAAGATGCGGTGATCCTGATGACGGCGGTCTTCAACCCGGACGGCCACTCCCGCCGGGTCAATCATGTTGAGATGTTTGCCGGTTCGGTCCCGGTAACAAACCCGTCCCACGAGCAACACAATCTCTGGACCCAGGCCCGCGTCAATCACTATTGGTTTGACCTCAACCGGCAATGGCTCTTGCAGACGCAGCCGGAGAGCCAGGCGTGGTTGACGCAATGGCATCGCTGGAAGCCGCAGGTTTCGGCCGACTTCCACGAAATGGGTACGGAATCGACTTATTATTTCCACCCGGGAGAGCCGTTGCGCCGCAATCCGCTGATCCCGGTCCGGGCCCGCGAACTGACCATGGGTATCGCGCAACGCCACATCGAATTCCTCGATGGCGAGGGTCGCCTCTATACCTCCGAAGAGGGCTTCGACAATTTCTATGTCGGAAAAGGCTCAACCTACCCGCAGGTCAACGGCTCGCTCGGCATTCTGTTTGAGATCGGAGCCGCTCGCGGCGGCCTGATCGAGGCGGACCGCGGTCTTGTCAGCCATGGCGATAATGTCCGCACCCAGTTCCGGACGACGCTGACCACCGTGCAGGGTGCGCTGGATCAGAGCGCGGAGATTGCCGCCTATCAGCGCCAGTTCTTCGCCGACGCGCTGGATACGGCGCGGGCCGATAATACGGCCGGCTATGTGATTGCCGCCGACGGCGACCCGGTGCGCCTGAACTACTTCCTCGACCTACTCGAACGCCACGACATCCGCTTCTACGAGGCCTTGCGGGACATCCGTGCCGGCGGTCGGAATTTCGCTCCGGGCGAGGCCTACATCGTGCCGCTGGAACAACCGCAATACACGATGATCCGCTCCATGTTCGACCGGCCGACCGAGTTTGAAGAGAACATCTTCTACGACGTCTCCGGCTGGACCATGCCGCTCGCCTATGATCTCGACTACGCAGAATTATCCAACATCCCGCGTGGCATGATGGGCGAAGAAGCGCAGTCGCAACCACTGGCGCAGCCGGCCCCGCCGGTCTCGACCTACGGCTATATCGTGCGCTGGTCGGACTATTACGCGCCGCGGGCCCTGTACCGTCTGCTCGACGCCGATATCCGCGTCCGGATCGCGACCCAACCCGTCAGCATCAACACCCATGACGGGCTGATGGACTTCACTCCGGGCACAGTTTTCATTCCCTTCATGGGCCAGGATGTGAGCCGTGAAGACATCCATGAACTGGTTTCCGACATCGCGGCGGAAGACGGTGTTCCGGTGTTTTCCGCCCTCTCCGGCTCAACACCCGGCAACACACCCGACCTTGGCGACGGCGCGGGCTTCCGCAGTATCGACCGCCCGGAAGTCCTGGTCCTGTTTGATGATGGGCTATCACTCAACGACGCCGGTGAGGTCTGGCACCAGCTCGACCATCGCATGCATATTCCGGTGACCTTGCGCCGCAAGGATCAGATCGGCGGGCTGGACTGGTCGCGCTACACCCATCTCATCATCGTCGGCGGTGGCCGCACCAGCCTGGGCAGCGCCCAGGAGCGTGTTGAACAATGGGTGCGTGAGGAAGGCGGAATCATTATCGCCACTCGCCAGGCTGCCCGGACCATGCAAAACGCCTTCTTCCGCGATGACGATGAAGACAACGGCGACAATGGTGGTGATGGCGAGCCGGCGGAACGCCGCGATTACTCAACGATGCGCTTGAATGACGCCGAACACGTCATCGGCGGCACCATTTTCGCCGGCGATCTCGATACCAGCCACCCGATCGGCTTTGGCTATATGGATCGCTTCATACCGCTGCATCGCAATACCACGATCGTCCTCGACCGCCCCGAAAACGACCCCTTTGCTGTCGTGGTGGAATATACCGAGGATCCGCTCCTGTCCGGCTATGCGTCGCAGCGCCGCCTCGACGAGATCGCGGGAACGCCTGCCGTGGTTGCCCGGCGCGCCGGTGCGGGCAGCGTTATTCTGTTCGTCGATAATCCCAACTTCCGCGCAACATTCCGCGGTACGGAGAAAATGTTCCTCAACGCCATTTTCTTTGGCGGACTGATGGATCGCCCGCGGGGCGATTACTAAACAGCGGTTGCGGAGTGCGCGCCCAAGGCGAGCACTCCGCGCCAATGTTATATTTTAATTGCCTAAACAAGAATTGACCCCTCGCGGATTAGGGGTTTTATTTTCCCACAGACTGTGGGGGAATTCGTGGACACTGCACGCCTGATCTATGTTTCGACTGCGGCCGAGCCGATCTCGCCGGCCATGCTCGACGACATCCTGATGACCGCTCGCACCCGCAATGCCCAGTCCGGGATTACCGGCCTGCTTTGCGTGGTGGGCAATCATTTCATGCAATTGCTCGAAGGTCCGGAGACCGAGGTCAACGGGATATTCGAAAGCATCCGCCATGACCGGCGGCACAAGGATGTCATGATCATCCACACCGAAGCCACTTGCCACCGGCAATTCCCGGAGTGGTCGATGGGTTTTGCCCAGACCACGGGCACCTGGACAGAAGCCAACGACAATTGGGTCCGCGTCCGCCCGGCCCAGCTTGAAGATCTTCTGCCGAAGGACATCGCGCCAGAGGTGCGCATGCTTTTCCTCAGCTTTCGCGGCGCCAGCGATATACACCTGGCCGAAGTAGGCTAGCCAGGTTCATCCTTTCCTGCCGCATTGAAGCTGCGCATTCAGGCCAGGCAAAAAGAAACGGCCGGCGGATCACTCCGCCGGCCGCTCATGTTTAGCGTTGTCCCCGCTAAAACTATTCGGTGACCGGGAAGCCGCGATCGCGCATCAGCGCGGATACGTCGGCGTCACGGCCGCGGAAGAGGCGATAGGCCTCTGCCGGGTCAATGGCATTCCGCGGCGCGAAGAGATGCTCCACCATGCGCGCTGCCAGTTCCTGATCATAATAACCGCCCGGCGCTTCCGCGAAAGCCTCGGAGGCGTCGGAGGTCAGGACGTCAGCCCACATATAGCCGTAATAGCCCGAGGAATAGCCTTCCCCGGAGAAGATATGGCCGAAGTGCGGGCTGCGGTGACGCATGACGATTTCTTCCGGCATGCCCAGGCGCGTCAGCGTCTCACGCTCGAACGTGTCGGGGTCGCCGATCTCGGCCGGATCGGTGGTGTGATAGACCATGTCCATCAACGCCGAGGCCAGATACTCGCCAGTGGCAAAACCCTGGTTGAAATTTGCCGCCGCACGGATGCGCTCGATCAACTCGGCCGGCATCGGCTCGCCGGTCTCGGCGTGCACCAGATAATTCTCGACGACCGGATCGGTCAGCAGCCAGCGCTCCAGCAGCTGCGACTGGAACTCGGTGTAGTCCCGCACACCGCCATTCAGCGTCGGATAGGCGACGTTGGAGGACAGGAAGTGCAGGGCGTGGCCAAACTCGTGGAAGAAGGTCTCGGCATCATCCCAGGACACCAGCACCGGCTCGCCCGGAGCGGGCTCGACGAAGTTGGAGTTATTGGTCGCCAGGACATTGGTCGGACCATCATAGGACGTGTGCGAGCGGAAGCTGCTGGCCCAGGCGCCCGAACGCTTACCCTGACGGGCGAAGGGGTCGAGATACCACAGGCCGATATGATCGCCGCTGGCGCGGTCGGTGACTTCCCAGACCTTCACGGTCGGGTGCCAGACGGAAACCTCGCCTTCAGGCAGCGGACGGAAATCGAAACCGAACAGCTCACCGGCGACATAGAACATGCCTTCGCGCAGATTATCGAGCTGCAGGTATTGCTTCACCTCGTCGCTATCGAGCTCATAGCGCGCCTGACGCACTTTCTCGGCATAATAGCGATAATCCCAAGGCGCGATGGTAATGCCAGCGCCCTCAGCGTCGGCGATAGCCTGCATGTCGGCGACTTCTTCCTCGATGCGCGCAACCGCAGCACCCCAGACGCCTTCCATCAGCTCCATGGCCCGGTCCGGCGTGCCCGCCATGCGGTCTTCCAGACGCCAGCTGGCATAATTCTCATAGCCGAGCAGGTTCACACGCTCATGACGCAGGCTGAGGATCTGCATGATGATGTCGTTATTGTCGAACCCGTCACCATTATCGCCACGGGAATAGTAATTGCGCCAAACCTGCTCGCGCAGCTCGCGCTCGTCGGAGAAGGTCAGGAACGGGTCCATTGAGGAGCGCGTATTGGTAACCGCATACATGCCGTCCTGATCACGCGCCGTGGCCGCAGCAGCAGACGCCTGGACATAATCATTCGGCAGACCGCTGAGCTGCTCGTCCGTGAGGTAGGTGACATAACCTTCCTCATCATTGAGCACATTGTTCGAGAAGCGCGTGTGCAGACCGGCCAGCTCCTGCTGGATCTCGGCATAACGCGCAGCCTCTTCGCCTTCCAGCGTGGCGCCATTACGGGCGAAACCGCTATAGGTCAGCTGCACGACGCGCTGCTGGTCCGGGCGAAGGCTCGCCATTTCCTCACCTTCATAGACCGCACGAACACGCGCGAAGAGCGCCTCATTCTGGGTGATCTGGGAGTTGAAGGCGGCCAGGCGCGGAGACAATTCGCGCTGCAGAGCGCGGAATTCCGGCGTCGACATGTTGGAGCCCCAAATGCCCCAATAGGAGAAGATACGGCTGAGCTCCTGGCCTCCGCGCTCCATCGCAACGATCGTATTCTCGAAGGTCGCCGGTTCCGGATTGTTCACGATGGCGTCGATCTCGGCGAGGCTGATTTCCATACCGCGCTCCACAGCCGCAGTCAGATCGCTCATCTGGGCGGTCTGGAAGTTCGGCACACCGCCATAAGGGCCGTCCCATTCCGCCAGCAGGACATTGGCCGGAGCTTCTGCCGTCGCCGCTGCTGTCGTGGTCTCGGCTTGTGTGGTGTCACCCTGTTCGGCCGGCGTGCAGGCCGCGGCCAGGAGGGCGGAAGCCCCCACCGTGATCATCATCAATTTGCGCATAACGCGACTCCCCTAATTTCACTGGCGCGCAAACTAACGGTCCCGGGCAGATTATGAAAATGAAGAAACCATCAGGCTTGGCGCACATTCACGCACCAAACCGGCCGATATTAACCAGCTGCTAACCCTTTCGCCGCTGTCTCGCCCTAATCGATTGCCACTAATCCGGCACCCGCACCCCAGGAGTTCGACATGCGTGTTTTCCTCTCCCTGATCGCAGCTTTGGCCCTGTCGCAGACCGCATTGGCGCAACAGGACCCTCAATACGGTCAACCGAGCGATTACTCCGAACCGATCGACTCCTATTCCGAGGATGAAGTGGTTGATGCCGTCGCGGATTTCTTCGGCGTCACAGCAGAAGCCGCAGCCAGCGTCCTCGAGCGTGTCTTCTCTGATCTCGGGCGCCCGGTCGGCTATGTCGCCGGAGAGGAAGTCGCCGGAGCAATTGGCGTGGGTCTGCGTTACGGCGAAGGCTATCTGACCATGAAGAATGGCGAGCGCCACAAAGTCTATTGGCGCGGCCCTTCGGTCGGCTGGGATGCCGGCGGCAATGCCAGCCGCGTCTTCGTCCTGGTGTATAATCTTGAGGACACCGACCGCCTCTTCCAGCGTTTCCCGGGAGTCGAGGGCACGGCGTATTTTGTGGCCGGCCTGGGCGTGAATTATCAGCGCGCTGATGACATCACCCTGGCCCCGATCCGTTCCGGTGTCGGCCTCCGTGCCGGCGCAAATGTCGGCTATCTGGCCTATTCCCGCAATCGGCGCTGGCTGCCCTTCTAGAACGCTTGGCCATGCAAATCCGTCCATTTGACGCTGACGACACGGCCGCCGTCAGCCATGTTCTGGATGCAGCCTTTGGCCGCTCGGTCGAGCGTCAGATCGTCATAGCCCTGCGTGCTGCCGACGCCGACACACTCGAGCTTGTCGCCGAATTGGACGGCCGGGTTATCGGCGAGATCATGTTTTCCCCGGCCAGCGGCCACACCGCGGCAGGCGAAGAGGTCTTCGGACTGGCGCTTGGCCCAGTCGCCGTCCTGCCAGAGTTTGCCAAGCGCGGTATTGGCTCGGCACTGATAGAAGCGGGGCTCGGTTTTATCCGGCAGCTGGGCGTACCGTTCTGCATCCTTTTGGCGGATCCGGACTTCTACCAGCGGTTTGGCTTTCAGCCGGCCAGCCGGAACCAGTGGATCTGGGACGGCGATACCGAGGGCAAATTCACAGAAGCATTCCAGATCCGGGTTTTCCAGCCCGACGCTCTGCCTGACATGCAAGTGACCGCAAGCTTCCACCCAGCTTTTGATCTGGACAGCGTATAGGGGACCGCCAAAACGCGGTTTCCCCTTCGCCTGAAGGTCGCGCAATGCCATAGTGTCGCGAAGGCGCGCTGCGCTGCGTAAGAAGGGGTGTTTTATGTCAAACGGTTTGATTTTGCTGGCCAGTATAGCCCTGCTGGTGGTCGTGGTTCTGGCCCGGCAAATCCCCTTACAGCTGATCGCCAGCCTGCTGGCACCGCTCGTACGCCCGGTCATGCGCCTGTTCCGGATGAAATCGGCGAGCAAGAGCAATACCGGCTCGGTCCTGGCGGCTCATACCGGACCGAGCGCCTGGGCGGCCCTGTCGCGCGCCTGCCGCCAAAGCACGGAGACTGAGCGGGCTCTGGGCGCGGACTTCCAGCACGAGGAAAAACACCTCAAACCCCAAGGCGTTCTCTTCAAGTGGATCGGGGTGATCGTCGGCTATATCAAAGTCCCGACCGAGCTCACCGATGAAGCCTCGGAACGCTATAATGAGATGGGTGCGATCTTCCTCAATGGACGCGTGCCGATCTCTGCCAATGCACAAAACCTCTATGAGGATGAGGACGGCGCCATCATTGCCACCCAATTCCCCGAGGACGCCGGCTGCTTCTACCTGCTCAACCGCATGCGCCAGGTCATCAATTCCAATGTGCGCAAGCTGACGGTGATCTTCTCGGCCATTATCGCCACCGTTCTGATCGTCAACCTGCTCTATAATGACGGGTCGGTGGTCAGTTTCGGGGCCATGTTCGGCATCAGCGGACCATTGCAGCTTGGCCCCTTCTCCATGAGCCTCGATGACTTCAACGAGGCGATCTTTGCTGCCGTCACCACTATCGGCGGCGCCTTTGCCATGTGGATCGCCTATTATGTCGAGTATGCGCCCTATCAGCGCAATAATTTCCGTGAGTTATCCAACTTCATCACGCGCTATCTGGCGCGCCTCAACGACCATTACCGTACGGCCGAAGGCAAGGCGAAATCCGTGACGGTCGGGCAGGAGAAGGACGCTGCGAAATTCTCCGCCGATGCACGCAAATGGCATACGAACATCCTTTGGATTTCGATGCGGATCTTCTTCATCGAGAGCTTTTTGCGTGGGGTTATGTTCCAGATTCTGCGCAATTCCGGATACTATCTGGTCCTGGTTCCGTTGCTTTTCACCGTGGTTTTGGCGGGCCTCAACTCCATCTTGTCTGACCTCACCGGCTTCGACACAGCGGCGCGGATCGCCGATCTCGGCCTGATCTTCGTCTTCCTCTTCGTCGTCATGGTCGCGGTCTACATCGTCTTCCTGCGCCAATCGATGACCAGTATCGACGAGATCAACCAGGATGAATGGATCGGCTTTGACAGCCTGCTGGTCGACAAGGTTCTCGGCGATGTGGTCGGCAAGTATGCCGAGGATGTCGGCTACTGGAAGAACCGCATCGGCGGCAGTTTCTAGGCGCTTCCACACCGCAAACAGAAGCGGGGCGGGATGATGCCATCCCGCCCCGTTTCTATTGCCCTGTTGTAGACGAAAGCGCCTATTGCCCGTCGCCGGCCGAGAACGGCCCGTAATAGCTGTCCACTGTCTGGGTCCGGCTATAATCGCCATAATCACGACCCTCGCCATCATGATGATCGCGACCGCGATGACCGCGGCGATAATGATACGGCTCGACGCAATCGCCGCAGGACCGCGCCACCTCCGCGCGGACATCGGCAAGCCGGTCAGCGAGATTGTGGAAGCGGACCTGGCTGTCGGACCACAGATTTTGTGACTGGGAGCAGGCGCTCTCCGTATAGTCATTCCGGATCATACACTGGTTATAGGCGCGGCAATTCTGCACCACGCTGTCATAGGAACCATCCAGCTCGGCCTCGAACTGGGCCACCAGGTAAACCACCGGATCAACATTGCCCGGTGGCGCATTGTAGAGTTCAGGAGAGCGGAAGCTGTCGGCACTGACCCCGATCGGATCATTCCCGCCCGGACCGGCGGACACATCGGCGCCGAGGGCGCGTCGGATCTGCTGGGTCGAAGCCAGGAACTGATTGCGGTCCTGCTCGTAGGACGTTGCCGAACACATCGAGCGCGCCTCGTCATCGGTATCAACGACCGGGACAATGCCGCGATGGAAGACGTGCTCATGGGTTCCGGTATGGCTGCTACAACCCGCAACGGCGAGCAGAGCCAGGCCCAATCCAAGTTTCTTCATGTGTTCACTCCCATCTCTGGGCCGCGTGACGTGAACCGCATCACGGGGCAGGATCCTCTCCGGCGGCGCGGCGGTCGGCGACCGCATCCAGATAGCAACCGGGCTGAATGGCATCGAAAACAGCGTCGCGCTCGGCTTCGTCGAGCCGCTCCTGCCACGCTTGATAGAACGGGTCGCTCGGCGATTGCGCCGCTTCGCTTTCAAGCCGGCGGGCAATACGACCCCAGCGGGCCGTCGCCGTACCGCGCAGGCCCTCATTATCGCGGATGAAGCGCGAGCGGGCATGGCCAAGTTCGGAGGCGCGGCGCAGATAGCTGTCGGCCCGTTCCGGGCTCTCGACAACGCCGCAGAGGCGGTAGCTGCCTTGCACCGTACCGGTGCCATAGACCAGGGCGAGGTTGAAATTGGCTTCCGGATGGCCGCGCGTCGCTGCGATCTCCAGCCATTCCAGCGCCATATCAACATTGAGCTCAACACCAAGACCGGTGGCGAACATGATACCCAACAGGTTCTGCGCTCCCTCATCGCGGGCCGTGATGGCCGCGTGGCAGACCAGATCCACCGTTTCCTGCGGATTGAGCGCGCCGGTCTGATCAAAACCCATATCGGCCTGGAAATCGCGCACGGCACGCCGGGTCGCCGGACCATAGGTGCCATCCACCTCTTCGGCATAATAGCCGAGCGCGGCCAAGGCCTGCTGGCGCAGCTGAAGATCAATGATCTCGCCGCCGACATTCTCGCGCGCATAACCGCGTGAAATTCGTTCGAGGCTGGCCGGGGTCGTGCGGCAGGCTTGCGCCAGGGCTGCACTCTGCAGGCGCTGCTGCGCCGTCAGCGAGGCCTGGGCGCCACCGCGGCGCGCCCCGGTCGACACCGACCGGTTCCAGGCATATTGCGCGTAATCAAGCTCACCGATGGATTGATAGGCATCGCCGATCCGCAGCCAGCACCGGGCGAGCGCAGCATTGGTCACCGGCCTGTCAAAGCCGTGACAGATATCGTCGCCGGGCGTCGGATAATAATTTCCGCCGCCATAACCGCGGCCGGTAAAGAAGCTGACCGATTCGTCGAGCGTGCGGGCGGAACTGCCCCGGCGCGAACTGGCGCCGGTCACATCATTATCGACCGGCAGGCTGCTATCGCTGCTCGGACGGCCGGAATCACCCAGCACCTGGTTGGGCGGCAAATCGGCCTGAAGATCGGAATCCGGTCCGGTATCCTGCGGGTTGACGCTGCTGCCCGCCGGCCGGGCCGACTGGGTCGATGGCAGAGCCGCGGTCGCATTGAGCAGACCGGTCTCGTTTGATTGCGGTACGACCGGTGTATTGACGGTCTGGGTCTCAATCGCCGTGTCATCGCAGGCATTATTGGCGCACAGGCCGGCGCGGTAGCTCTTCATATGAGTGAAGGACAACAGCACAACGAGACCAATCAGCACCAGCACGGTCGCTGCTGCCTGCGCTAGAAAGGCGGTCCACCGTTCCAACATTGTTTGATCCCACCCCCGGTCTTTGCGTGCGCCGCTTGATAAACAGCCGCCAAGCGGCCGGTTACGGCTTCACTTGCATCGCGCCCGGAAAGGTCTCCCTCCCCCACCGGGCCGATAACAGTGCGTTAACCATACTAAACAGGATCACAAATCTATGCCATACGCCAACCGGGATTCTGGCAAAAAAATTTATCCCCCGCAGGTTGAATAGGCAAAATTCCCCAATGGGTTGAATGATGCCGGCCCAGGTCTCGCCGCAGGGGACAAAACCGGCCCGTCCGCGGTTCAGATATCCACCAGATCAAAGCGCAATTCGGGCCAGACCGCTTTTTGCGCCGCACATTTTCGGTTCCAGCTCGCCGCGCCGGCGAGATCGGCAACCGGTTTGACGTGCAGCGATAACAGCTCGTCATAGCCAAACGGCGCGACAAGGAAGGGTCGACCATCGGGCTTGCAGGCCAGGGCAACAGAATGAGTTCTGGAGGCAAAATTGCGTACGGCATCCTCGGTGCTGCGCAGGGGGGGCCGGTTAGTGCCGTACTGCGCATTGAACCAGAGATGCACCCGTGCCTGATTGCAGGCTTCCACCTCCACACCGAGGTCCTCGCACCGGGTCACGACGCGGGCCGCGATCGCGGCCTCGCTTTCAGCGCTCAGGTCCGCAGCATCGAAATAGGCGAGATCATAGTCATTGATCCCGTGATCCGCCGGGCGACCGGTGAGCTTGTTCCAGACAGCCTTGTAGACCGACCCCGCCATGAGGGCACAGTCCGGCAAGCCCATATCAGAGACGCGCCTGAGGATTTCCGCATGCAGCGGGTTGGCCAGGACGGCGTCGAGGACAAAGGCCTCCTGCTCTGCCCTGGCTATTCTCGGCTTCATCCGCGCAGGGACCCGCCTGTCGCCTTGATGGCCTTGTCGACGATTTTCTTGGCGATGACGTCGATCTCCTCGTCAGTCAGAGTCTTATCGCGCGGCTGCAGGGTGACCTCCAGCCCGATCGAGACCTGGCCGTCCGGTACGCCCTGACCTTCATAGGTATCAAACACGGAGACGCCCGTGATCATCGCCTTGTCAGCACCCTTGGCGGCGCGGATCAGCGCATCGGCGGCCACGGACTTGTCGACCAGGAAAGCGAAATCGCGACGCACCGGGGTCAGCTCGGCCTTTTCCAGCGGCGTACGCGCCTTGAGGCCATTGCTCTTCTTGGGCTGCGGGATGTTGTCGAGCACGATCTCGAAGGCGAGGACACGGCCGTCGATATCGAGCGCCTTGAGAACGCGCGGATGGATTTCGCCAAACTCTGCGATGACATTCTTCGGCCCAAGGCGCATGACACCGGAACGGCCCGGATGCCACCAGTCGCGCGCCTCAGCCACGGTCTGCAGCGAGGCGACCGGTGCGCCGGCAGCGTTCAGCACCGCCTCAACATCCGCCTTGATGTCGAACACGTCGGGCTGGCGTGAACCGGCCCAGTGACGATCGGCATGGATCGGCAGCACGCCGGTTGCGACCAGACGCTGACCATCCGGCGCGTCAGTCAGATAGACCGGTCCCACCTCGAACAGGGCCGCATCGGCCTGACCGCGGTCGGCATTGGACTGCATGGCGGTGAGCAGGTGGATCAGCGCCGTCGGGCGCATCACGTCGAGCTCAGAAGAAATCGGATTGTCCAGCTCGAGACCTTCACCATGACCGCCGAACAGGGCGGCCTGGCTCTTCTCGGCGAAGGACCAGGTCACGGCCTCGGAATAGCCGCGGCCGGCCAGAGCACGGCGGGCATAGCGCGCACGCAATTGCATCACCGTTGCCGGCGCCTCGAAACGGCCCGGGAGGCGTTTCAGCGAGGTGGCGTTGAGATGATTGAAACCGTGGATACGGGCGACTTCCTCAACCAGGTCCGCTTTGAGGCTGCAGTCCATGCGCCAGCTCGGCACGCCCACGGTGAGCACATCGCCCTCGCCCTTCGGCTCGAAGCCAAGGGTGGCCAGGATACGGATGATCTCCTCGCGCGGCAGATCGAGACCGGTCAGGCGTTTGACTTCGGTGACCGGGAATTCGATGTCGGCCGGCTTGGCCGGTGCTTCACCGGCAATGACGACATGAGACGCCTCACCGCCACAAATCTCCAGGATCAGGCGGGTCGCGTATTCGATACCCTCACGGCAGGACTCTGGGTCCACACCACGCTCGAAGCGATACTTGGCATCACTGTCGATACCGGTCGCCTTGGCTGTCGCGCGGGTGATCAGCGGATCGAACCAGGCACTCTCGATGAAGACATCCGTAGTCCCCTCGGAACACCCCGAATAGGTGCCGCCCATAACACCGCCCAGGCCGAGGCAGCGGGCATCGTCAGCGATCACACACATGCTCTCGCCGGGTGCGTAGTCTTTGTTGTCCAGCGCTTCGAACGTGTCGGCCTCGCCGCGTCCCTTACGGGCGCGGATGACACCGCCCTCGAGCTTGGCTGCATCGTAAACATGGAGCGGGCGGCAGCGGTCATAGGAGATCAGATTGGTGATATCGGCGAGCGCATTGATCGGGCGCAAGCCGATCGCGGTCAGTGCCTTTTTCAGCCAGTCCGGGCTCTCGACATTTTTCACTCCGCGGATCATGCGGCCCATGAAGACCGGGCAGGCCTCCGGCCAGTCCAGCTCGATGGTGACCGGGCTGTCGAACGTGCCTTCGATCTCACCAACCGGGACATCCTTCAGCGTGCCGATGCCGGTAGCGGCGAGGTCGCGGGCAATACCGCGCACACCGAGCCAGTCGGGACGGTTCGGGGTCACTTCGAAATCGATAACCGGATCATCCTGACCGAGCGCGGTCACGGCCGGCGTGCCGACCTCCCAATCGCCCTCGAGGTCGATAATGCCGTCATGGTCCTCGCCGAGCTCGAGCTCCTTGGCCGAACACATCATGCCATGGCTCTCGACACCGCGGATCTTGCGCGGCTTCTTGTCGAGGGCGAAGTCGAGGCCGGGGATATAGGTGCCCAGCGGCGCGAAGACGGCACGCATTCCGGTGCGGGCATTGGGCGCACCGCAGACGATCTGCTTGATACCGTCCTTGGTCTCGACCGTGCACACGCGCAGACGATCCGCATCCGGGTGCTGCACGGCTTCCTGGACGTAGGCGACCGAGAAATCCGCGAACTTCTCCGCCGGGTTGTCGATATCTTCGATCTCTAGACCCGCCATGGTCATGGCCTTGGCGAGCTCGTCGAGGGTGGCGTCGGTCTCAAGGTGGTATTTCAGCCAGGACAGAGGGAATTTCATGGGTCGGCTCCAGCCGTCGCTTTACAGATTGATTTCGAGTTTGGCGGCCTCGGCCACCGGGCAGATCATGATCTGCGAATTGAGTTGAGACGTCATGGCGCTTCGACCTCCCCGCGGCGGGCAAAGTCCTCGGCCATTTCTTCGAACAGGTCCTCGTCCGGGCGCGGGCAAGCCTCAACCGCCTGCGGCCGCAGGCCAACGCCCCGGGTATCGGCTATCCAGCAACGCCCGAAGACCGAGCAATAACAGGTCGTCATGTCCCAATGGCTCCACTCGGCGAGGAAGGCATCGAACTCGTCTTGCGCAATGGCCTCCAGCGGCCAGGAATATTCCATCATGGTCGCCGTATCACCGGCGGCCAGGACGCGTCCGACCATGCTCGACCAGTTCAGATTGGTGCCTTGCGGCATCAAGGACATGACCTGCTCGAACTCATCCGACGGCGCCCCGTCGCGGATCAGGACGACATCATCGATCAGGGCCGGACCGACCCCGGCATTGGTGACGCTGACACCGACCTGCTGGCGCCCGTCACGCTGGCGGAAATAGCCATCGATCTGCAGCACGGGATAGACCGAACCATGCTGCTGCTCCTGCATCACCTCCTGCTGCGCCCGCATCACCCGGGCTTGCTCCCAGGCAATGAAAAGCGCCGCCGCGCCGACCAGCATGGCGCCGAAAGCGGTCAGGGATTGGTGGTTTTGTTTGAGCCAGTTGATCATAAGACCGCTTAGCTCAGCCCCGTCGCCAGGTTCGCCTGCAGCAGCGGGCTGAAGCCGTAGTGGGCCAGCCAGCGGACGTCGGAGTTGAAGAAGTCGCGCAGGTCCGGCGCTCCATATTTCAGCATCGCCAGGCGGTCCACGCCCATGCCCCAGGCAAAGCCCTGGTATTCATCCGGATCGAGACCGCAATTGCGGATCACGTTCGGGTGCACCATGCCGCAGCCGAGAATTTCCATCCACTGATTGCCCGATCCGACTTTCACGCCGGCGCCGACACGCTCGTATTTCACATCCATCTCGGCGGACGGCTCGGTGAAGGGGAAGTGGTGCGGACGGAACCGCGCCTCGACCTGGTCGGTCTCGAAGAAGGCGGAGATGAAGTCGAGCAGCACGCCCTTGAGGTGGCCCATATTGGCCTCCTTGTCGATCACCAGGCCCTCGACCTGGTGGAACATCGGCGTGTGCGTCTGGTCCCAGTCACAGCGATAAACACGGCCCGGCGCAATAATGCGGATCGGCGGCTTTTGCTTCAGCAGGGTGCGGATCTGAACCGGGGAAGTGTGCGTGCGCAGGACCTTCCGCATGCCCTCGGCATCCGGCTTCATGAAGAAGGTGTCCTGGGTGTCGCGCGCCGGGTGGCCTTCGGGGAAGTTCAGCGCGGTGAAGTTATGGAAGTCGTCCTCGACATCAGGGCCTTCTGCGACGGCGAAGCCCATATCGGCGAAGATCACGGCGAGCTCTTCCATCACCTGGGTGATCGGGTGCAGCGAGCCCTGGCGCTGCGGACGCACCGGCAGGGTGACATCAACCGTTTCCGAGGCCAGCGCCGCATCCATGGCCGCGCTCTCCAGCGTTTCAAGCTTCCTTGCGAAACGTTGGGTCAATTGCAGCTTCAGCTCATTGAGCAAGGGCGAGTAATTCACGCGTTTAACCGGATCCCTGCCAGCCTCGCGCAGCTTCGCGTTCAATTCTCCCTTTTTACCGAAGATCGCGACCTTTAGATCCTGAAACTCACTCAGCGTATCTATGCTTTCGAGGCGATCTGAGATTTGCATCCGAAGGGCTTCAACTTCGGCCTGAGCGTTTTCCTGAGCGATTTGGGTCATATCAATTCTCTGACTACTCTGGAGCCGGTTTAGCTTCTGTCATTTGCACTGTCGACCGCCCGGCGCGGTCAACAGGAGGATTGTGTCTAGCGGCTTCGCCGCGCACCCACTCCCCCGCTTCGCGGGACCTCGCCCATCGAGGGCGAGGAGGGAGCTTCATTGCCCTCCTTCCCCTTGATGGGGAAGGTGCCGGGCTGCGAAGCAGCGCGGCGGATGGGGTGCACGCCAAAGGCGCAAAGAAAAAGGCCCGCCGGCTTTGCGCTGGCGGGCCTTTTCCGGAATTTCATTCAGCCGGGTTTAGCCCAGCGCAGCGCGCGCCTGGTCGACCAGGGCCTTAAACGCTTCCGGCTCGCGGATGGCGATGTCAGAGAGGACCTTGCGGTCAACTTCGATGCCAGCCTTGGTCAGGCCGTTCATGAAAACCGAATAGGTCATGCCGTGCTCACGGGCGCCAGCATTGATGCGCTGGATCCAGAGCGAACGGAAATTGCGCTTCTTGGCGCGGCGGTCGCGATAGGCGTACTGGCCGGCTTTCTCCACAGCCTGCACAGCAGTACGGAACTGCTTGCGGCGGGCGCCGTAATAGCCTTTCGCCTTCTTGAGAACTTTCTTGTGACGGGATGCGGTCGCCGGACCG
>NZ_JASBRQ010000080.1 GCF_030149425.1 Maricaulis sp. | reverse complement strand
GTTCGGCTGAGCCATTCCTCTGCTCTGTCAAGCTTGACCGGGCATGACGCATGGGGAAGTGTGCGCGGCGATTAGTCACAAGGGACGGCGATGTTGGGGTGCCGTCCGAGGGGAGAGTAATATGGCGGCTACGCCTGCAGCTTCACACGCGCATTGGTCCTCGCGCTTTGCATTCATCATGGCCGCGGTTGGTTCCGCGGTTGGTCTCGGCAATCTCTGGCGTTTCCCGTTCCAGACGGGTGAAAACGGCGGGTCGGCCTTCGTCCTGATCTATATCGCCTGTGTGGCGCTGATCGCATTCCCGGTCCTCATGGCCGAGTTCACGATCGGCCGCCGGGCGCAGAAGTCCGCTGTGACCTCGACGCGCACGCTCGCCGTTGAAGCCAAGAAGTCCGGAAAATGGTCCTTCGTGGGCTGGGTTTGTATGGCCGGTGGTTTCCTGGTGCTGACGACCTATTCCGTGATCGCCGGCCAGGTGATGGCGATGTCGGCAGCGGGTTTCGCAGGCGGTTTCGCCTCTGAAGCGGGCGCCAATATGTACTACCAGGGTGAAGGCGTTCAGCTGTTCTGGCACGCGCTCTTCATGGCCCTGACCATTTGGATCGTGTCGCGCGGCCTCAAGGGCGGTATCGAACGTGTGGTCACCATCCTCATGCCGCTCTTCTTCGTCATGCTCGCGGCATTGACCATTTTCGCTGTTGTGCGCGGTTTCTCTGACGGGTCTACCGCACAGGCCTTCACCTATCTGTTCACGCCGGACTTCTCCGTCGTTGATGGCGGGACGTTCGTGTCTGCCCTGGGCCAAGCCTTCTTCTCGGTTGGTGTCGCCTCGGCGATCATGATCACCTACGGCTCCTACCTGACGAAGGACACCAATATCGGCGAGAGCGCCGTGGTGATTTCCGGTGCCGACACGGTCGTCGCCCTGGTTGCCGGTTTCATGATCTTCCCGATCGTGTTCTCAGCCGGTGTTGACCCGGCAGCGGGCATGAGCCTGATCTTCGACACCCTGCCGGCTCTGTTCGCCTCCATTCCGGCTGGCAATATCATTGGCGGGGCCTTCTTCTTCCTGGCCTTCATCGCCGCGCTGACCTCGTCAATCTCGCTGCTGGAGGCCACGGTGGCCTTCTTCGACGAGCATTCAAACTTTGGACGGCCGCAGATCGCTGGTCTGCTAGGCGGTTTTGCCTTCATGATCGGTGCGGGCGCCGTCTATTCCTCGCAGTTCGCCGGCGGTTTCGTCGACATCCTGTCGGGTGAGATCCTGCTGCCCTTCGGTGGTTTCCTGATCGCCGTCTTCACCGGTTGGGTTCTGCCGAAAGCCATCTTGCGCGAAGAGCTCAGCCATGCGTCCAACCGCATGTTTGGCTTCTTCCACTTCATGATGCGTTACGTCATCCCGTTCGTCGTCGGTCTCGTGCTGGTGCTCGGCCTGGATGCCCGCTTCAACGGTGGCGCGCTCAACGGCATGCTCGGCCTCGGCTAGCCGAGCTGATCTGCAAAAGCGTCGGTGGCGCGCACCAGCGCGTCCACCACGCCCGGCTCACCGGCCGCATGGCCGGCATCGCCGATCAATTGGAGCCTCGCTTTCGGCCAAGACCGGGCGAGGCTCCATGCTGTTCGGGGGGGCGTGACGACGTCATATCGGCCCTGAACGATAACACCCGGGATATCCTTCAACCGCTCGGTCTGATCGAGAATCTGGCCGTCATAGTCAAAGAAGCCCTTGTGCTGGAAGTAATGCGTCTCCAGGCGGGCGAGGGCATCGGCGCGGATCGGATCAGCCAGCGGAGCGCTGGGGTCCCCGGCTAGCGAGATCAGCGCGCTTTCCCAGCGCGCCCAGGCCAGCGCGTCCGGGCGGCGGCGGACCACATCAGGCTCGGTCAGGCGCTCATAATAAGCGCGGACAATGTCGTCGCGCTCGGTATTGGCGAGCGGATTGACCAGCCGGTCCCAGGCGTCCGGGAACAACATGTTGGCGCCCTGTTTGTAGAACCAGTCGAGCTCGATCTGGGAACAGGTGAAAATACCCCGCAGAACGAGGCCGAGGCAGCGCTCCGGGTGCTGCTGGGCGTAGGCGAGCGCCAGTGTGGCCCCCCAGGACCCACCGAAGACGATCCACTTGTCGACGCCCATGAGTTCGCGGATGCGCTCGATATCGTCGATCAAGTCCTGGGTCGTATTGGCGCGCAGGCTGGCATGCGGCGTGGACCGGCCACAGCCGCGCTGATCAAACAGGATGACCCGGTAGCGTTCGGGGTCGAAGAAGCGGCGCAGGGCGGGTGAGATGCCGCCGCCGGGACCACCATGCAGCGTCACGACCGGCAGGCCGTCATGCCGGCCGCATTCCTCAATGTGCAGATTGTGACCATCGCCGACATCAAGCCGCTGAGTCCGGAAAGCCCGGACTGGCGGGTAGAGCAATCGTCTCAGATAGGCTGCGTCCATTTGCTGATCTGCTGTTAGTGAGTCTTAAACCGAATAAACCATAGCCTATCGCGATACGACCCGGTATCGTCTTTAGGTATTGGGGTGTCTTCTAGTATTGGGACGAAACTGCGATGGGCAAGTTCCTCGGTGTAACGGTTATGGCCTGCGCCTGCCTGGTAGCGACTGGTTGTGCCAGTGCTCCCATATCCGTCGCCAGCTCAGCTCTTCCCGGTTCCACAGCTCCAGAAATTGACCAGCAATCTGCACTCCGCCGCGCCGTCGACCGGCTACAATCGGTGTTTGAGGACCGCGGCTGGATCCGCCCGGCCAATAGTATGGCGGCTTCGGCGCGTGGCTGGATGGCCCGCCTGACCGGGCAGGCTGACGAAGACGAGCCGATCATCGAACGCGATGACCAGCTGCCCTATCTCGCCATGACCGATCTTGGCTCGCTGGACAATGCCGCCGCGGTTGAACTCCTGCGTATGGATCTTGAACAGGCTGACGCGCTGGTGCGCGAGGTCGATATCGCCGCCCATATGCTGGCGACCACCGAGCAACAGATTTCGCGTTCCTCACTGACGCGGGACCTAGAACATGTCGAACGCGCCGTGGCGCATTCACGCCAGGCGCTGGAAACCTTCGACGCTGCGATCGCCGCTGTCGCTCCTCGGCTCGATACCGAGAGCCTGGATCATGTCCACATGCAGCGTGCCCAGCTCGCCTCGCATGCCGAACGGCTGCGTGACCGGGCCGATGAGTTGGCCAATCTGCGTCACTATCTGCGCGCTACGGCGAGCTGATGCTTCATCCCGACCAGGTCAAAGGCTTCCTTGATCCCAAGGAAGGTGAGGCGCTTGCATCCCTGGTGCGCGAAGCGGGACAGCTGGGACCGGTGCTGGAAATCGGCAGCTATTGCGGCAAGTCGGCGCTTTATCTCGGGCCGGCAGCGCGTGATGCCGGAACGGTGCTTTATACGCTCGATCACCATCGCGGTTCGGAAGAACACCAGCCCGGTGAAGAATATCACGATCCCGATCTGTTCAATGCCGCGCTCGGTGCGGTCGAGACCCTTCCGGCCCTGCGTGAGACCCTGTTCAAGGGAGAGCTGGAAGACTGTGTGATCCCCGTTGTCGGCCGCTCAGCGATCATTGCGCGTCACTGGACTACGCCGATGGGCATGGTGTTCATCGATGGCGGCCATTCCATGCAGGCCGCGCTGGCCGATTATCGCGGCTGGGCCGGGCGTGTGGTGCCGGGCGGGATACTCGCCATCCATGACGTCTTCCCCAATCCGGAAGATGGCGGTCGTCCGCCTTATGAAATCTGGAAGCTGGCGGTGGCGTCCGAGCTGTTCGAGCCGGTCAAACGCGTAGGGACGCTGGAAGTCCTTCGCCGCCTGGCTTAGCCGGCAATTCCGCGACATGAACCCGGGTCAGCAAGCTTGAGCCCGGCGTGAGCGCATCGAGCGCGTCCGCTGCCAGCACCAGTGCACCGGCGGTCCAGGACGGGCGCTCATAGGGCCAGAGCACGTGTTCTTCATATTGCCAGCCCATCCAGTAGCCGCCTTCATCCGCGGCCAGCGGTGAGAGATTGGCCAGCAGGGTCCGCGCCTGATCGGGCTTTTCTGCAGCCAGGCAGGCGAGGACAAGTTCCGCGGTCTCCGCGGCGGTCACCCAGGGTTCGTCATGAACGCACCGGCAGCCCATGCCGGGGGAGACGAACTCGCTCCAGCGGGCATAGAGCCGCGCCCGCCCGGTTTCAGGCGAGAGCACGCCAGCGAGGACCGGATAATACCAGTCCATGGCATATCGCCGCCGGTCGGTCCCAAACCGATCGAAACGGGCATCATTTTCACGCAGGACAGCGCCGATCGCCTGACGGGCGCTGAGCCAGTCATCGCGGCGCTCGCCCATCGCCATGGCGGCAATGAGCGCGCATTCCAGGGCCTTGTAGAGGCTGGCATTGCCGGCCCGCAGGCTGTCGATTTCGGACAGCTCCTCATGGGGTTCGCGAGCGCGCCATACGATATCGCCATGCTCGCCCTGGTGAGCGAGGACGAAATCCATCGCCCGCGACAGCATCGGCCAGTAGCGCGGCAATTGGTCCAGCGCGTTCAGCGCCAGCAGGCTGCGCAGCACGGTGACGGCGACATAGCCGGTGAAATTGGTATCGCGAGCGGTGTCCGGTGTCCCGGGGACCAGACGGCGATTGGCGTCGTCGAGCGGAACCGAAGCGCCGAGGTCGCCGGTAAAGCCGCCATCGGTCTCCTGGCGCTGATTGAAAGCATCGAGGGCCTTCAGCGTGGTCTCCCGGCGACCGGCAATCGCCAGGGCCATGGCGCTCTCGCCATGATTCCACGCGTCCCAGATCCCCGCCTCGACCCAGGGAATAGAGCCGTCGGGGCGTTGCAGCTGCTCGATCCAGTCGGCACAGCCCCGGATGTCGACCAGATCGCTCATCTAGGCGCTCTTGCGGAAGTACATGACAACGGACTTGCCCATCACCGGGTTCAGGAGCCATTCCATCGCCCGCGTCAGCCACGGGCGCTGCAGCAGGTCCCATTCGAGGAATTTGCGATAGGTCCGCACCAGGCCGGAGGTCTCGCGATTGTCCCACAGGGCGCATTGCAGCCACCAATAGGGGCTGTGCAGGCCATGCGCCCAATGCCGGGCAAAGCGGGCAAAGCCCTGGCTCTCAACAGCGCTCTTGAGCGCCTTGGAGCGGAAAATGCGGACATGGCCGCCCGGCGTGTTCTGATAGCCCTCCGACAAGGCCCAGCAGATCGCCTCGGGCCAGTAGCGCGGTACAGAGGCCGCGAACAGTCCGCCCGGCTTGAGAATGCGGGAAATCTCCTCGAGCACCTTGTCCGGATCGGGCACGTGTTCGAGGACTTCGGAACAAATCACCCGGTCGAAACTGTTGTCGCCAAAGGGCAGGCGACCGGCATCACCGGCTGTGGCATAGGCGCCGCGCTGTTCTGACGTTGATGGAGGCGGCGGTAACTCGAAAAATCCGTCCCAGGCGACCTTCACTTCCTCCTGGGAGAGGTCGAGCCCGACCACTTCCACCGGTACATCATTCCAGTACAGCGCATGCATGTGACGGCCACGGCCGCAGCCCAGGTCCAGCACGCGCATTCCGGGTTCAAGGTCGAGATCCTCGATACGGATGGTGACCATCATGATGTCTGTCCTCGTTCGGCCAGGGCTTCAGCATAAAGACGGCTCGCTGCGAGGGCATGGCCGCGCCACTGGAAGGCTTCAACCGCGCGCTGGCTCGCCGCTTCGCCCATGGCGCGGGCCTTGGCCGGGTCGGCAAGCAATTGCGCCAGGTTGTCCGCCATGGCATCAGCATCGCCGACAGCAGACACCAGGCCTGTTTCACCCACGACTTCCGGCAGGGCGCCGCCATCGCTAGCGGCAACGGCTGCGCCGCAGGCCATGGCCTCGGCCGCGGGGAAGCCGAAGCCTTCAAAGCGGGCCGGACAGGCCACGATATGGGCGCGCCGGTAAAGCTGGGCGATATCCTCCCGGGTCAGGCCGGAAGACGAGGTTACCCGGTCGCTGAGCCCCAGGGTTTCCAGCGCGCGCTTGGCAGGCCCGTCACGCAGCTTGCCAACGATGTGCAGGCGCGCTTGCGGATGATCCGGCGCGATCCGGGCCAGCGCTTCGATCAGAACATCGAGGCCCTTGATCGGCGCATCGGCGCTGGCGGTGGTGACGATGAGGCCGGTTTCGCGCTCAACCGACTTGTCCGGGTAGAAAATCCCGTGATCGAGCCCGTTGAAGGCGACGCGCACCCGGTCCGGCGCGACACCGTAGTGCTCAACATGGCTGTCGCGTGCCGCGCCGGAAACCGCAAGCAAGCGGGGCAGGGCACGGGAGCTCTTTGCCTGCATGCCGACGAAATGATACCAGCGCCGCGTCAAGGCGCGTTTCCACCATTTCTGTCCGGCCGCGACTGCGAATTCGCGGTCGATGGCGATCGGGTGATGCAGGGTGGTGATAACCGGCAAGTGCTTGTCGATGCGCAAGAAGGGCGTTGCCAAGGTCTGGTTGTCATGGATCACGTCAAAGCGATGAGCCTCGCTGCGCAAGAAGCGTTCAAGCCGGCGCGAGAAGGCGTAGAGCTCACCGAAGGCACCGGAATTGTGCGACAGCCATTCCGACAGATCGGCCCAGGAGGCCAAGTGCCTCGGGCGCAGCGCCAGGAAGGCATTGTCTTCGGCAAACAGGTCGAGCGAGGGCAGTTCGATCAGCTCAACACCCTCAGGCAATTCCGGATAGGGCGGGCCCGAAGCCACCGTGACCTGATGGCCCAGCTCCAGCAGCGCTGTGACCAGCTCGCGAATGTAAACGCCCTGGCCGCCAACATGGGGATGCGAACGATAACCGGTGACCAGCACGCGCAGTGGCCGCAGGGTTTCCGGCAGCCGCGTGTCATTGGGGCTTGCAGAAAGCAGAGGATTTCGGTCCATGGGCTGGTCCCGCCAAGATAGGTGGGCGGAAACTAACGAAGTGAACACTGTTCGCCAAGCGCCAAGACTGTGCTCAAACCGCAATCTGTGCAGGCGTACCGATCTGGAAAGGCCCAGAATGTCCACCGCAGCTCCGGTTCGATTTGCGGCCTATTACGGGGCTTTCTATCTGACCTTCGGGGCCTTCCTGCCGTATTTCCCGAAATGGCTGGAAGGGCGCGAACTGTCGGCGGAGTCGATTGGGCTGATCGTGGCAGCCGGACTGGCTGGACGCACACTGGTCTCTCCGCTGGGCGCGCGCTGGGCGGATCAGGCGCGTCGCCGGCGTAGCCCGATCCTTGCCTTCGCCATCCTCTCCCTGCTGGTTTTTGCCCTGCACACGCCGCAATGGGGCGCGCCTGTCTTGGCGTTATTGTCCTTCTTTTCCGGCGCGGTGCTGTTCGGCCAGATACCGCTGATCGATGCCTTTGCCATGCGCGCGGCCAGCAAGGACGGGTTCGCCTTCGGCCCTGTGCGCGCCGTCGGATCGGCCCTGTTCATCGTCTCCAATTTTGTCGCCGGTGCCATGATCAACGCGGCCGGCAGCGAAAGCGTTCTTTACTGGATGATATTCGGCACCGCCTTGATCACCCTGGCCGCAGCCTTCCTGCCGGCCGGTGAACAGGAAGACCCCGCCAGTGCCGGCGGGGCGGACTGGGTGCGGATCGGCCGTTTGATCTACGGGCCGTTCGGCCTGGCCCTGGCGGCCTCGGCCCTGGTGCAGGGCGCGCATGGCTTCTACTACGCGTTCTCGGCCGTCGCCTGGACAGCCCAGGGACATAATGAGGTGCTGATCGGGGCGCTCTGGTCGACCGGTGTCGCCATCGAGATCGGGTTTTTGTGGCTCTCCGGGCGCGGCTTGCTGGGGCGGTTATCGCCCGCCATGCTGCTCGGCGTCGGCGCAGCGGCGTCGATCCTGCGCTGGGGGCTGACGGCGCTGGCGCCGCCGCTCTGGGCCCTGTTCGCCCTGCAGCTGCTGCACGCCTTGACCTTCGCGGCGACCTATATCGGCTTTTTGCGTTATGCGGTGCAATCAGTGCCTGACCGCTATGCCGCCACGGCACAGGCGATCAATTCAGCCCTGTCCGGCGGCGTGGTCATGGCGGTTGCCTCTGCGGTGTCCGGATACTTCTTTGCCCGCATAGGCGTGGGCGGGTTCGCTATCATGATCGTGCCAGCGGCGCTGGGCCTGGTTGCAGCGATTGCACTTTGGCGTGTTTCGCCACTAACGCCTGCAGAAAAAATCGAGTAGGGTCAGCCTTATGAGGGGAAAGCCTGCATCTTCTGTCACCGCGGCGGGAGTGGTTTTGCGTGCCGACGGCGCCAAAACCATTGTCGAGCTGCATGGCGACTGGACGGTTGAAACCGTCGGGCGCATGGACGCAACCCTGCGCGATGTCGAGGAGAGCGTGGCTCCTGGCGATATCGTCATTGACCTGAGTGATCTGGGCCTGATCGATACGGCCGGGGCCTATATTATCGGCCGCGTCACCCGACGCTGTTCCGAGCCCGATGGTGATTTCCATTTCATCGGTGAACACCCGACCGCCCGTCGCCTGATCGAAGAAGTCCGCGCGCGCACCACAATCTGTCCGGCAGAGGACGAGGCGGGCTACGGTTTCGGTCCGGCCTTGGCCCGGATCGGCGCCGGAATCGAGGCGGTTTTGCGCGAGGCGCTCGATACGTTCGCCTTTCTCGGCAAAACCATCATGACCGGGTTCCGCACGCTCGCGAACCCGCAGCGACTGCGCCTCACACCAACGATCTGGGCGATGGAAGAGGTCGGCGTCAACGCCATGCCGATCATCGCCGTCCTGTCCTTTTTTATCGGCGCAGTGGTTGCTTATATGGGCGCCAACCTGCTGCAGACGCTCGGTTTTTCTGTCTTCACCGTGGAACTGGTCGGCATCGCTGTCCTGCGTGAATTCGGCGTTCTGATTACCGCCATCATGCTCGCGGGCCGATCGGATTCGGCCTTCACGGCGCAGATCGGGTCGATGAAGATGCAGCAGGAGATCGATGCCATGCGCGTGCTGGGCCTCGACCCGTTCGAAGCCCTGGTCCTGCCGCGGGTCATCGCCTGTGTCCTCATGGCCCCCTTGCTGACCTTCGGAGCCATGATTGCCGGCATTTTCGGCGGCATGATTGTCGCCTGGAGTGCGCAGGACATCTCGCCAACCCTGTTTATCGCCCGCTTCCATCAGGAATTGCCCTGGGATCATTTCCTTGTCGGCATGTCCAAGGCTCCCGTCTTCGGCCTTGTGGTCGCTATTATCGGCTGCCGCCAGGGCATGATGGTGTCCGGTGATGTGGAATCGCTCGGCCGCCGCGTGACCGCTTCGGTCGTGCAGTCGATCTTCGCTGTTATCGTGCTCGAGGCGATGTTCGCCATGATGTATCTGGAGCTGGGGATATGAGCGACGATATCCTGATCTCCGTGCGTGGCCTGCGCACTGCATTCGGCCGTCATGTCGTGCACGAAAATCTCGACCTGGATATCCGGCGCGGTGAGATCATGGGCCTGGTCGGCGGCTCGGGTACCGGCAAGACCGTGCTGCTCAACAGCATTCTCGGCCTCAAGGAGCCCGATGGCGGCGATATCCTGTTCAATGGCCGACGTTTTTCGCAAATGACCGCGCTCGAGCGTCTCAAGGTCAATTCGCGCTGGGGGGTGTTGTTCCAAAACGGCGCCCTGTTCACCTCGCTCACCGTGCTCGAGAACGTCATGGCGCCGCTGCGTGAACATATCGATATGCCGCCCGCCCTGATGGAAGAGATTGCGGGCATGAAGATCGGCCTGTCCGGTTTGGCACCTGATGTCGGCGACCGCTACCCGTCGGAACTCTCCGGCGGTATGCGCAAGCGCGTGGCCCTGGCGCGCGCCCTGGCGCTCGACCCGGAAATCCTCTTCCTGGACGAGCCGACAGCCGGTCTCGACCCGATCGGGGCGGCGGCTTTTGATAGCCTTATTCTTGAATTATCCCAGGCCCTGGGCCTGACGGTTTTGATGATCACCCACGATCTCGACAGTCTTCATGCCATTTGCGACCGCGTCGCGGTTCTGGCAGACAAACGCGTGGCCGCGGTTGCACCGATCGAGGCCCTGTTGCGCAATCCGCATCCCTGGATCCAGGAGTATTTCCATGGTCCGCGCGGTCGCGCAGCGCTGGCGGGGAAAGAGAGCTAGACGATGGAAACGAAAGCGCACCACGCCCTGGTGGGGCTGTTCACCGTGATCCTTGTGGTCGCCGGTGTGTTCTTCTCGCTTTGGATGGCGAAAGTCTCCTTTGACGAGGAATACGCCATGTATGACATCGTTTTCGACGGCCCGGTCCGTGGTCTGCGCGAAAGCGCTGAGGTGCGATTCAATGGTATCCAGGTCGGCGAGGTGACCGAGCTGGGGCTGGACGAGCAAAGCCGTGTGGTCGCCCGCGTCCAGGTGCTGGCGCAAACCCCGGTCCGGATCGACAGTTTCGCCCAGCTGGAACCGCAGGGCCTGACCGGTCTGTCCTATATCCTTATCTCCGGTGGTTCGCCTGACGCGCAGCGCTTGCAAAGCCCGGCCAATCGCCCGCCGCCGCGCATCTTTGCCCGGCGCGCGCAGCTGGAAGGCCTGGTGGAAGGCTCGGAAGACGTGCTGGATGCGGCGCAGATCGCGCTCTTCCGCCTGTCCGAACTGCTCAATGAAGACAATATCGAGGAAGTCTCGCAAACGCTGACCAATCTGCGCGAGATCACCGACCGTCTGAGCGAGGAAGATGCCTTGATCGCCGATGCTCGGGACGCCATCCAGCGCATCGATACTGCGGCATCGGATATCTCTGTGGCGGCCCAGTCGCTGCAGCAATTCTCCGTCTCGGCAGAGAATTTCCTCATCGATGATCTCACGCCGGCGGTCAATGAGACGACACTGGCCGCCATGGCGGTTAATCAGGCGGCGGTTGATACCGATTACCTGGTTCGCTCGGTAACGCCTGCGGTGGAGAATTTCGCCGATAACGGGCTCGAAAATATCACCCGCTCGGCAGCTAATCTGCAGCGCCTGACCGAGGCGCTGGAACGTATCGCCAGCGAAATTGAAAACAATCCGGGTCAGTTCATCGCCGGCACGCCGCGCGAACAGGTGGAGGTTCCGCAATGACCGTATCGACGATCAAAGGCCTGGCGCTTGCCGGGCTCAGCGCCCTGGCCCTGACGGGCTGTGTCTCCCTCTTGCCGGAAACCGAGCCGGTCGCCGTTTATCGGCTGTCCAGCCCGGAGCCGCGCCAGAGCAATGGGGCGAGCGACCGCGTCATTATCGAGATCGAGCGCCCGATGGCACCGGCCGGCTTGAATGGCGACGAGATCGCGATCCAGGTCAGCGAACAGCATCTGGCCTATATGGCCGGCGCACGCTGGATTTCGCCGGCACCGAGCCTGGTGCAGAATCTGGTCATCGACACCTTCCATTCTGACGATACCGGTATTGACCCGGTCCGGCCCGCTGATGCGGTTCGCGGTGAGTATGAACTGCGTCTTGATCTGCGCGAGTTCGAGGCCGCTTATGACCAGGGCGAGAATTCTGCGCCGGTCGTGCGCGTGCGCATTGCGGCCCGTCTGATCCGCGAGAGCGGTCGTGAATTCGTCGGGTCCCAGGTGTTCTCGGCGGAAGTGCGGGCGCGAGAAAACCGAGCTGGCGCCATCATCGACGCATTCAACGCGGCTTCCACGCAGGCGGTCAACGAGCTGGCTCGCTGGACCGCTGACAATACCGGCTAGTTCGCCCGCTTATTCACCCTTGTCGTCGGCATTCGCCGCGCGCGGATTGTTGTCGCGGTCTTCCGGCATGGATGACAGCAGATCCTTCCAGCGCCAGCCCGGCTCGCTGCGACGACCGGTAACCGGTCCGGAAGCGGCGGCCGCCGGCTTGGGAGCATCTCGCTCGGGGAAGCCGACACGCGTTTCAGCTCCGCCACGATCTTCATCGGATACGCCGGTCAGACCGGTGTTCATTTCATCGCGGCTTGGGGTCTCGGCCTGAGCGCGGACCGCGGGTGCGGCGTCGCCAGCCAGGTCTTCCGGCGCGCGATTGCGGCGCGGCAGCGGTGACGGGACTTCATTGAGCCCGAGATCCGGCACACGGCGGCCACCGGCGACAGAACCCATGCGCAGCATGAAGTCGCTCAGCAGCTCGTAATTCTGGCGTATACGGGCCTGGAAGGCCGCATCAATCTCCTGCGCCTCCTCAGCCGCAGCCAGGGCGGCGGCATTGAGCCCTTCAAGCCCGCGGCGCAGCGCATCGGCGGCCTCCTGGGCGCGGGTGCGGGCGAGCTCCGGCATTTCGCCAAGGCGCTCGGTCATGGAATCGATCTGGCGCTCCACGGTCTGGGTTTCCGCCCGTGCCGAGGCCAAAACGGCTTCCAGCCGACGGCGCACCGACTCAGCAGCATCATCAGCCGCCTGGGCCGCCTTGGAGGTGAGCTTTTCTGCTTCCGCAATGCGCTGTTCGAAGGCCTGGTCAGACCGTTGGGCGGCCTCGAAGGCCGCTTCATTGGTCTGTTGTACCTTGTCGGCTACGCGCTCCGCCTGTTCTTCCACGGCGGCGATGGCGACATCGGACATGGTTTTGGCTTCCTGGGCTGCGGCGACGAGCCGGGCCAGGGCGGATTCATGTTCGCGCGCCGCATGATCGGTTTCCCGACGGACATGGCCGGCCAGTTCCCGCGACCGCGTCAGGGCATCATCGACGGCATCCTTGAAGGCGCTGGCCCCATCGGTGGTCGCGGCGCTGAGTGCCTCGGCACCATCGCGCGCTGCGGTGACCATGACGTCGAGCTCGGCGCGATGGAAGTCGAGCGCAGCGGCGATCTTCTCCTGTTCCTTGCGCAGGGCTTCGCCGGTTTCACCGAGCTTGGCCTTGTGCGTGTCATAGGCCGTGTCGAGCCCGTCAGCGCGCGTTTTCAGCTCGTCAGACAGGTCTCGCAGGTGCTCGATACGGTCGGTGATGCGGGCCGAAACCACCTGGCCGCGCTCGGCCATGGAGGCACTGGCATCGTTGAGCGTATCGACCGTGGCCAGAAGCCGCTTTTCGGTATCATTGGCCTGGCTCGCAGCCAGTTCCGCTGCCGCTGCGACCATTTTTGATTGATCGGAGATCGCCGCGGCAATCAGGGCAGCCTTGTCATCAAGGCTTTCGGACACTTCGCCGAGCCGCAGCCGTTCCTTGCGCAGTCCGGACAACAGCGTCTCGGTGCGTTCATGGGCGTCACCGGCGGACTGCTCCAGGGTTTCCGCATGGTGATTGATCACCTCTTCCATCGCGGCAAGCCGGGCCAGGGCGCTGTCCATGCTGTCATTAATGCGCTCGACTTCACCGGATACGGCGTCGGCCAGCGTTCTGATCTGTTGCCCGGCATGGGCTGCCGGTTGCGCCAGGCGGCTGATCGCGGCTTCGACCCGGTCAGTATTACGGGCATTGCGGACAATTTCCCGTGCCAGCAGGCCGCACATCGCAAACAGCAGTGCCGGCGTCAGGGCGAAAACAGCCAGGCCGGTGAGCTGGCCGAAGCCGAACCGGGTCAGGCTTTCCAGGGAATTGATGCCGAGATAGCCGACGAGGAAGGCGCCGGCCGCACCAATCCACAACAAGGCGAAAATATTTCCGGTCCAAACCAGCCACGCGCCGGACCGGTCGGATTGCCGACGCGCGGCCGGGCCGGTATCGGGGGCGCCCGATTCGGACGTCATCTGGCTGCGCGGCGCCGCTGTAAGGGGGGCTTCGCGGCTCTCCGCGATCAGGTCGATTTCAGCCAAAACGCTTGAATTCTCTTGCAGATTCTCGGTCATTTTGATGCTCGATACAGTGCTTGGTCTGCCCGGGAGCGCGAATTCTTCAGCGCATCGTCCGGCGGGGCGATGTCTTAATCAAACTATAACGAGCATACGCCCAAAGGCTCGGCTTAGACACAGATAATCTATGCAGAGACTGGATTTGCGGCGGAAAATTGATCCGATTCGCGTTAATCAGCTGTCGTAAACGCGGGTGTGCTCGACCAGCACCGGCCGGGTTTGCACCGGTAAAACCAGCATGGACGCGTCGCATTCGGCGAGCCGCCGCAATTCGAGTTCGGCCGCGCGCCGATCATCGATGGAATAGGCAGCCGGGCGCAGATAGCCGGCTGGCAGGTATTCAACCGTTTCGAATTCGACAGGCGGTTGCGGATCACAGTTGACGGCCGGGGTGTATTCGATGCCAACCAGCGACATCGCAAGGACCGCAAGCCATTCAATGAAGGCGGCGAGCAGGTCGGTCATTTTAGCTGTCCCTCTAAAAGCACCAACGACATAATCGGTATGACTATAGCCTTGCGAATTTTCAATTCACGAAGCCGTTGAAATGCGTGAAAACTTTGTAAGAATAAGGCTGAATCGAGGCGAATTCGCCTAAAGGGAGAACTTCATGCCGGCTGCGCCCCGCGCGATGCGTTTTGAGAGCTTGGACACGCTGCGCGGCTTTGCCGTTCTCGGCATCCTGATGGTGAACGTCCAGTATTTCGGCCTGCTCTGGCCGGCGACGGATTACCCCTATGTCCAGGGCAATTTCGATCAGCCGGCCAATCAGCTGGCCTGGTGGTTCACCCAGACCTTTTTCACGCTGAAATTCATCACCCTGTTCTCCGCCATGTTCGGCGCGGGGATTTGCCTGATGCTGGGAACGGGTGAGGCAGCGCACAAGCGGCACTGGCGGCGCATGCTCTGGCTGCTCTTCTTCGGCCTGATCCATGCCTACATATTCTGGTACGGCGATATCCTCGTACCCTATGCGCTTGCCGGGATGGTGGTGGTGACGGCACGTCGCATGACCACGGGTGGGTTGCTGGCTCTTGGCCTCGGCCTGGGAGCCTTTACCGGCCTCTTGATGATCGGTGGTGCCGCCATCGGCGCGCTGCTGGGCGATACCACCACTGGCGCCGATGCGATGGGCTTCACGCCGGAGCGGGTAGCGGAGCTCACAGCGCTCTACCAAGCCGGCTTCATTGATCGCCTGCCCTACAATATGGCGACGACGCTGATTTTCGAATTGATCCAGCTGGTGATGTTTTCCGGCCGAATTGCCGGCATGATGCTGATTGGCATGGCCGCCTTCCGCGCGGGGTTCCTGACCCTGGGCTGGTCGGCCAAGCGTTATGGCTGGTGTGCGGCGATTTGCATCCCGCTGGGCGTCGCCCTGAGCGGCTGGCAAGCCTGGTATCTGCTCGCCAATGATTTTTCGACGGCCATCGCTTGGCAGGCCGCCGCGGCGCAGTATGTCGGCTCGATGATCCTGGCCTTTGGCTACGCCTCGGCAATCATGCTGATCTGTCAGCAGGTCTGGATGAAGCCGGTCACGTCAGTGCTGGCAGCGACCGGCAAGATGGCCTTCACCAATTATCTCACCCAGACACTGATCATGACCTTCATCTTCGTTGGTTTCCCGGGCCTTGGCCTGTTCGGCCAGGTTGATCGCTCGGTCATGGTCCTGATCGTGGTCGCCGTCTGGGCATTGCAACTCACCTGGTCGCCGTTCTGGCTCAGCCGCTTCCGCTTTGGACCGATGGAATGGGCCTGGCGTTCGCTCACCTACGGCAAGGCGCAGCCGTTCAAACGCAAGTCCGAACCGGCGGCCGATCAGTCTGCGTCGGGCTGATTTTCCGGCGCGGCCTTGGCAAAGGCCGGCAAGGCACGTGCCGCCTCATCGGCTTTGACCAAGGTCGGGCAATTGCTCAGATCGGTCTCCCAGCGCCGCGCATTATACATTTGCGGCACCAGATAGACCTCGCTCATGCCCGGCGTGTCGCCGAACAGGAATGGCGTCGAGCGTGCATGCCCGGCAACCATGCGCTCCAGCGCTTCCAGGCCTGATTGGGTCCAGCGCTGCGCCCAGGCTTTCATGCCGTCAAATCCCGAGCCGTCCAGCGCCGCCGCCGCTTTCAGGATGCGCAGGTTCTGAACCGGGTGAATGTCGCAGGCGATAACGGAGGCCCAGCCGCGCACAAGACAGCGCGCATCGCTGTTATCGGGCAGGAGTGCCGGCTGCGGCCAGGTTTCCTCGATCCATTCCAGCATGGCCGGAGACTGCACCAGGCGCATATCGCCATCTTCCAGGAGCGGCACCAGGCCCTGAGGCTGTTTAGCCAGCCAGGCCTCGCCGGTCTGTTCTCCATCTTTCAGATTGATGGAAACCTGGTCATAGGCGACGCCCTTGAGATTGAGGGCAATGCGCAGGCGATAGGCAGCGCTGGAACGCCAATATCCATAAAGCGTAAGCGGCATGATCATGCTCCCGTGAGAGTGAAGGTGAGGCTGGGCAGGCCAGCAATACCAGCCTCTACCGTGTCGCCCGGACTGACCGCCGCGACACCGGCCGGCGTGCCGGAGAAGATCAGATCGCCCTCGGCCAGATCGAAATAGCGTGACAGGGCGTCAATCAGCTCGGCGGGCGGCAGGATCATCTGCTTGAGATCACCGCTCTGGCGGCTTTCGCCATTGACGGACAATGTGATCGCACCGGTCTTGGGCGGTGGTCCGAGGCGCAATGGTCCAACCGGGGCCGAGGCAGTGAAAGCTTTGCCGATTTCCCAGGGGGCCCGCTTTTCTTTCATTTGCGCCTGAAGATCGCGCCGGGTCAGGTCGACACCCGTACCAGAAGCGATGATTTCAGCGCCGGGACCGAGGGCGAGCACCATCTCTACCTCGTGATGCAGGTCGGCTGTTTGCGGCGGGTAGGGGACGGCAGCACCGGTGATCACACTGTGGGCGGGTTTCATAAAGAAGATCGGTTCCGCTGCGGCGCCCATTTCGGCCGCATGGTCCGCGTAATTGCGGCCGATGCAGAAGATGCGATTGACCGGGAAGCTGCGGCTATCGCCGTCCAGGGCGAGGCGTGGGGTGGGGCGGGGCGCGAAAAGATCTGTCATGGCCCTGCCTTAGCGTGCGCCGGGCCCGACGTCGAGGCGCAGCGCGTGCTTGTTCCGGCGCCATTGACCCGGCAATCTACGCCCATGACCAAGCCCACGCCGCTCCGCCTGCATGACTATCTGCCTTACCGTCTGGCCCTGGCCTCACACCGGGTCAGCCGCATGGTCGGGCGGGCCTATCGCGCCCGCTTCGGCCTCTCAATCCCGGAGTGGCGCGTCATCGCCATTCTGGGTGAGGAAGGTGAAGCAACAGCGCAGGGGCTGGGCGATGCGGCTGGCTTGGACAAGGTATCCGTCAGCCGGGCCGTGCGGGCGCTGGTCGAGCGGGGCCTCGTGGAAAAACGCCCGCATGGGCGCGACCGCCGCTCCTCGCTTCTGCGCCTGACACCGGATGGTGAAGCGGTTTATGCCGATGTCGCGCCTGCAGCACTCGCTGCGGAGGCGGCTCTGGTCTCCGAGTTGACCGGCGAGGAGGAGCGCGTGCTGGCTGCCCTGCTCGAGCGCGTTCGCAACCGGGCTCAGGCGCTGCTTGACGACCCGTCCGCACCCGTTGATTGACGCAGCCGGAAATGTGCCTGGATCCGGCCGGAAACGAGCATGGACAGGGCGACAGCCAGCGCGAATACGAACAGGCCGGGCAGAGGGGCGGCGCCGAAGACAAAATTGCCCCGGACAGTCAGGACCAACAGGGCAATAACGAGGACATCGGCCATCGACCATTTGCCCAAGAGTTCAAGCAGCCGCAGCTGCCCCGGACCGGGGGGCACGGTGCGCCGGAATTGCAGGCGCCACATCCAGATCAGCTTGGTGGCCGGGAAGATCAGAGAGAACACCCATACGATAGCGGCGAGCGCATACTCGTCAGCTTCGAGTAGGGCGAGGCCGAAACCGGCGATGGAATGTTCGCCGCGCCAGAGCCAGACATGCGTTGTTTCAACCGCCGGCAAAAGCAGGCCGAGCACAAAGAGCAGACTGGTCAGAAGCAGTAGAGCGCTGGTCAATTGCCCGCGTTTTTCATCCGCCAAGGCCCGCATCGGCATCACATCCTGATCTTCTTTCCACTTTTTTGCATATGCCGCCCCGATCTTGGCGGAAATGCGGTGGAGGCAGAAAAGAGTGTTTCGATGCAACTAAGTTCCTCACTTTGAAGAAGAAATCGGAATGTCGCTCGGTTTTTCTTTTTTTCCTTTTTATTTCGCACCCTTATCAGGTTCTGAAATATGCATTGTTTCGGTAATATCGCATTATCCCAGAGAAAGTTAGGGTTAATTATCCATCGCTACCCCCTTTCGGTAACGCGGGTCTGATGAGCCCGTGGGTGCCTCGGAACAAGGGATACATCGATGCGCAATTTTCTCCTGCCGGTAGCGGCGGGGCTGCTGCTGGCTGCTCCTGCAGCTGCGGAAACGACCACGCGCGACCTTGAGGTCATTGGTCGGGCCCTCGGATTTGTTGAAAACCAAAGCGGCAGCGAGCGGGTTCTCGCTATCGTCCATGACGCCTCCAGCGCCGGTGAAGCAGAGGCCCTGCTCACCGCACTGAGTGGCGGCCTCCGCGCCGGCCGCGTGACGCTTACTGGCCGCCTTGTTAGCAGTGCTGAGCTTTCCGGTCTTGATGGAGCTCACGCTGCGGTCCTCATAGGCGGCGCTGCGGGTGATCCTTCGATCGCTCAAGCCATTAATGCGGCGGGTATTTTATCTGTCGCCAGCGATATGGGCTGCGTTGAGGCCCAGGGCTGCGTCATGGGTGTCCAGAGTGCGCCATCGGTCCGCATCGTGGTTAACCGCGCCAATGCAGACGCCGCCTCAGTCTCATTCGCTGCCGCTTTCGCGATGATGATTGAAGAAATCTAGGCGAAGTACAGAATCTCAAGGATATGAAAATGAATACGCGCTTCCTCATGATGTCTGCTACTGCGCTCTCCGCAGCAGCTGTGCTGTCTTTGCCGGCGATCGGGCAGTCTCTCGATTACAGTGCTATGAGTGACTTGTTCGGCGAGGCGGTAACGGCCGGCGCCACCGGTGCTCCGCAACGCTCCTCCGATGTCCCCGCGACAATGATCATCATCACGCGTGATGATATTGCCCGTTCGCCGGAGTTCGATATCCCCGGGCTCCTGCGTCACTATGCCGGCATCAATCACAACCGTTTTGGTTTCGGCGACAGCCAGGTCTCCATTCGCGGCGAGGCGTCCGGTTACATGCCGCGCCTTCTCGTCCTGGTGAATGGCCGCGAGGTCTACCTGGACAGCTATGGCTATACGGCCTGGTCGACCCTGCCGGTCCAGCTGGAGGAAATCCAGCAGATCGAAGTGGTGAAGGGGCCGCAATCGGCGCTTTACGGATTCAACGCCGTCTCCGGCGTCGTCAACATCATCACCCGCAATCCGGACTTCGGCGACTGGGCCAGTGCCCGGGTCAATGTCGGTGATGGTGGTTATGGCGATGTCTCACTCACCGCCGGGCGACGCCTCGGCGAGCGCGCATCGGTGCGTTTTTCTTATGGTAACGCCGGAGCCGATGAATTTGATCCGGTCGAGAGCAATACCTTCGCCGTTTCGCTTGCCGATGGCGATTTCAGCCGTGAGACCGCGGCGATTGAAGGCCGGTTCCAGCTCTCCGATAATATTCGTCTCATCGCAGAAGCGACGACCTCGGAAGTCGAACTGCAAGAGTTGACCAGTATCTATTACACCACGCGCTCGCTCTATGAGCTCACCTCCTACAAGGTCGATGTCGAGGCGGACACGGATTTCGGTTTCCTCACCCTGTCCGGCTATCGCAACGAAACCGAAATCGCCTATGATTTCGGCCCGTCGAGCAATGAGCTGACGGCTTTCCGGGTACAGAATCTGTTCAAGCTCGGTACCAGCGATACGGTACGCTTGTCCGCGGAGTACCGCGAAGGGACCACGGTGTCGTTCCCGGATCCTGGGAATGGCGGCTTCGGTTACGAGACCACCGCGTTTTCGGCCATGTGGAACCACAAATTCTCAAACGCTGTCGACCTGACACTGGCCGGTCGCTTCGACAATGTAGAATGGAGCCGTGACGGCGATCCCAACCCGGCACTCTACATCTTCTCGCAAGAAGACTATGACGTCTCCTTTGAGGAGTTCTCTTACAACGCAGCGCTGGTCTGGCGCCCGCAAAGCGGCGGGGCAGTCCGCTTCTCAGCCAGCCGCGGTATCCAGGCTCCGTCGATGTTCGATATCGGCTTCACGCTGTTTACGACGTCTCCAATACCGCTGGCGATTACCGGCAATCCGAATATCGAGACTTCGGTCGTCACCGCCTATGAGGTCGCTTACGATCGGGCCATCAGCCCCACCGTCGACCTGCGCGCTGCGGTCTTCATGCAGGACACCAGCGATGTGCGCGGCACGTTTGGGGCATTCCCGGACATTCTGCCACCCGCCGCGCCTGTTCCGGTCCTGTTGTTCAACAACCGCGGGGACACCCAGACGACCGGTGCCGAGATCAGCCTCACGGGTAACCCGGACGGACCGTGGAACTGGGGTGTGAACTACACCTATCAGAGCGTCGACGACGATCTGGATACGTTTGGTCTCTTCACCGCCCTGGACTTCGAGAGCGCAACGCCGGAACACTTGGCCAACGCCCATGTTGGATGGACCGGCGAACGCTTCACCGCTGACGCTTATCTGAATTATGTCTCTGGTACGACGAGCCCGTTCCAGCCGGAGTTCGGAACCTTGACCCGGTATGACCTGGACGCCTCGCTGGCGGCCTCCTTCCGGGCTGGCTACCGGATCAGCGACCATGTCAACGTCTCGCTGAACGCCCAGAATGCCAATTTTGGCAGCGGCGAGATCACCAATGTGAATTACCAGCCCGCTTCACGGACCTGGTTGCAGCTTTCCACCGCCTTCTAGGTGGGGCCGGTAGGGTGTCCCGCAGCATGCAGGCGCTGCGGGACATCAGCTCAACCGGCGCGTTCCGTCTGCAAGGGAGAGAGAAATGATCAAGGGAGCCTCGATATTCCGGCTCACGATCGCGCAATCCTTCGCGGTCGCTCCGGTAATGGCGATTATTGCCCTGGCGAGCGTTGCCGGACTGGGGGGGTGGTCGTTGAATTCGGCCTCTGACACCCAGGTTCGCGTGGTCGCAGAGATGGAAACCGGCGTGGCCCTGACGCAATTGCAGGCCGAGCTGGAAACCATCAATGCCGATGTGCTGCAGATCGTCACCCGCCAGGCGGCCGGCGATACGCTGGATGTCATGGCCGAATTTGAGGCCGTCAGCGCAAATGTGGACGCAGTCTCCAACCGGATCGAGGAATTGCGCGACAGTCCGGTGCTTGATGGGCGTGGCGATACGCTTGATGACGTCGTCGAACAACTGGGACTGTACAAGGATGCCCTCGACTTCGTCGGGCAGATGCTCGAGCTAGATTTTGCCAGTTCGGTGGCCTTCCTGGCCCCCTTCGACGGGGTTTTTAATCAGCTCAATGCTGATCTGACGGGTATCGCGGCCCATGCCGCTGATCTGGCCCGCGAGGATACGGCTGCTGCGCAGGTGGCTGCCCGGCGATCGGTCTTTACCTTCATTGGTGTGACCGTGGTTGTCGGTATCGGCCTTTTGGCCGTGTCGCTGCTCTATGGCCGTCGCACAGCGCGTTCAGTGCGCCGGATTGCCGATGCGACGGAGACCCTGGCCAATGGCGATTTCGATCTCGATATCGCGGCGCTGGAGCGGCAGGATGAGCTTGGGGCTGTTGTCGACAGTCTTAAGCGCTTCCGCGAGAACGGCATGCGGGCCGAGGCCCTGGAGAGTGAACAACGCCAGCAGGCTGCCGATGATGCGGCCCGGGCTGAACGGGTCAATGCGCTGGCAGAGGGCTTCGACAAGGAAGTGATGACCTTGTTGGGCGAGGTCGCTGAGGCCTGCTCGGCCATGTCGGCCATCTCACAGCAATTGTCGCAGACCGCTGCTGAAGGCTCGGAAAAGAGCGGAGAAATGGCGAATGCCGCGGCTGAAGCCTCGAGCAATGTCGAATCCGTTGCGGCTGCGGCGGAGGAGCTCACAGCCTCGATTCAGGAAGTCACGACCCAGATCCAGGGCTCTTCGGATATGGCCAGCCGTGCTGATGAGCGGACCCGTTCGGTGCAGCAGGTGGTTGAGAACCTGGGTAACGCGGCCCAGGAAATCGGCCATGTTGTCGAGCTGATCAATGATATCTCCGAGCAGACCAATCTGTTGGCGCTCAATGCAACCATCGAGGCCGCGCGTGCCGGTGAAGCCGGCAAGGGCTTCGCCGTTGTGGCGTCCGAGGTGAAAACCCTCGCGGCCCAGACCGCCAATGCGACCGAGGATATCCGTGACCAGATCCAGTCCATCCAGGACGCCGCGCAAGGCTCCTCGCGCTCCATTGGAGAGGTGACGGACGCGGTGGGCGAGATTTCGCGTGCCGCCTCGGCCATTGCCGCTGCAGCAGAACAGCAAAGCGCTTCGACGCGGGAGATTTCCGCCTCTGTCGCGCACGCTGCAACCAGCGCCCGGTCGGTCACCGATAATGTGGAAATGGTGTCCCGCTCGGCCGGTCAGACCGGTGAAGCCTCGCTGGATGTATTATCTGCGGTCGAGACCGTGACGGAACGCACGGACCGGCTCAACCGGACGGTGGAAACCTTCCTAAAAGAGGTACGCAAGGCCGGCTGACGTCTCTCCCAATGCCTTTGCCTTGTGTCACGAAGGCGCCCGGGTCGAGTTCCGATCCGGGCGCCTCTTTATTCAGCGGTACCCGTAATCAGAGGTCAGTTCGCGCCATCGCAGTGTGTCGCCCTCGCGGTCATTGTCGACCAGCCGGTCCTGCAGGCGTTCACCGGTGAAGCGGTCGAAGCACTCGATGAAAAGCGCATCCACATGCCGCGGGGAGCCTGTGGGTGGGCGGCCAGTGAAGTCGCTACGGCGGAAAGAGTAGGCACCGCTATCGCCGATCTCGAAGCGCCCGCGCAACTCGAAAGCGCCCCGCTGGGAGCGCACTTCCATGGTGCAACTCATCGTCGGCAGCGGGTCCGGATAACCGTCGTCGAGATCATCATCCCCGCCTGACAGAAGCGGCGGCAGCGCGAAGCCGTCATCATAGAGCATAAGCTCCCAATTGCTCGCGCTGTAGTCAACAACAGCTCTGAACCGGCCCGTGGCCGGGACAATGTCGCAGCGATAATAATTGGGGAAGGCGGCGCAAATCCGGCTGTGCAGGCGCGGATCGAGATCGCGGTAGTCGTTGCGGCAGAACTCGTGTGAGCGGTTGCGGTCGCAAAAGCATTCATACCCGTCCGGGTCACGGCGGCATTGATAGCTCGACCCGAAGGGCCAGGATGGTTGTCCTGCTCCTAAAAGGCTCGCTGCGATAATGGCAGCCGTCACCGACATCAACTGACCCCACTCACTCTTCACCCCGCCCGAACAGCCAGTCTTGGGTAGGAACCGGGCCGTTCTGAGGCACAAGTCTCAACGCGCGGACGATTTTACTCAAGCCTTGATGAGGCGGAGTTGAACGCAGCGTTGGCACCGGCCAGAAAAACGCCCCCGGGAGCGGTCCGCTCACGGGGGCGTGGTGCAATCTGGTGGCTGACGCAGGACCTCGCTCAATAGCGGTGGTGGCGTCGTGGATGCCGGTCGAGATAACGCACCAGCCGCCGTGACCCGCGTTCGACATAAGTATAGCCCCGGCCATCTGCGCAAATCCGCTCCGACACCAGCGCCGGCTCGCCGCGGAAATGGCCATAGCGGCGCTCACGCCAGCAGCGCGTATATTGGTAGCGGCTCGGGCCGTAATAGCCGCGCCCATAACGCCCGCGGTCATAATAGCGGTGGCGGTGACGATAGCGGTCATAGCGGCGATGACCGCGATGGCCGTATTCGTGGCGATGACGGCGGTCATAATGCCGGTCGCGATGGCGATCACGGCGATCATAACGGTGATGGCGGCGGTGATCGTGAACCGCAGCGCTGTCGGTGACAGCCGCACTGCCCGCCAGCGTGTTGTCTGCAGAGGCGGCTGAATTGCTCGAAGCGAGTGCACTACCCCCGCTGAACAGGGCGGCTCCAAAGGCGAAACAGGCTGCTATGACTAGACGTCTCATCGTCATCCTCCATTCCCCAAACAACACGATACACTAGAAATTCGCGTCTGACGGGAGGGTGAACAAAAAATTCACCTTGATGAGGAAAATCCGCGTGCCGCTAGCGCCTTAAGCGTGCTGTTAACGCGCACGCCCTAGGCTTGCTGCATGGTTGCTGAACTCAAATCCGAAGGTGTGCCGTTTTTCGACCGGGCTCACCTGACGCAATACACCGGCGAGGATGAAGCGCTGCAGCGTGAATTGCTCGCGCTGATGCTCGACCAGGCCCAGCGCTGCACCAATATGATGGCCGCAGCCCGCGAACGCTCGGAGTGGCGCACCGCTGCGCACACGCTCAAGGGCGCCGCGCGCGGTGTCGGTGCGTTTGCTCTTGGCCAGATGTGTGATGAGGCTGAGGAATTGCCGGAGATGGCTTGGCCGGGGGCCGCGGTGCGTATCGCGCAGTGCGTGGAGGCTACGCGCAAGGCCTTTGGTGCCCTGGCGGACTAGTCCCGCGTCTTGTCCCAGACCGTAAACTCGTAGGCGATCGAGCGTTCGACCAGTTCGCGCCAGACCGGCTCGGCAATGCTGGTCGACAGTCCGGCTTTTTCCGCTTCAGCGGTGACCTTGGAAATCACGTCATTGATGCGCCACTCATCGCGGACCACATCGCGCGAGGGTTTGATGCGCGCGGCCGCTTCCATATAGCGCGCCCGCACGGCGATCAGCGCCACCAGTTCACGGTCGAGCGCATCCACACCCTCACGCACCTGCGCCATGGTTTCGCAGGCTTCCGGGGTCGTGATCTGTGCGGTTTCAGTGTCGCTCATCAACGCATCTCCAACTCGTCGGACGTGGTTATAGGGCGGAGCGGGCAGGGGCCCAAGAGGCGGACTGTCACAGGTTTCGCTGGTGCGGGACAGCGGAGGCTCGAAAACCGGTTGGCCTGAACATTTCCGGCGCTACAGTGGCGGCCAATCATGGGAGGCGTATATGGCAGATCCGGTTGTGATCTATGGCGACAAGACCAGCGGCAATTGCCTCAAGGTGAAATGGACCGCTGAACATCTCGGCCTCGCCTATGACTGGCGCGACATCTCGGTGCTCAAGGGCGAGACCCGCACCGATGATTTCCTCGCCATCAACCCAGCCGGCCAGGTGCCCTGCCTGGTGCGCCCGGATGGCCGTATCCTGGCCCAGTCCAATGCCATCATCTTCCATCTTGCCGAAGGTTCTCCGCTGATTCCGGAGGACCGGTTCGACATGGCGAAAATGCTCGAATGGATGTTCTGGGAGCAATACAGCCACGAGCCCTATATCGCCGTGCGCCGTTTCCGCATGGCCTATCAGGGGCTGAGCCCGGAAGAGATCGACAGTGATCTCTACGCCAAGGGTCGCCGCGCTCTCGGGGTCCTGGAAATGCGACTTCTGTCGCGCGATTTCATCGTCGCCGACCAGCTCTCTCTCGCCGATGTGGCCCTGGTCGCCTACACCCGCGTCGCTGACGAAGGCGGGTTCGATCTCGACGAATTCCTCAATGTCCGCGCCTGGGTCAGCCGGGTGGAAAGCGAAATGGGCATTGATATGGATGAAGGACGGTTTCACGCGCTGGGTTAGCGCGCCAATTCCTTCATCGCCTCATCGACACCTTCCAGCGTCAGGCCGAACATGCGGTCCGGGCCGATCAGGTCCTGGATGATGCGGGTGGAGTGGGAATAGTCCCACCATTCTTCCGGTTGCGGATTAAGCCAGATCAGGTGCGGCCAGGTCTCGGCGATGCGCTTGAGCCAGACTGAGCCCGCCTCTTCATTCCAGTGCTCGACCGAGCCGCCGGCATGGGTGATCTCATAGGGCGCCATGGCCGCGTCGCCGACGATGATTACCTTCCAGTCATGCGGGTATTTATGCATGATATCCAAGGTCTTCACGGTCTCGGCGCGGCGCCGGAGATTGGACGTCCACAGGCCCTCATAGGGGCAGTTGTGGAAGTAGAAATATTCCAGATTCTTGAACGTCGAGCGGGCGGCGGAGAACAGCTCCTCGCACATGTGGACGTAAGGGTCCATCGAGCCGCCAATGTCGAACAGGACCATGACCTTGATGGCATTGCGCCGTTCCGGGCGCATGATGACGTCGAGCCAGCCCTGTTTCGCGGTGGCATCAATCGTGCCGCCCAGGTCGAGCTCGTCCAGCGCCCCGTCACGGGCGAACTTGCGCAGCCGGCGCAGGGCGACTTTCAGATTGCGCGTGCCGAGCTCGCGGTCGCCGTCGAGGTCCTTGTAGCGGCGCTCCTGCCAGACCTTCACTGCTTTCTTGTGCTGGCTTTCTCCGCCAATGCGCACGCCGGCCGGGTTGTAGCCGGAATGGCCATAGGGGCTGGTGCCGCCAGTGCCGATCCATTTCGAGCCGCCCTCATGGCGCTTCTCCTGCTCTTCCAGGCGCTTTTTCAGCGTCTCCATGAGCTCGTCGAAGGGCAGGGCCTTGAGTTCGGCCATTTCCTCTTCGGAGAGTTGCCGCTTGAGCATGGCTTCCAGCCAGTCCGGCGGGATTTCCTCCTCGCCAAACAGGCCGCTCAACACCTCAACGCCTTTGAAGACATGACCGAACACCATGTCGAACTTGTCGAAATTCTTCTCGTCCTTGACCAGCGCGGCCCGGCTGACGGCGTAGAAATGCTCGATGTCCGGGCTAATCGCGCCCTTGTCCAGCGCTTCCAGCAAGGTGAGGTATTCCCGTGTTGTCACAGGAATATTGGCGGCGCGGAGCTCGGTGAAGAAGTGATGCAGCATGCGCATGAGGATAGCGTGATCTTTCGCGCGGCCAATCCCCTGTGATGCAGGTCACACTCGCGCCACGATTTTTCTGTTCATAATTCAACTATAAGGGGATTTTCGACACCTGGAGGGGGCTGCGGTGCCGGATAAAGGAAAGAAATTCAAATACATACGTCAGTATGACATGATCAACATGCGTTTGCACAAGGCGCATCCGCCGCTCGTGGGGACGCCCTCTGTGGTCCGGCAAGTTGGTTTCTGGATACCGCCCGACGCGAATGGCGGCGATGCCAGAGATGAATTTGGCAGAGCGGAGAAGGGACCTTCAGGCGCGGCGCCGGATCCCCGCATGAACTGGGTCGCGCATGCTGATGCCTTCATCGCCAATCTTTATCGAACGGCCCATACAGCTTGGAGAGAGGAAAACCGCGCGGCGGGTACAGAACATCCTATCGGCGAACCCGGTATCCTGAACCTTGACCTGACAGAGAACCAGAAACGTGGGCGTGACCCCGCCCATGTTGTGTTGTTTGGCCATCGTGTCGATTACTCAGATCTCGTTGGTGAAAATCTCACAGTTCCAATCGAGTTGACACGAAATTCCGAGGTTTTCAGCCGTCGCAATGAGAGTGTGACGATCTCCTGCCTGCTTGATGGAATACCTTTGAAGATCCGCGCCAGCCTTCAAGAAGAGTATTTCACGTTGACCTATGTGCTTCAGATGGCGAACCGGTACCCTCGGGAAGGCTATCAACACTCGCACAATATCGCTGAGCGTATCGAGGCCGAGATGTCTCGGCTGGAAGGCTTGGTGAATACACGCTGGAGCGAAATTCATGCTGTTCTTAAGCGTGACAACCCGAATTATTACCACCCGCTGAACCCGGCAGTTCTCCAATTTCGGCAATCGGCGAATTTCTTCTACGAAACAATCTGGCAAAAGGTCGATCAGCTGCTGGTGGAGCCGACACTAGAGCGATGCCCGGGATTCAGACTGGCTCAGCGTAGCTATAAGTGTACTCCGGAGCGCTTGGGCACGATTTTCTGCGACTTGCGGAATTGCGCCTTTACGCTTGGGTTGGATGAATCACCGCGCGCTGACCCTGCTGGTCGTAATGGTGGTGACCATGAGGATGTCATTGGCGCATCGCTGCAGGTGTCCTCAGAAAATTTATATACCAATGCGGACCGGAAGGCGCTGGCTGCGCAGACAACGGATCGCGTGTTCACCGGACGGGATGCGCTGAATGTTGTAGATACGTTCTTGCCCTTCATGGAGGCTGCGGGTCTCAATGATGAGGAGTTCGATGCGCTTGCCGAGCGCACCATCCATGACGATGATAGGGCCGATGATCCGCTCCACAAGCTCGAGTACACGGCGACGAGGTTTCTCGATGGCCGCGCCATACATCTCTCCTCCTTGCTAGGTGACGCCAAGGTCGGCGAGTTCCGGCCACTGAAATTTTTGCTCGTCTTCCGTAACCGACACCGCTGGCAGATCGGCCGTCTCGTCGACCGGATCAATTACCTTGGTACTTTGAGGATGGCGTCATTGCTGCGGACAGGACGGTTCACCGAGGTGGGGCACAAGCTGCGCCAGTTGAAGCTAAAATACGACCTCAGTATCGACCGCGAGAGTATTACGCCCGAGAGGCTTAAAGAGTTGCGACGAGAATATGGTGAGGTCTATTTCACAGACTCGCCCCCACTCGGGACTGCCGTCGGTACAAGAGGGGGGCAAAGTGACGGTGACGAAGCGGTTATGCTCGGTTTGTCGCGGACAAAATATTACATCCGACAATTCAAGAATACGCTTCCAGACTTGCGCCCATTGCCGATAGAGGGCTTCCAGCCTTATGCCGAGTTTGTGCGGCGGCGAACCGAGGGTACTTGGGCATTCATAGATAGCTTGCTTGATCGTATCCATCGCGTCGAACAAAGGCTGACAGACCTTGGGGCAATGCTCGGAAGCGAGCAGATGATCCAGTTGACGGCCGATAACACGAAACAGAACAAGCGCACGGCGACGTTGATGGGACTTGCTGACCTCGCTGCGGCGCTTGCAGGCACCGCGTCTCTGGCTCATTTCCTTGAGGGAGGGGCGAGTTGGATTGTCTCTGCGGTTTCCAGACCTGCCGCGACCTTCCAGGAGGTCGTATCGCATAGCTGGGCAGGGCTGCTCACGCCAAACGTTGTCGATACCAGCACTGGCCCGGCATTCGCCGACTATGTGCTGGCAGGAGTAATCTACGGCGTGCTCAGAGCATTGTTGTCGGAAGAGGTGAGAAATCTACTCCGCGGCAGGCCAAAGCGCTAGGACGACCTTTCGAACTCGCCGCTCATTCACCCGACCGGCAGTCCTGCTGATAGGCTTCCATCATCGGCCGATCCCAGCAATTGATCAGGCCGTCGAGGACGCCGCGATTGCTCATCGGCGCGTCGGGCAGGGCGTTGCGGGCGGCGATGAGGGCGTCCCGGTCGCGCTCGAGGAAAGCGATCGTGCCGTCGGCATAGCGGTTCCACATCGCGTTCATCTCATTATCGTTCTCCGGCCGATACGATAAGCGCAACTCCGGCAGGGCGCGTTCGGTCTCACCGGCCATGGCGAACATCTGCCCGGCATGCCAATGCGCCAGGCCGGGGCGTTGCAGATTGGCCGCGCCATGCAGGGCGACATAGTCCTGGATCAGTTCTGCCGCCGGGATGAAACAATCCGGCCCCTGGTTGGCGACGGCGCGCCAGCCGCCTTGCATGTCCTGGTCAAAGGCATCTTCATCCAGAGCCATGAGGCGGGCATGTTCAGCGTCATCAACGCCGCAGGCCGCGGTAGTCTGAAGCGCAAGTGCGGTGAGGGCGGTAAGCAAGGCCATGAAGCGTTTTCCCGTGCGTTCGAAGAGGGTTTAGGGCGCGTATTGTTCCAGGGCGGCAATATCGGCCTTCATCAAGGCGTCGGACGCCGCGCGGATATGCTCGACCGGCCAGTCCCACCAGGCCAGTTCAAGCAGCCGGGTGGCGCTATCTTCGGGCAGTCGGGCTTTGATCGGCCGGGCCGGATTGCCGCCGACAATAGTGTAGGGCGCGACATCGCTGGTCACGACCGCCTTGGCTGCGATGATGGCACCATGGCCGATCTTTACCCCGGGCAGGATGGTCGCATCCCAGCCGATCCAGACATCATGGCCGATCTCGATCCCGCCCTTATTGGGCCAGGCACCCGGATCCTGCTCGCCCCATTCGCCGAACACCGGGAAGGGATAGCTGGACAGGCGGTCCGCGAAATGATTGCCGCCATTAAGCACAAAGCTGGCGCCATGGGCGATGGAGCAGAACTTGCCGATCACCAGCTTGTCCTCGATGAAGTCAAAGGCGTATTTGACCTGTTCGGGAAAGCGGGCCGGGTCGTCGAAGGAGTGGATATAGGTAAACTCCCCGGCCTCGATCTTGGCGTGACCGGCGATCAGCGGTTTGAGATAGGCCATGGAGGGCTGGCCCGGCACCGGGTGCAGGGTTTCAGGATCAAGCGCGCTCACGCATCAGCTCCGTATTCGTCCTCGGGCGCGCGAGGCTAGCCCTGCGGCCCGGCAATGTAAAAGCCGGAAAGGGCCGAGAGTGCCTCGGCCTGCTGGCTGGCCGGATAGCGTACAGTAACGGTCCAGCCGGCATCGACGCCTTCAAGAATGACGGCATACTCGTCTTCCTTGCCCGGTGCGGGCGTGCCCAGATTATACGCAGTCAGCCGGACCCCTTCAGGAGCCTCGTCCCACGCCAGCTCTCGCGGTGCGGCATCGGTGCGGCGTTCACTCAGCCGGGCGATTTCCGCTGCGGTGGCCGGGCCCTGGGTCAGGCGTAGGCCGATATCGCTGAGGGCCCAGTAATCACAGGCCGGCAGTCCTTCATCCCCGCCCCAGACGTCGAACCGCAAATACCCGTCCCGCATGAGTTCGCAATCCAGCCCGGCCGTATGCGCCGCGCCGGTTACGCCGGACGCGGTCCAGCCCGGACCGGCGTCGGGGTGGTCGGAAATCATGCGTCCATTGGCTTCGGCAACGCGCTCCATATCGCCGAGCATATAGGCCGCCCGGGCCTCCTCGGCCGCCATGTGCGAGGCCATCAGCATCAGCCTCTGGCTCAGGGCTTCGTCGTTATAGATGGTTTCTGCGGCCTCGCGGGCATAGGTCGCGGCATCCTCCCATTTGCCCAGCCGGGCGTGGGTGTCGGTCAGGATGTGACGGATGCGATAGCGGTTCATCGGCGCGGTGGCGAGCGGCAATGCGGCTTCGGCAACCGGTTCGGCCGCCTCCCAATCACCCTGCAGCACCAGGGGGAAAACCTCTCTGAACGCAGCCATGACTTCCGCGTCAGTCGTCTGAGCCTGTGCCAGGGTCACCGTGGCAGCAAGGCCGGATACAAGAATAGAAAACATACAAACCGTCCCGAGTTTGAGCGCATTGAACGCAGGCAAACCGGGCAGAGCCAGTGAATTCGCTGTAAGGTGTTGCCGGTGGTGGTGGGGTGACCAAAACGCGAAACGGCCGGTGAGAGGGTGTCTCGACCGGCCGTTTGGGGATTGAGTTTACAGGCGCATCAGGCCGCGCCCGGTCCGCCATTTCCATTAGGCGTGCCACCCTGCCGCCGTGCCATGAAGGCGAGCTTTTCAAACAGCATGACATCCTGCTCGTTCTTGAGCAGCGCGCCATGCAGCGGCGGGATCAGCTTGCGCGGATCGCGTTCGGTCAGGATGGCAGGATCAATATCCTCGACCATCAACAGCTTGAGCCAGTCCAGCAATTCCGAGGTCGAGGGCTTTTTCTTCACGCCCGGTACCTGGCGGATATCGAAGAAGAGTTTCAGGGCTTCCGACAGAAGGCGGCCTTTCAGGCCCGGGAAGTGAACCTCGACGATGGCGCGCATCGTCTCCTCGTCCGGGAAGGCGATGAAGTGGAAGAAACAGCGGCGCAAGAAGGCGTCCGGCAGCTCTTTCTCATTGTTCGAGGTGATGATGACGACCGGGCGGTTTACCGCCTTCACCGTTTCGCCGGTCTCGTAGACATGGAATTCCATCCGGTCGAGCTCCTGCAGGAGGTCGTTGGGGAATTCAATATCGGCCTTGTCGATCTCGTCGATCAGCAGGACGGAGCGTTCCGGAGCCGCGAAAGCCTCCCACAGCTTGCCCTTGCGGATATAGTTCTGAATGTCGTGGACGCGGTCTTCGCCGAGCTGGCTGTCGCGCAGACGGGCGACGGCATCATACTCGTAAAGTCCCTGACGGGCCTTGGTCGTGGACTTGATGTGCCACTCGATCAGCGGCATGCCCATGGCGCTGGCCACCTGTTTGGCCAGCTCGGTTTTCCCCGTGCCCGGCTCGCCCTTGACGAGCAGCGGACGCTCCAGAGCGATCGCCGCATTCACCGCGGCGGAAAGCTCTGCATCAGCGACATAGCTGTCTGTACCTTCAAAACGCATGGGCACGGACTTAGCGCGATTGATGGGGGCTGGGTAGGGCGGACGTGAAATTCGCTCTAATTGTCGGACCAGTCGACCGCATCCATCGCCATGGGCTCGCCATAGGCAATGTCGCGGCTGGCCTTGCGGCCGAGGATATCCGGCAGGTGTTTCGGGGCCAGACCATGGCCCGGGCGGATGGATCGGATATTGGCCTCGGTGAAGGTTTCGCCAGCCTTGATGCCGGCAACCGCATAGATCGACCGGCGGAAGGTCAGCGAGCCGCGCTCGCAACCGGCGGGGTCATAGCGAACCTGGCCAAGCGCCTTGAACGCATTGTGGCAATCTTCGACCAGGCGTTTCAGCTCGTCCGGCTCGAGCGAGAACTCGCTGTCCGGCCCGCCATCATCACGCGACAGGGTGAAATGCTTTTCGATCACACGGGCACCCAGTGCGATGGCGGCAACCGAGCAGGCCGTGCCGGGCGTGTGATCGGACAGTCCGGGCACGGCGTTGAAGGCTTGGCCCAGGTGCGGGACCGTTCGCAGGTCCGATTGCTCGATCGGTGCCGGGTAGGAGGACAGGCAGTGCAGGATGGCGAGGCCGGGGGCGCCGTTCTCGCGTGCGGTCCTGACGGCCTCATGGATTTCCGACAGATTGGCCATGCCGGTGGACATGATGATCGGCTTGCCGGTACGGGCGACGCGGGCAATCAGCGGCAGATCGGTGATTTCGAAAGAGGCGATTTTATAGGCCGGGGCGTCGAGGCTCTCCAGGAGGTCGACGGCGGAATGGTCAAAGGGGGTGGAGAACAGCGTCACGCCAAGCGCGCGCGCTTTCTCGAACAGGCGCGGGTGCCAGTCAAACGGCGTCTGGGCTTCGCTGTAGAGGTCATAGAGATTGCGACCGTCCCACAGCCCGCCCTCAATGACGAAACCCGGCCCGTCATGGTCAATGGTGATGGTGTCGGGCGAATAGGTCTGGATCTTGATCGCATCAGCGCCGCACCGGGCTGCCGCTTCGATGGTCTCGAGCGCACGGTCGATCTGGCCGAGGTGATTGGCCGAGACTTCGGCAATGACCAGGGGCGGGTGATCATGCCCGATCATCCGGCCGGCGAATTCGAACTCGGGATGGGATTGGCTCATATCAGGCCTCCTGGCGGGCGCGCCAGCGCTCGCGGGTCAGCTCCAGGCAGATGGCATCTATACCATCGCCGTCGCGGGTGATGCGGTTTTCGATCCGGCCGCTCTGTTCAAAGCCGAACTTCTTGTGCAGCCCGATGACGGGCGCGTTGAAAGCGAGGACTTCGCAGCGCAGGACATCGAGCTTCAGGGTTGCAAAGACCCGGTCCAGAACCTGGGTCTCCACAGCACTGCCGACGCCTTTTCCGACCACGCCGAGATCGCCGATATAAAAGGCCCAGCTACAGCTCGATGGCGGCGTGCGTACGATATCGGTCAGGGTGACGAGGCCGCATTTGGTGCCATTGACGGCGATGATCCAGAGCTCACGGGCCGGGTCGGCGAGGGCGGCGCTGAACCAGGCTTCATGCGTGTCCCGGCTGATCGGGTCGGCCGTATACATGTTGTCACGCACATGCGGCTGATTGCGCCAGGCGAGCACATCCCAGATGTCTGCCTCATCCGCGGGCAGGAGGGTGATGTCGGCGCCGTCGCTCATGCGCGGTCCTCGTGTCGAATCAATGTGAGGAGTCTCGCCTTGCGGGCGTAAACAAGCCGTGTCTGCCTCCGGTGGCGGCCGATTTCGCTGCCGGCGCGAAGCATGCTCTAACCGGGACATGACTTCAGGAGCGCCCGCATGACCCTCGCCGTTATCGTCCAGGCCCGCTTTGGCTCCTCGCGCCTGCCCGGCAAGATTCTCAACCCGCTGGGGACGAAAACCGCTCTGGCCCGTGTGCTCGACCGCTGCGCCCGGATTGTCGCGGCGGACACGGTGATCGCGACGGTGCCGGACAGTGCCGAAAACGACCCGGTGGCCGAGGCTGCGGAGGTGGCCGGTTATGCCGTGGCCCGCGGGCCGGAGGATGATGTGCTGACGCGCTACGCCAATGCGGCGCGCGCAGTGCAGGCGGATGCGGTGATGCGGGTGACCAGTGACTGCCCGTTTCTGGATCCGCGCGTCTGCGACCAGGTGATCGCGATGTGGCGCGAGACATCGGCCGATTATGTCAACAACACAGCCCCGCCGCTCTTCCCGCACGGGCTCGATTGCGAAGTGTTTTCTGCCGGTCTGCTGTTCGAGGCCGAAGCCAAGGCGACGGACGCGGCGGCGCGCGAGCATGTGACGCCGTGGATCCGGGCCCAGGCGCATCTGACCTTGGGCAATCTCACCGGTCCCGGCGATGGCGTCGAGCGCATGCGCTGGACGCTGGATTACCCGGAAGATCTGGAGTTTTGCCAGGCGGTCTACGCGCATCTCGGAGAGGCGCGCGCGGCCGTGATCGGCTGGGCTGAGCTGGCGGAGGTGTGCCGCCAGCATCCCGAGCTGACGCAGATCAATGGCAAGCGCCATGACACGCTGCGGCTGGCGCGCGGCATCCGCGCTTCGCTACAGCGGCGCTGGGCCGGCTGACTAGCCCTCTTTGACGCGTTCGCCGAGTGCTTCGGCGATCTTCTTCATCGTGGTGGTCCAGTCCTGGAAACCCTCGCCGAAGAAGGAGCGGGTGTGCGGGTACCAGTATTGCCGGTCCTCGCCGAGCAGGGTCCAGGCCGAGCTGTGGGAATGGAAGAACCAGACCATGCCGCCGCACGCCGCGGCGAGGTTTGAGGTCGCGTTCATCGGTCCGATGACGATATCGCAGGCCGAGGACAGGGCTGCGACCTTGTCCAGATCCATCTTCAGATCGATCTCGCGCGGCTGGTGCACCGTCACGCCATAGCGGTCCTGGGCCAGGGCTATTTCTTCATCGACCTCGCCATACTGCAGATTGATGAAGTCGACCCCGGGCACATTCAGGATTGGCTTCCAGGCATCGAAGGCCGAGAAGAAACGGGCCCGTTTGGCCGTCATCTTCAGGGATTTCCAGAGAATACCGACTTTCAGCCCGTCGCCGAACTCATCCATCTGGGCGCGGAAGAAGGCCTGCTGTTCCGGATCTGCGGTGAGAAAGCCCGGCGTTGTCGGGAAGTCGTCGATGGAATTGCGGAAGGCGCGCAGTGGCGTCGCCATCGGGGTCCAGAAATCGGCGCCGTCTTCCAGTTGCGGCGTCGCGCGGACATCGCGGCCCTCGATCACGGTCGACAGGTGATGATAGACGCGGGCCTGCGGGAAGGAGCGCTGGACCAGGTCGACCAGGCGATACTCGCAGGCGATGCGCAGCTCGCCCTCCGGCCCGATCGCATCGATCATGTCTTTGGCAATGTTGAGATAAAGCACCTCGTCACCGAGCCCCTGCTCGCCGACCATGATCACCGTCTTGCCACGGATCTGCGCCGGGTCGACGCCATCCCACATCGGCTTGTCGATGGTGAAAAGGGTGGCGCCTTTACGGTTCGGGTTGAGCCTTGTCTCGTTCGCGGCCCAGCCCTCGCGGACCTGTCCGGCGGCCAGCATGACCAGGGAGCGGCCATGCGACATGGTCGCCTCATCCTCTGCATCGACCGGGTTTTTCAGCGCTTCCTCGTAATGGGGCAGGGCCTTGTCCGGTTCGCCGATGAGCTCGAAGACATTGGCCATATTATTGTGGGCGCGCGAGTAGCCCGGCTCCAGGCGCAAGGCTTCCTGGTAGAAGGTAATTGCCTCGGTCGGCTTGCCGCTCTCCGACACGACCGAGCCAAGCGAATTCCACAGATCGTAATTCTCCGGATCGGAATAGATCGCCGTGCGCAGGATCTCGATGGCGTCGTCAAACTTGCCGAGGTCGCGCAGCACGCCAGTCAGGTTGAGAATGCCGTCCACGCGATTGGGCGCGATCTGGTTTTGCAGGCGATAGAATTTTTCCGCCGCGGGCAGCATGTCGAGCTTCCAGGCGACAAGGCCGAGCTTCTGGTAGATCTCCGGGTCCTGCGGGTCGAGCTTCCAGGCCTTTTCGAAATAGTCGAGCGAGGTTGAAAGCCGCCCCAGGCGCAGCAGCATCAATCCCATGACATGATTGGTCAGGGCCAGGTCCGGTGCGATCCCGAGCGCTTCATGGGCCAGACGGGCGCCGGCAGGGTGGTCACCGCCATCGGAGGTCCGCATCGCCCGTTTGACCAGGCTGACGACTTTCTGGTGTTTCTTGCGTGTGTCCTTGGACAGACGTTTGACATGCGTATCGAGCTTCAGCGCTGTCGCGGACTGTGTCGCGACGAGCGGTGTCTCATGCTTTTCTTCTTCCGCGCCGGCGAGAAGCTCGGCTTCAATATTGAGAGATATGGCCTGCATGGCGAAAACCCGGAGAGCTGATCAACAGGCCAAGGGCTCAGGATTCGATTTAAGAACTCGCTAACGGGATTGTTCGTCTTGGATGCGCAGCTGGAAACCTTTTCTTCACCCGCGCTCTGCAGTCTTACGCCACGAATCCCGCACCATGACGGTGTTTGGAAGCTGGAGTTGTCTCGATGCCGCTGAAAATCTCGCTCAAGCCAGGCGAGAAATTCGTGATAAACGGCGCCGTTATGGAAAACGGTGACCGGCGCTCGAATCTTGTGCTGAAGAACAAGGCTTCCGTCCTGCGTGAAAAGGACATCCTCCAGGAAGAGGATGTGAACACGCCTGTCACGCGCATCTATTTCCCGATCATGATGATGTATCTCGGCGGCAAGGCTGATGATGCGCTTTATGATGAGTTCGTGCTGCGCATGAACGAATTCATGGGCGTGGTCGCCGATCCCGAAGTGCTCGGCATTTGCGTGTCGGTGAGCCGGGATGTGATGGCGTCCGAGTACTACAAGGCCCTGCTCGGTTGCCGAAAGCTCATGAAGTATGAAGCGGAGAGGCTGGCCTAATGTCCCTTCAGGCGTACCAGGCTGCGTCCAATCGCAGCGAAGATCCCCGTGCCACTGAATACCGCCTGTTCGCGCATGTGACGCGCGGCCTGATGACGGCGAAGGATACGCCCAAGGACGATATCAAGAGCCGTATGGAAGCGCTCGACCTCAACCGGCGTATGTGGAGCAATTTCGCCACTGATTGTGCCAGTGAGGAAAACCAGCTGCCCGATCAGCTGCGTGCATCGATCATTTCGCTGTCGCTCTTCGTGTCCAAGCATACCAGTGTCGCCATGCGCGATCCGTCCGCGATCGACGACCTGGTCGATATCAATCGCATGATCATGCAGGGGCTGATGCCCCAGGGTGCCGGAGCGGCGGCGGGCTAGATTTGCCGCCCGTACATTTTTGCCCGGCAGTTTCAGGCGCTACCGTTCCGGTGGCGCCTTTTAATATTCTATAACTCTGAAAACATTCGTGAAATTCATGCAGTCGCGCGGCACGCGGCTTGCGAAGTCTTCTGCGGGCAAAACGCCCAGGGTCGAAAAAGTCGACCTCCATTGCTTCCAGAACGGAGGACTTAGAACATGCTTTCTGTGAACACGAATGCGGCGGCCATGGTCGCCCTGCAGAACCTGAACAAAACCAATATGGATCTTGCCGAGACCCAATCCCGTATCAATACCGGCCTCAATGTCTCCGGTGCCAAGGACGATGGCGGTATCTTCGCTATCGCCCAGCGCATGCGTAGCCAGGTCGCCGGCTTTGGTGTGGTGAAGCAGAGTCTCGACCTGTCGACTTCGATGGTAGATGTCGGTATCGCGGCCGGTGAGGCCATCTCCGACCTGCTGATCGAAATGAAGGAAAAGGCCCTCGCGGCCGCCGATGCATCTCTCGACACGCAGTCCCGCACCGCCTTGAACGAAGACTTCAAGTCGCTGCGCGATCAGATCACGACGATCGTGAGCAATGCGGAATTCAACGGCACGAACATCATCAACAACTCCGTGACGTCGATCTCCGCTCTCGCCAATGCCGATGGTACGAACTCCATTCGGATCTCGGACGAAAACCTGTCTCTGGGCGGTGGTGTTGTCACCCTCGCAGCGACGGCGTCTTTCGCAACGGCGGGTGATGCTTCCACCATCGTGACGACGATCGAGACCTCTTTGGACAACCTGAACCAGTCGCTCGCGCGTCTGGGTACCGGTTCCAAATCGCTCGAAGTCCACAATAACTTCGTGACGAAACTGTCTGACGCTGTCGAACAGGGTATCGGGGCGCTGGTCGATGCCGACCTGGCCAAGGAAAGCGCAAGGCTCCAGTCGTTGCAGACAAAGCAGCAGCTGGGCGTGCAGGCGCTCTCCATTGCCAACCAGGCACCGTCCACGATCCTGTCCTTCTTCCAGTAAGGTCCGTGGGTTTGGCTGGGATCGCTTCGGCGATCCCAGCAATTTTTTTTCTGCGGTTCCACTCGTGGCGATTTCGCGTGCCCGAAATCGCCTATTAACCTTCTGTAAACCATACATTTTTGCCGCCCGGCAGATTTTGCCGGGCGTTTTTGTGTGTTCAGTGGGCAATTTTTGCCGGGCCAATGGTTACCCCCGGCAGATTTGAGTCGGCAAATATCACCTACCGAATCACGCGAATCGAGGTTAACGCCGCACGTCAACAGGCAATTGGCCCCGTCCTTGCTCTTTCCACAAGCGGGTCAGAAGACCCAGCGAGCAAAACGCTCGGAAACCTAGAAAGGAAAGGGCCAAGAAATGGCTACTATCAATACCAATGCTGGCGCCATGGTTGCGCTGCAGAACCTGAATTCTACCAACAAAGAACTGCAGCAGGTTCAGTCCCGCATCAACACGGGTCTCGCTGTGTCGTCCGCTAAGGACAATGGTGGTGTCTTCGCGATCGCTCAAAAGATGCGGTCTGACGTCAATGGTTATTCGGCAGTCGGCAACTCGCTCGACCTGGCCGCTTCGACCGCTGATGTCGCCCTGGCCGGTGGTGAGGCCATTTCCGATCTCCTCGTCGAGATGAAGGAAAAGGCTCTGGCTGCTGCTGATAGCTCGCTCGACGCTTCGTCGCGTTCTGCTCTGAACGAGGACTTCAAGTCCCTTCGTGACCAGATCACCACGATCGTCTCCAACGCTGAGTTCAACGGCACGAACATGATCAATGGTTCCGTGACGTCGATCTCCGCTCTGGCGAATGCCGACGGTTCCAACTCCATCCGTATTTCCGACGAGAACCTCTCGCTGGGTGGCGGTGTTGTGACCCTGGCGGCTACTGCGTCCTTCGCAACGGCTGGCGATGCATCCACGATCGTGACCACGATCGAAACCTCCCTCGACAACCTGAACCAGTCGCTGGCGCGTCTGGGTACGGGTTCGAAGTCCCTCGAAGTGCACAAGGACTTCGTTGGCAAGCTGTCTGATGCCCTGGAGAAGGGTATCGGCAACCTCGTCGACGCGGACCTGGCGAAAGAGAGTGCGCGTTTGCAGTCCCTGCAGGTCAAGCAGCAGCTTGGCGTTCAGGCTCTGTCGATCGCCAACTCGGCGCCGAGCACGATCCTGGGTTACTTCCGTTAATTCACGGGTCGGGTGGCGGGCTAGTCCCGCCACCCATTCCCGGAGTTGACGGCGGGAATATATTCAATGGAGGCGCTGATGCCTCCGCGTCAGCGAAGAAGAAATGGCAGAGACAGGCTTCAACCCATCGTCTGTCGTGGTGGTTCCAACCTCCGACAGCCGGGACAAAATCTCCGACCGCATCCAGTCTGATGACAAGCGGGTTCAACCTGTTGAGAAACAGGACGGGACGAGTCTACGCCGCAAGCCGGCCGAAGAAACCGCTGCAGAGATCGAACAACTGGCCGACGGGGCCTTCAAAAACTCCCGCCTTTCGATCACGCGCGACACCTCTTCCAAGGACTTTATCTATATGATGGTCGATCAGGATACCGGTGAGGCGGTCCGCCGCTGGCCGCCGGAGACCCACTCCGAGCTGCTGGAATATCTGCGGACGCAGACCGCCGGACTGATTAATCAGCGGGCCTGACAGCCCGGCAAAAATGACCGCCCGGGCAGGCAAGTCCCGGCAAACTCTAGCAAAACACCCTGGCGACCCGCCGGGTGTTTTGCATTTTAATCAATGTTTATAGTGGCTTGATTGGTCTGTGCCAGTTCGGCACGCCTCTTGCGCCTTGTCCGCCGAAGACGCTGCAAAAGTGCAGCTGGAAGAATTTGCGGAGAATGTCGCATGACCTTGAGTGTCCATACCAATAGCGCCGCGATGATCGCGCTCCAGAACCTCACCAAGACCAATGAGGAAATGGAACAGACCCAGTCGCGCATTAATACCGGCCTGAAAATCGGTGGATCCAAGGACAATGCCGCCATCTATGCTGTCGCCCAGTCCATGCGGGCCGACATCCGGGCGCTCGACGCTGTGCAATCCGGTCTCGATCGCGCCTCGACCATCGGCGATGTGGCCCTGGCCGCAGGCGAAGCCATCTCCGACCTGCTGGTGCAGATGCGTGAAAAGGCCGTGGCGGCTATGGACCCGTCGCTCGATACCTTCTCCCGCGCGGCCTATGACAGCGACTTCAAGTCGCTGCTCGATCAGATCCAGGTCATCATAGACAATGCCGAGTTTGATGGTGCCAACATGGTCAATGGCTCTGTCACTGCGGGGATTGAATTCCTCGCCGATGCAGATGCCTCGCGCACGGTAACCCTGAAGTCCCAGGACCTCACCTTCGGCGGCACCATCATGACGCTGGCTGCGACGGCAAGCCTGGGCAGTGTAACGCTGGCCAGCGGGGTCGCGTCGACGATCCAGACCAGCCTGGACAACGTCAACCAGGCTCTTGCCAATCTGGGTTCCGACACCAAGAAGCTCGAAGCCCATTCCGGTTTCGTCAACAAGCTCATGGACAGCCTTGAAAAGGGCGTCGGCGACCTTGTTGACGCGGACCTGGCGACGGAGAGTGCCAAACTCCAGGCCTTGCAGGTCAAGCAGCAACTCGGTGTGCAGGCGCTGTCGATTGCCAATTCGGCGCCGCAGATCATCCTCAACCTGTTCCAGGGCTAAGCCCTTTGGCTGGCCTGACCTTCTCCACCACCACGGATGCGGCTCCCTTCGGGGAGCCGTTTCTGTATGGGCGACTCGCCGCATGATCGGCGGGCATGAAAGGACATGGTGATGAGCGACACGTTCCTGCCTTACGGACGGCAGTCGATTGATCAAAGCGATATCGATGCCGTGATCGATGTGCTCAAAAGCGATTGGCTGACCACGGGCCCGGCCGTGCGTGCTTTTGAGGAAGAGTTTGAGGCGGTAACCGGGGCGCCCCATGCGCGCGCCTGTTCCAATGGCACAACGGCCTTGCACCTGGCCCTGGCCGCGCTCGGCGTCGACGCCGGGGATATCGCCATTGTTCCGGCGATCACCTTCATGGCGACGGCCAATGCGGCGCTGTATTGCGGCGCTGATGTGGTGTTTGCCGACGTTGATCCTCACACCGGTCTGATGACGCCGGACAGTCTCGCGCAGGCCATTGATCGCGCCGGTGGTCGCGCCAAGGCGGTTCTGCCCGTGCATCTTGCCGGTCAGATCTGTGACATGCCGGCGATCGAGGCCATTGCGCGTGCTGCCGGGGCGGTGATCGTGGAAGACAGTTGCCACGCGATTGGCACGACAGCGCCCTGGGGGGCGGCGGGCAATTGTGCCCATGCCGATGCGGCGACCTTCTCCTTCCATCCGGTCAAAACCATCGCCGCGGGTGAGGGCGGTCTGGTCACCACCCCAAGCGCGGACCTGGCCCGGGCCATAGACGTCCTGCGCAGTCACGGCATTGAACGCGACCCGGCACTGCATCAGCGCCAGGAGCAGGAACCGTGGTGGCATGAAATGCAGGTGCTCGGCTGGAATTACCGCCTGTCGGATATCCAGGCCGCGCTGGCCAAGTCGCAGCTGCATCGACTGGCGGCCTTCAAGGCAAAACGCCAGGCGCTCGCTGCGGCCTATGACGCGGCACTTGCCGATCTGGCACCTCTCGCTCAGCCCATCGCCCGCGTCGCCGGGAATGATGCCTGTCTCCACCTCTATGCCGCACGCATCGACTTTGCCGCGGCCGGCCGCTCAAGGAGCGAGGTGATGTCGGCTTTGCGTGAGCGCGGTATCGGCACCCAGGTGCACTATATTCCGGTGCCTGATCAGCCTTATTATAAGGCGCGCTACGGCCACAGTGATCTGCCCGGAGCGCAACACTATTACGAGCGTACGCTGAGCCTGCCCCTGTATCAGGGCATGAGCGAAAGCGATCCGGTCCGGGTGGTCGAGGCGCTGAAGGCTGTGCTCGGCGTCTAGATCCGCGCAAGAATGGCGTCGGCCAGGCGCGCTGCACCGTCGCCATCGGAGACGGCCATTGCGCTATGTGCCATCGCTGCCAGCCGCTGCGGTGTCATCGCCGCCAGCGCTTCCGGCAAAGTCTGCTCTATCGGCTGGCTGGGCGACAGCCGTTCCGCCGCGCCGCTGTCATGCAGGTGATTGGCGAGAGCAAGCTGGTTGTCTGCCAGCACGACAATCAGGCTGGGCAGGCCGAGGATGCAGCGCTCGAGCGCCGTGCCGCCACCTGCGCCGATGGCCAGGTCGGCTGTCGCCATGCGGCGGGCGATGTCGCGCGCCTCCACCGTCAGGGTCAAACGGTCGTGCTCAACAGTCAGCGCTTCCAGCGCGGCACGGCTCTGGGCCTGGGCGCCGATGATGACTTCGACTTCGCCGGCGAAAACCTCCAGCACCACGCGGGCGACGCGCCAGCTGATCCCGCGTACATCCGTCAGCCCCATGCTGATCAGGATGCGGCCCAGTTCAGCCTTGTCGCGGCGGGCGAGGGCGGCCGGCCGGGCCGCGAGGAATTCCTCGCGCGCAGCAAAAAATTGCGGGCCGAGCAGGAGCGTCGTTTCGTCCTTGATCCGGCCCTCATATTGGGACGCGCTGGCACCCAGGCTCTGATCGATGAGCAGGTCGCAGTCATGGCTCCGTTCGGGCAGGTCTTCATAGACCGCCACAAGACCCGCGACATTGCGATAGCCGCGTTCATCGGCGATGGTGCTGTCGTAAAGATCGATGACCGCTGCATCGGCGCGGCCGCGCCACGCCGCGGGCACCGGGAGCGCACCACGATCGCGCGCGGTCAGGACCGTAAAGGCACCATCATCGAGCCGGGGGACCACCGAGGGCGCGTCCGGATTGCACGCAAACACCACCTCGGCACCACGGTTTTGCAGCGCTTCCGCAAGGGCCAGGCAGCGTGTGATATGCCCGCCGCCCAGTTCGGGACGCGCATCGGCCCGCATCACAATCCGCGGCGACTGCGCGCGCGCCGGACTCACTGCTCCAGCACACCGTCCAGATAGGCCTTCAGGTCGGCACTATCGAGCTTTTCCGGATTGGTGTGGGAGGCATAGCTGAACCCGTCCGGCACCGGCTTGGCGCCGCTATCGAGATAGGCCTGGCGGCGGCTTTCCCCATAGGCGGGCAGGATGGCGTAGCGATCACCGAGCTCCATCGTCGTATGCGCATCATCCTCCGGCACCATCACTTCGTGGAGCTTTTCGCCTGGACGTATGCCGATGATTTTATGGGGCGAATCGGGAGCCAGCGTTTTCGCCAGATCAACCGTGCTGGAGGACGGGATCTTGGGAACGAAAACCTCTCCCCCCTTCGCCATGGCGAGGCTGGAGAGCACGAAGTCAACGCCTTGCTCAAGTGTGATCCAGAAGCGGGTCATGCGCGCATCGGTGATCGGCAACTCCGTTGCGCCTTCGGCAATGAGCTTTTTGAAGAAGGGAATCACCGAGCCGCGCGAGCCAACGACATTGCCGTAGCGGACCACCGAGAAGACAGGGCCGCCTTCGCCGCCCATATGCTGGGCCGCGGTGAATATTTTATCCGATGCGAGCTTCGAGGCGCCATAAAGATTGATCGGATTGGCCGCCTTGTCCGTTGACAAGGCGCACACATGCCTCACCCCGCGCTTGATCGCAGCGCGGACAACATTCTCTGCGCCCATGACGTTGGTCTTGATGCATTCGAACGGATTGTACTCGGCAATCGGAACATGTTTCAGCGCTGCGGCATGGATGACGACATCAACGTCGCGCATGGCCTGGTCGAGCCGGGATTCATCGCGCACATCGCCAATAAAATAACGCAAAAACGGCCAGTCTGTCGGAGAGAAATCCTGCGCCATCTCGTACTGTTTGAGCTCGTCGCGGGAGAAGATGATCAGCTTTTTCGGCGTGAATTCTCGGCAGATGGTTTGGGTCAATTGCCGGCCGAAAGAACCGGTGCCCCCGGTGACCAATATGGTCTTGCCGTTGAGGTCGATACGCGGCTGGGAAAAGTCGCGGTGTGCAGCAGGCGTCGAAGAGGTGGCCATGGCGGTTTTTCTCGATTCGAAACGATGCGCCGACGCTGTGCCGGTTGGGTTAACGGCGCGTTAGGAACCGGGGCGCATCGTCAATCTATAACAATTAACTCCCCAACCCGAGGCCCGGTCATGACTACCGCCGCAATCGTCCAAGCGCGTTCCGCCCAGTTCCAGGATAAAGATCTGATCTTGCAGCCGCTTGGGTCGAAATCGGCGCTTATCCGCGTGCTTGACCGATGTGCCCGGATCGCCGGTGTTGACCAGGTCATCTGCACCATCCCAGAGAGCGAGGTCGAGACCCAGCTGGCGTTGGAAATCCTGCGCAACGGACATCTGCTTTCTGTGGGGCCGGACAGCGACCCGCTCGCAGACCTGACCCATGCGGTCCAGGACTATGGCGTCGAGACGGTCGTCCTGGTCAGTGCCGCATCGCCCTTTGTCGATCCCGCGATCTGCGCCAAGGTTCTTGAACTCTACAAGACGGCACGGGCGGATTATGCCTGCAACAATATGCCAGCGCTTTTCCCCCAGGGCCTGGAGTGCGAGGTCTTCCCGGCGGTTCTTGCGGCCGAAGCGGATCGCATTGCCCGTGAAGACTATGCCCGCGAGGACGCGACCTTGTGGATGCGCGAGCATGTCTATCTGCAAAAGGCTAATCTGCGCGGCCCCGGCGGTGGGCTGGAAAGCCTCAACTGGTCAGTGACCAATACCGATGAACTGCAATTCGCCCGCATGCTGTTCAATGAGCTCGGTGAAGGCGCCGGCGAGGCGTCGGCCGCTGAAATCGCCGCCTTGTGCCTGCGCCGGCCGGACCTGGTCGGCGAGCGGTCCGACGTGGTCGGTGAGGCCAATCCGGTCGAGCATCTGCGCGCCGATATCGAAAGCGCTGTGGCGTCTTTGAAGATCGCCGCCTGAGCTGGCTGTTAACCCCGTTTGGAAACCCTTTCTTTGCGTTCCGGCGTCACACTTGTGAGTCGGTAGGAAAGACAGGTGTGCCGTGACCGTTATCGGGCTCAATGCTGGCGTACTGACGAGTTGGTTCAACTCGCGCATCAGCGCGTCTGTGGCCTCTAACTCCGCTCTGTCCAATTTGCCGTCCTCCGCCAGCCGGAACAGCGCCGCTGAGATTACCCCGCCCTGGGATATCCGCGGCGACGTAACCAGTCTGGAGGAGCTGCGCCGGAAGGTGCTCGCGGACGGCGTTTTTTTCCGCGATCCGGAGCGTGAATTCTCTGATCTCGATGCGCCCAAGGACCACAAGGCCTTGTTCTCACTGCATCAGGGATTGAAGCGCCTGACCGCCTTGGCGGAAGAGGCAGCCGACAAGACCACCAACAGTACGCGCCGGGATTTCCTCGAGAAGCGCTTTGTCAGCGGCCTTGCCGATCTCGATAGCTATTTCGATGGGATGAACCTGACCGAGGTGAACCTCCTCAAAGGGGAGGAGCTGTCCAAGATGGAGAGCGATGTCGCGGTGTCGCGCGGACTGTCCCAATTCACCACCGCCACCATCCACAGCGGCGCGTTCGACGCCGAGGTCGCAAGCCTGACCGGGGATGTCCGCTTCACTGTCTCGGTCACCAAGAGCGGCATCACCACCGATGTGAACATCGACCTCGCCGATATGGGCGCGACGACGCGAAATCTCGATAACATCGCCGATCACATCAACACCCAGCTTGAAGCGGCCGGTATGATTACCCGCTTCGAGCGCACCAAGATTGGCGAGGAAGATGAGAACGGTGTTGTCCAGGGGGATAATTTCGGCTTCCTGGTCAAAGGTGCCTCCACCGAACGGATCGCCTTTAGTGCGGCGGCCGCACAGCCGGCTGTCTATTTCGCGGGTGTGTCCGGCATCAACCAGACCGCCGGCGGGCAGATCGTCAAGCTGACCGATATCGCATCGGGGTCTCCGACAGCCGAGGTGTCGACGCGGTTCAGCGCAGACCCCACCATTACCGAGGTTGAGGTGGTGGGCTCGGAAGACGGCAAAACGCGCCAGAAGGCTGAAGATAACCCGCTGGAAATTCAGGCCAGCGCCAATGCGGCTGATGGCGGTATCTATGTCGTGGGTCAAACCACAAGCAGTGTCGACGGGCAGCTCCTGAAGGGCAGCGAAGATCTGGTCCTGGCCAAGTATGACAGTCTTGGTAACCGCGTCTGGAGCCGGGTGCTCGGCGCGGCTGAGGAAGCCAAGGGCGTTTCGATCGCGGTCAATGCCAGTGGCGATGTGGTCGTCGCCGGTGAGGTCAAGGGCGATCTGGGCGATACTCTGGATGTTGGCGGTACAGATGCGCTGGTCGCGAAATTCAATGCTGACGGGGTCGAGCAGTGGGTGAAGCGCTTCGGTGGAACCGGTGATGACAGCGCCAGGTCAGTCGCCGTCGCTGCAGATGGCACCGTCTATGTGGCTGGCAAGTCCAATTCCGCCTTTGGCAATGAAGTACACGCCGGTGGCCTGTCAGACGGGTTTGTCCGGGCGCTCGATCAGAACGGTGACACCTTATACACCCGCCGCGTCGGCGCTGCCGGCGATGAAACGATTGATACGCTGAGCATCGCCAGTGATGGCGACCTGATCGTTGCCGGATCGGAAGATGGCAATGCTGTCGTGCGCAAGTTCGCGGCAGCGGACGGGACCAGCGCTGCGGTCTGGGAACAGACGCTTGGTGCGCTTGAGGATGGCAAGGTCGGCCAGGTCGCTGTCGACGGAACCGATATTTATCTGACCGGCGCTGCGGGAAGCGGATTTGCGCCGACGGCACCTTTGGCCGCTCATAATGGCGGTGTTCGCGATGCCTTCCTCGTCAAGCTGACGGATGGTGCGAGCGCGACGGTCGACTACACCACCTTTGTCGGATCCGATGATGACGATACCGGCAATGCCATCGCGATCGACAGTGGCAAGGTTTTCCTCGCCGGCAAGACGTCCGGTGCAATCGGGGGCAATACCCAGGTCGGAGAGCGCGATGCCTTTGTGGCCCAGCTGGATGCGGGCACTGGCGCCGTCGATTGGTCGACGCAGATTTCAGGCCGAGGTGGGCTGGCTGAGGCCAAGGGCGTTGTCGTCAGCTCGCAGGATGACAGCGTGCTGGATGCGCTGGGCCTGCCATCGGGCTCACTGACCTATACCGATAGCCGGGTTGTGACAGACCGCAGCTCGGCGCGCGAGGGTGATCATTTCTACCTGTCCGTCGATGGCGGCCGGCGCAAGAAGATCACGCTCGATAGCAATGACACAATCCGGTCGGTGACCTTCAAGATCAACGCGGCTCTAGTGCTCGATGGAACGGCAGATGTGCGTCGTTCGAGCGAGGGCGACCGCCTGCGTATCAAGGCGGCCGAGGACAAGACGATTGAGGTCTTCGCCGGGGCTGATGGCCGGGACCTGCTCAAATCCTTGGGCATGAAGCCCGGCGCGATCGTCAATACAGGGTCGCTGCTGGACAAGGATGATAAGAGCGTGGACGGTCCGCCGCTGTTTGCGATGGATCTGCCCAACGAGATTTCCATTGCCGACAAGGACCTCGCCGCCGCTGCGCAGGAGAGTCTGCAACAGGCGATGTCGATCATCCAGCGGGCTTATCGCGACATTACCATGGACCCGGCCCTGAAAGAATTGCTCCAAGGGCCGCGGGCCGGCCGCGGCGGCGGATCCGTGCCAGCCTATTACAATGCGCAGCTTGCTAATTACCAAGCGGGCCTGGCGCGATTGAATGCCGGTCCGGCGAGTAATGCGACGGCATTCTTCTAGTTGTGCCGTGCTCGATGTCGGTGGTTTTTGCAGGCAACAATTGTCTGAACATATTAAGCCGGCTTGACAGTTAGGGGGCACACCCTAGCGTCTCCCTCACAACAATAGCGTGAGTGAGGGGAGATCATGAAAAAACTGCTATTGGCCACGGTTGGTCTATGTGCGCTGAGCGCCGCGCCTGCGCAGGCGCAAACCTGGGATCTGGACACAGGTCGTTTCTTCGTTTTTGGCGACAGCTTGTCGGATACGGCGAATATTTTCACCGCGACGGGAACCGGCGGCGCGCCGGTCTATTTCAACGGGCGTTTCTCAAACGGCCCGGTCTGGCATGAATACTTCCGGACGGATCTGGCGCTCAGCCCGTTCCTCGCCGGACCGCTCGGCGATACATCGTCGGGCATCAACTTTGCCCATGGCGGGGCCCGCACCACGGCGTTTGAAACCGCGCCGGGCGTGTTCCTGCCTGGCTCGGTCGAGCAGGCGGGCGCCTTTGCCAGCTATGTCGGTGCTGGTTCCGTCAGCGCACCCACAGCAGACGATGTGTTTGCCGTCTGGATCGGCGGGAACAATTTCCTGTCAGCATTGGGCACTGGCGGCTTGCCGGACATCGCGGCCGGCGTCGCTGATGTCTCCACGACGTTGCAAACGCTGGCGGGTGCCGGTGCGCAGCGCTTCTTGCTGTTCAATCTTCCGCTTCTTGGCGAAGCCACCGACCAGACCGGTGGTCTGGCGGTCGCCATCAACAATGCCTCCCGCGCATTCAATGACGGATTGCGCGAGGTTGATCGCTCGGTCTCGGCCGCTGCCGGTGTTGATATTCTTTATATCGATATCGCGGCGGTCTTCAGCGACGTCCGCGCCAATCCGGGAGATTACGGCTTTTCCGAAGTCGTGACGGATTGTTTGAGCCAGGGCCTCCTCCTCAATGCCTGCCCCGCTGACTGGGCGGACTATGACGGCATCCACCCGACCGCTGGCGTGCACCAGTTGCTTGCCAATTATGTGGTCGCCACGGGTATGAGTGCCGATTACGCCGCGACCGCTGTCGGGGGCGTGACGCAGGTGGCCCATGAGGTTGCCAGCCAGTCCTTGGCGGCTGATTTCGATGCGGCGCGTGTCCGGCGTGATGCGTCCGGTTTCTATCTCGGCGGCGCCTATGTCGATGGTGGTTCCGACGCCGCGATGGGGCGTCCCGGCACCAATTGGGATGGCTCCGGCCTGACCCTGGGCTTTGCCGGTACGGTCAATGATAACGCCTTCTTCGGACTGCAGTTCGGCGGTATGAACGGAACCGCCGGTATTGACGGTGCGCTCTCGGGCAGCACGGAGTTCGATCAGAATTCCGTGGCCGGCTATGCCGGTCTCAATGGTGATGGCTATTACGCCATGATCGGCGCGACGCTGGGGAGTTTTGATTTCGACGGTGATCGCGCAACCGGCTTTGCGCCGCGCGCCTCTGTGACGTCTGATGCGACGGTCGACTTCAAGAGCTTTGCTGCCGAGTTCGGCACCGGGGTCGATGCGGCCGGTACCGATCTGGAACTTTTCCTGAATGCCCGGACGACAACCTACACCTTCAAGGACTTTACCGAGAACGGCCCCTTGCTGACGGTTGAGGGCGGTGAGTTCGAGTTCGACTCGACCGAGATTGGTGCCGGTGCGCGGACCCGTCTCGAGCTGGGTGATTCTGCTGCTCTGGAGCTCAACGGCCGTTATGTCCACGAGCTGGACGGCGATCGTGAGCTGGAGGTCCTCCTCAACGGTGTCGACGTCTCTTCGGCTGCCTTCGGGGTCGCGGACGACAATTTTGTCGAGCTGGGTGGCGACTTTACGCGCGAGATGCAGGGCGGGTCGGAGCTGTCCTTCTCGCTGCGTGGCCGGTTCGCCGATGCCAGCGATGGCTTCATCGCGCAACTCGGCTGGGTCAAGAGCTTCTGACCGGCACAAAGCCATGACTGAAAGAGAAAAGGGGCGCCAGATTGGCGCCCCTTTTTTCTTACTGGTCATGCCGCCGGGATCAGATTGTCTGATTGATCGCCAGGTTCATACCGCTTGGCGCGTTCGCCTGTTGCGTCGCACCGGGGCCATAGGCACCGCCGGCGGTTTTCTGGCGGGAGGCTTCGTCGGCGATGGCCTTGACCACGCCTTCGGTGATCTCCTTCATCGCGGCAACGGTATGTCCGTTCTCGGCCAGGGCTTTGTGAAACAGCTCGGTAGCCTGGCGCAGGGAGGACTTGATCGTCGTCGGAGCCCCGGCAAAACGCGAGGGTTCCTGACGCGCGCGAGAGACTTCCGTGCGATAAATATTTGCCAGTTTCGACTTCTCGTCCTGCAGTGGCAGGGCGTCGTGCGGGCGCCGGTCCTTGAAGAGTGAGGTTTCCTGGCGGATGAGGTCGGTCAGCCGCTGGGTCAGTTTCAACAGGGCTTGGGCGCGTTCCGCACCATTGCGGGCGGCAAGTTCAGTCATGCTTAAATCCCTCCAGCTTCCTGCAGGCGCAGGATCTCGGCCGTCAGCTTGTCGCTCAGTCCAATCCCTCCGGACTCGGCCATGACTTTTGCGTATTCCTCGTGCAGCAGGCCGCGAAAGGCTTTCTCGCCCGAGCCGCCGCCAAACGGATTTTCTTCTCCGACACCCTTGAACATGGCTTCGAGCATTTGCCCGATGAAGAAGCCTTCAAACTCCTCAGCGACTGCGCGCGCCTGTTCTTCGGTGCGTACCCCGGAGACATCGGGACCGTCCTGACCACGGCCCTGGGCCGCGACCAGAGCCTGGTTCATCTGCATGCTAAGGAGGTTGTCCATTACAGCACCTCGATATCGGCTTGCAGCGCGCCGGCGGCCTTGATGGCCTGCAGGATGGTGATCAGGTCGCGCGGCGTGACGCCGAGCGCATTGAGCCCGTCGACCAGTTCGGCCAGGGAAACAGAGCCTTCCAGGATGCCCAGCTGCATATTGTCTTCGGTGACCTGAATATCCGTGCGCTCGAGCACTTCTGTCTCACCATTGCCGAACGGGTTGGGTTGGCTGGCGATCGGCGTCTCGGTAATGGTGATGGTCAGATTGCCCTGGGCGATCGCGACCGTGGATACGCGGACATTCTGGCCCATGACGATGGTGCCGGTGTTTTCGTCGATGATGACGCGGGCCGGCAGATCGGCTTCAACGCGCAGCTGCTCGACCTCGGCCAACAGGTCGATCATGTCACCGCCAAAGCTCGTCGGGCGGCGCAGTTCGACCGTACCCGGGTCGATGGCGCGGGCCGTATTGCCGCCGATATAGGCATTGATCGCATCAGCCATGCGGCGAGCGGTGGTGAAGTCGGGGTTGCGCAGAGACAGGCGCAGGGCGGTGCGGTTGGCGATCTCGGCCCACGGATCAATGCCGGAGCCGGCGAACGGGTTTTCAACCAGTGCGCCATTGGCGATCCGGCCTGAGGTCGGCACGCCGCGGGTGATAGAGGCGCCATCGCCCTGGGCCTGGAAGCCGCCAACCGTCAACGTACCCTGGGATACCGCCCAAGCGCGGCCGAGGCTGTCAAACAGCGGTGTGGCGACCAGCGTACCGCCCTGCAGCGAAGACGCGTCGCCGATGGCAGAGACCGTGACATCGATCCGGCTGCCCTGGGAGGAGAAGGCGGGCAGGGAGGCTGTCACCATGACCGCAGCGACGTTCCGGGTATTGAGATTGGCATCTCGGGTATTGACGTTGAACTGCTCCAGCATCGCGTTGAGCGACTGATTGGTGAAGCTCGCATTGCGGAGACTATCGCCGGTGCCGTCGAGGCCGACCACGAGGCCGTAACCCACCAGGTGGTTGTCGCGGACATCCTCGACATCGACCATGTCCTTGATCCGCGAATTGGCGAAAGCAGGGGCAGCGAAAACGAGGGCGGCGATGGCGATGAGGATATGGCGCATTTTGCGGGTCTCCGAAACTTCGCCAGACCCGTTGCCAGAAGCGTGCCAGAATGCGCGCCGGTGTTCATAATTAAATCTGCATGAAAACAGTAAGTTAGGAGGTCAATTCAGTGGCTTCCCAGCGGCAGAATCTCCCCTGCGGCAGGGCTGCCCGGTAGAAATTTCCCAGCAAAAGGGTAGAGTTAAGCCTCTGTTAATGGCGAGGGCGCATGCCTTAACCATTCAAGTCAGGATGTGATTCTGCGATGAAAATTACCGGTCCCAACGCTACCAGCTCCGTCTCTTCCGCCAAGCGTAAGGGCGCAACACGCTCGGCTGGCGAAACCTTTACTCCGGAGCAAATGGCAACGACCGGATCGGCTATGGGCGCCAGCGCCGCGTCTTCGATCCAGGGCGTTGACGCAATCCTGGCGCTGCAATCGGTCGGTGATTTCACCGAGGCCCGCAAACAGGCCACGGACCGGGCTTTCGACATGCTCGACGTTCTTGATGAGCTCAAGGTCGCGCTGCTTGAAGGCGGTCTGCCCAAGGCCAAGCTGGAAGCCCTGATGCAATTGCTGCAATCACGCCGCGATGCCACCAATGACGCCCGCCTGGAGGCCGCGCTCGACGAAGTTGAGACTCGCGCGGCGGTAGAACTGGCCAAATTCGGCTAGCAGGCGAGTGCGAGTTGCTTACGGCAACCGCTAATTCTGTGAATAAATCCGAGATGATGCTGGGTTCTGGCAACCCTAACGGCGCCTGCGCGTTGACAGCGGCCTGCGGGTGAATATGCTCCGCTCCGCTTTCGGGGGAGTGCGGCTGTCCGCGGGTGATTGAGAAGAAAGCGATGAGCGACGAAAATCGTATCGAATTGCCGAAAGGCTACATGCCGTCTGACGACGAGCCTTTCATGAATGATCGCCATAAGGAGTACTTCCGGCGCAAGCTTACCGCTTGGAAGGAAGAGATCCTCCGCGAAAGCAAATCCACGATTTCCAATTTGCAGGAAGATATGGGTGCTTTGCCCGATCTTGCCGATCGTGCCTCGACCGAGACCGACCGGTCCCTCGAGCTCCGGGCCCGTGATCGCCAGCGCAAGCTGATCTCCAAGATCGAGAGCGCGCTGCGCCGGATCGAGGAAGATGATTACGGCTATTGCGAAGAGACCGGAGAGCCGATCGCTCTGGCCCGTCTCGATGCACGCCCGGTCGCCACGCTCAGCCTCGAGGCGCAGGAGCGCCACGAGCGCAAGGAACGCGTCCACCGCGACGATTAATTTTCGTCAGTCCGCATGTTTTCAATCGCCTCCCGGGTATTGAAGCCCGGCACGGATGCGCTGCGCGGGTCGTCGGGCGGATACAGGTTCGGGCCGGCATCGATATCGAGCTCTAGCCCGTCAGACGCGCAGGACTGGTAGCTTGCGGCGCCGCCGCTGGCACATGACGCCTCGCAGCGCGCTCGACGGCTCGCCAGTTCAGCTTGTCCGCCGCAGCTCAGGAACTGGTGCGGTCCGAACACCGTCCAGTACCGCGTCGCCTGGTCTCCCCATACTGTCCGTGATGTGTAGCCGCTTTGCTCGAGTGCGTTGGTGAGCGCTTCGATCTCTGCCCGCAATGACGCGATCTGCTGCCGGTCTGCCGGGCTAAAATCGCCTGGCGGTGAGGCCACATAGATGTGTTCCGGACCGCGCGCATTTCCATAGCTATTGCTGGCCGGATCGTAGAATACCGGCGCGCCACGGTTGTTTGCGGCCGCCCGGATGGAGCGGATGCGGTTGCGGAGTGCGGCGCGCTGCTCAAGGCGGTTACCAGTCTGGCTATCGCCGAACAGAGGTTCGCCGCCGCGGGCGAGCCAGCCTTGCTCGAGCTCAGCCACCTGCTCGATCGCCAGCTCGCGCTGGTGGTCGAGATAGGCGTCCATCCCGTAGAGCATGTCGCAGCTGGCGCGGCACAAATCACCAATCGCTTGTTGAAACGCCGCGCTGGCTGGAGCCGCCGACTGGAAGCGCGCGGAAATGTCCGGGAAAGATCCACAGGCTTCGATAGGCAGCGCCGCCTCCGCTTCACATTCTGCCCGGCGGTCATCGGTCAACAAGCCGCAAATTCCGACATTGCGGATAGTCTCGCAGGACTGGCGTGATTGCATCGGGGCTAAATTCGCCGGGGCAATGACGTCGCCCGGCTCGATCTGGCCGGCTTCCTCGTCCGGCAGTCCGCAGCGCGGTTGGGTCCAGTCGAGATAAAGATTATCCGCGATGCGGATGATGGCCCCGACATTTCGCTCCAGTGCCACATTGTCCAGGCGCGGGCGCTGGATCGGGTCGTCAGCGGCGGCCGGCAGCAGAATGCGAGGCACATCGCCGGAGCCCGCAGCTGTGATTTCGCACTGGGTCTGGGTGCATACACCGATCGACAGATGAAGGTCGAACGCCATATCGGCGATTATGCCGGACAGTTCACGCTGCAGGGCCAAGCCGTGCAGGCGTCGTGCGAACTCGTTGGCTTCCTCACGTTCACGAAAAGCGTCGGCATTCAACCGGGCAACCTCGTCCTGCCGGCGGGCGAGTTCCTCCAGCGCCATTGATCGCGCCGTGCGACCAAGAATAACGATCGCATTCTGGCGCGCACTCGTCAGCTCTCCGCTACCGAGATCACTGAGGCCATTGAGCAGGTTTTCGGTATTGGATTTGAGATCCAGCAGGGTACTCATATGGGCGTCGAGCGGATCGGTTTGTTGCCGGAAACGGGGTGTCGCCCGCTCGCGGATCGCGCGGATGTCCTCAATGAAAGCGATCCTGTCCCGGATGTTCTCATCGAGTGCGCTGACCGCGGTGATCGCACCGCTGATGTCCGCGATAGCCTCCATATCAGCGGCGATCAGCGCCACCTGGATTGTTGCAGCCGAAACACTGATGACCGCGGACTGCCAGAACAGGACCTCATTCTGGTACTCGGCTAGGGACTCGGCGATATTGGCCTCGCGGTGCAGGCTCTCAAGGTGTGCCAGTTCCAGGGTATGCATATGCCGGAAGGCACTGGTCAGGGCATCAAGCCTCAAAGCCAACTCACCGGCCTGGGCACGGGCCCGGTTGGCGGCTGCGCAATCGAAATCGGGGCAATCACCATCACTCTGGCACTGAGCGGTGCGAGCAAGGGCGGTGCGCACACTGGTTCGCACGCCGCGCATATCGCCGATATCAATCCATCGGAACGTGTCACGATGCTCTTCAAGCTGGCGTTCGAAAACATCGGATGCATCGGACTGGGCGAGTGCCCCGGCCGGCAAAAGCAGCAAGAGTATGGATATCAAGGCGCGCATCTATCTTCCCCCATCGCAGGAAGACTAGACGAGCCGCCGGTTCAGGTCTGCAACTTCATGGCCGTCCGGGCAAAAAAAGAGGCCGTCATGGCGAACCATGACGGCCAGTGGATACCCGATGGTGGCGGGATCTTGTGGTCCTAGAACGGCATCAGGATGTTGTAGAGTTCCTGGCCATAGGAGGGGCGCTGGACATCGGAAAGATGGCCGCGGCCGCCGTAGGAAATGCGGGCTTCCGCAATCTGGGTGTGGCTGATCGTATTGTCCGAGCCGACATCTTCCGGACGCGCGATGCCGGAGATCAGCAACTCACGAACCTCGTTATTGACCCGGACTTCCTGGCGCCCGGCAATAACCAGATTGCCGTTCGGCAGGACCTGCGTCACCAGAGCGGCCACGGTAAGAGAGATGGTTTCGGTGCGGTTGACCGAGCCATCGCCTTCCAGCGAGGAGGTCGAGCCGAAGCTGCCCAGGCTGGTCTGGTCGATATTGTCATTGAAGAAGCCGGTCAGATCGATACCGAACAACTGGGTCAGATCGCTGTCCTCGGCGGAGGTGCGCGACCGATTGGTCGAATTGGAAAGCTGAGCGCGATCGGAAATGTCGATATTGACCGTCAGGATGTCACCGACACGAGCAGCCCGCGGATCACCGAAGAAGGTCGGCGAGTTGGCATTCCATAGCGAGTTATTGCTGCGCTGGACCATAGCTTGTGCCGGCATGGTGTTGACCGGCATCGGGATTTGCGAGGCACCGGTGCCAACCATGTGCGCCGGATTCTCGATCGGCGACATGGGCGGGGTCTGACCGACATAGGACAGGCGGTCCGTGGTGGCGCAGGCCTGCAGGCCGGCACCCAGAGCGATCAGAATAGCGAGTTTCTTGAACATGGGATGGGTCCTTCAGGTCTTAAAAGCTGGCGGCGCTGAAGCCGACATTGGCGCGTCCGGGGCCTTCTACGAGGGCTTCCACGGTGCGGTTTGACTGCAGATTGACGAACCGGGCGAGCTCGCCTTCGGCCGCATCTTCAAGGGCGCGGGCGCGCACAGAGAGTTGAATGCCGGGGGCCTGGAAGGTCAGGGCGATGATCTCGCCGCGGCTGATAACGACCGGCTCCTGCAGGTCATAACCGCGCAGCGGTTCATTGGCCCGCAGGGCGCGGCGCGTCTCTGACCCGATAATGCTCTCCGGATCGGTGATCGCGTCCGGGCGTACCCGGTCGGCGCGTACGGCGATCCAGTCGATATCGTCGGCGTTGATGACTTCGCCGGCCGAGACCGGACGGGCGAGCACCGGAATATCCATGGTCGCATAAGCCCGGCCGGTAACGCGGACGATGTCCGCGTCGGCATAGGGGCGCACTTCAACGGCAATCAGGCCGGAGCGGGGGTCAAAGTTGAGCGACAACACTTCCAGACCGCCAATGCTGTCGACCGGGGCGTGCAGCATGAGAGCGGAATTGGCCAGGCGGACCTCATGGCGACGGCCTTCCGTCATCATCAGCTCGCCTTCAAGGATGTCGGTCAGGGTTTCACCCGTGATCACGCGGCTGGTACGGCTGACCGTTACCCGGCGGAGATAGCCGGCATTGGCCCAGTCGAGATCATGCTGCGCGGCCATGCGCTGGACATAGGAGACATCGAGCGAGGCGCGCGCACCCGGTGCCGGCGCACGGGCAATCGGCGTGGTGGCGGCCGCGCCGGCATTTTCGAACAGATCCCCGAGCGTGATCTGGGCGCCGTCGACGCTGAGCCTTTCGCGCAGCACCACCGGCTCCCCGGCCAGCGCCGGAGCACTGGCCAGAACCGCGAGGGACAAGAGAGTAGAGCGGATCATCTAGTGTCCCCCTAGCGCAAGTTGGCACTGGTCGAGAGCATCTCGTCCGCAGCCGTGATGACGCGGGCATTCATCTCGTAGGCCCGCTGTGCCTGGATCAGTGAGGTGATCTCGGAGACGGCATTGACGTTGGAGCCTTCGACGAAGCCCTGGCGGATCGTGCCGTAGCCCGGCGAGCCCGGCGTACCGGCGCTGGCTGCACCGGAAGCGGCGCTTTCCAGGTAAAGATTGTCGCCCATGGCATCGAGGCCGCCTTCATTGAAGAAGGTAACCAGTTCGAGCTGGCCCACTGTCTGCGGCGCGGTCTGGCCGTCGATCATGGCCTGAACCTGGCCTTGCTGGTTGATCGAGACGGAGCGTGTGCCCTGCGGCACGGCGATGCCCGGAGCCACGGTGTAACCGTCGGCGGTGACAATCTGGCCATCCGGGCTGAGGGCGAAATTGCCGGCCCGGGTATAGGCGTCGGCGCCGGATGGCAACTGGACGCGGAAATAGCCGCGACCGGAAATTGCCAGATCCAGATCATTACCGGTCTGGGTCATGGAGCCCTGTTCGGTGATGCGGTAAATCGAGGCGGTCTCGACGCCGAGGCCAACCTGGACGCCGGTGGGCACGATGGTGCCGGCATCGGAGCTGTCGGCGCCAACGCTGGCGACATTCTGATACAGCAAGTCCTGGAATTCGGCGCGCTGGCGTTTGAAGCCAGTGGTGTTCATGTTGGCGAGGTTGTTGGAGATCACCTCGACATTGAGTTGCTGGGCTTCCATGCCCGTGGCGGCGGTCGTGAGAGCACGCATGATCGGGCTCCTTCCTTATGCCTTGCCGAGACGCTCGATGGAGCGTTTCTGCAGGTCTTCAGCTTCTTTGAGGAATTTCGAGACGGACTGATAGCTACGCATGACGGCCATCATGTCGGTCAGCTCGGTTATGGAGCTGACATTGGAGGCTTCGACATAGCCCTGGCGAACCACCGGATCGAACAGCGGCAGCGGCTCGGCCTCGCCGGGCTGCAGCGGGTATTCGAACCGCCCGGTGCCGGCTTTGGTCAGGCGCGCCCGGTCTTCAATCTCGAACACGCCGATACGGCCGACCGGATTGCCGTTTTCCAGGATCTGACCGCCATCGACGATGCGCAGGTCTTGTGCCGCAGGGTCGAGCAGGATCGGACCGCGCGTGTCGGCGTCGAGGACTGGTGAACCGTCGGCGGCCACCAGCTGGCCGAGATCATCAAGGCGGAAGCGGCCATCGCGGGTATATTGAATGCCGCCAGCGGTTTCGATGCCGAAAAAGCCATCGCCCTCGATGGCGACGTCATAGGGGCGGCCGGTGAGTTCGATATCGCCTTGGGAGAAGTCGCGGCCCATACCCCAGGTCGTCGCGAACTGAATGTCGCTGGGACCATCGGTGTGCTCCGCTGTCTCGGCGGGCTGCGCTTCGTGCAGCAAATGCTCCACCTTGAAGCCGGCCGTATTGGCGTTGGCGATATTATTGGCCACGACCTCCATAGCCCGGCGAAGGGTCATCTGGCGCGACAGGCCGATCATCATTGCGTTGTCCATCGGGTGGTCTCCATTCTGGATGACACATCCACCGTCATGCTGCGGCGGTTGCCCGACATGGTGCACAAGGCGTGCCATGGTTAACGGCTATAAGAATCAACGGTTAAGCATGTAGTGCCCCGTGTGGGCGACAGATTTGCCCGGCACAAAGGCGCGCAAACTGGGCAAAATTTACCTCTTGACCCCCCCAAAGCTACGGAACGTTAACCGGCCTGTCCGTTAATCGTATCGATGTGATTCCCGTGGGAGTTCCCGGATGGCGGACGAAAACGAAGACTTCGAAGACGAAGACGGTGCAGAAGAGGAAGGCAAGAAGAAAGGCCTTCCCAAGCTGGTGATCTTTGGCGGCCTGGGTGCCGTCATTCTGGTGCTCGGTGCCGTGGCGGCTTTCCTGCTGCTTTCCGGTGGTGATGACGAGGAAGTCGTCGCTGAGGGCGAGCATGCCGGCGAATACGGCGAGCAGGCGGCGGAAGAGTATCATTCCACCGAGGTCTATTATTACGACTTGCGTGAGGGTGACGGGACTGAAGAGACCATCACCACCAATATCCGCTCAAGCGACGGGCGGCCGGTAATCGTGCAGCTCAAACTGACCTTCGAAAGCTCGGACGCCGAGCTCGGTCCGGTGCTTGAAGAGCATCTCGACCCGATCATGGATCAGTTCATCGTCTTTCTGCGCGAGCTGCGTGAGGACGATCTCTACGGCTCGGCCGGCATGCACCGTGTGCGTCTGGAGTTGCTGCGCCGGGTGAATCTCGCCATCGAACCTGCACAGGTCGACGCGGTGTGGATTCAAGAATTTATGATTGTTGACTAAGGCGAGAGCGGATGTCTGACGACGAACCAATGGATCAGGATGCCCTGGCGGCAGAGTGGGAGGCCATGGCCGAAGACGGCGATGACCTTGATCTTGCCTCTGAATGGGAAGCCATGGTCGGTGCCGAGGACGAGGAGCAGGAGCTCCCGACCGTTGGCGGCGGCCCGGAGCGTATCCTCAACCAGGATGAAATCGACAGTCTGCTCGGCTTCTCGCTGTCCGATGATGATTCGGGCGACAAGTCGGGTATCCGCGCCATCATCAATTCGGCACTCGTCTCTTATGAACGTCTGCCGATGCTGGAGATCGTCTTCGACAGGCTCGTTCGCCTGATGACGACCAGCCTGCGGAATTTCACCTCGGACAATGTCGAGGTGTCGCTCGACAATATTTCCTCGATCCGCTTCGGTGATTACCTCAACTCGATCCCGCTGCCGGCCATTCTCGCAGTCTTCCGCGCGCAGCAACTCGACAATTACGGCCTTCTGACCGTTGATTCCAACCTGATCTATTCGATCGTGGACGTGCTGCTTGGCGGTCGCCGCGGTACCTCGGCCATGCGGATCGAGGGGCGGCCCTACACCACGATTGAGCGCATGCTGGTTCAGCGCATGATTGAAGTGGTTCTGGACGACGCAAAGCAGGCTTTCGCGCCGCTGACCGAAGTCGACTTCGATCTCGAGCGCGTCGAGACCAACCCGCGCTTTGCGGCCATTGCCCGCCCGGCCAATGCAGCCATTCTCGTCAAGCTGCGGATCGATATGGAAGATCGAGGCGGCCGCATTGAGCTGATGCTGCCCTACGCGACGCTGGAACCGATCCGTAAAATGCTGCTGCAGCAATTCATGGGTGAGAAGTTCGGTCGCGACAATATCTGGGAAGGCCACCTGGCGACCGAGCTGTGGTCGACCAAGATGGAAGTCCACGCGGTGCTGGACGAACAGAAAATTTCCCTTGGCGATGTGTCCAATCTGAAGGTGGGCGACACCTTCTTCCTGGATGCCACGCCCATGAGTGACGTGGAGCTGCGCTGCGGCGCAGTGACCCTGACACGCGGCCGTATGGGCCGTATCGGACACAATGTTGCCCTGCGGCTGAACGGGCCGCTGACCCCGGGCGCGAAAAAAGCGATGATGAGGTTCGCATGAGCTATGCCGGTCTGATTTTTGAAGGTGCCGTGGCAGCTCTGCTGCTGGTTGCCATCATCATGTGCTGGCGGGTCGACCGTCGCCTGAACGCGCTCAAGTCCGGCCAGGACGGGGTGCGCGAAAGCGTGATCCAGCTCAATGACGCCACGGATCGTGCGCGGGCGAGTCTGGTGGCTCTGGAGCGCGCAACGACGGAATCGGCTGACGTGCTCGAACAGCGTGTGCGTGAAGCCCGCAAGCTCTCGGACGAGCTCAGCCTGGTTGCCAACCGTGCCGATCGCACGGTCGACACGATGGCCAAGCGCGCGCCGCGTCGCCGCGCCGCCGATATTTTCCCGGGCGGTGCCGGCTCGTCCGTTCTCAACGATCTCAAAGACGTCAGGTAAGTTCTCATGGCGCCGTCCATCCGCCTCTTTTCGATCATCGCCATTCTGCTCGGTGGCATGTTTGGCCTCAAAGCCATCTCCGTGACCAATGGCGCGGTCGACCTGCTCAGTGCCCGGGCTGAAGCGGCAACGATGACGGTCGCGCCGGAAGACGCGGCAGAAGAGGCACCAGCCCAGGATGAGCCGGTTGCCGAGGAGCCGGTGGAAGAGCCCGAACCGGCGCCGGAACCGTCCGCAGATGCAACGGCAGCCTTCGAACGCCGTATCGCCAGCGGTATTCGCACCCAGGAAGAGGAAAGCGTCATTCGCGCCCTCGGTCAGCGTCGCGCCGAACTCGATTCTCGCGAGGCCGAGCTGGATACCCGCGAAGCACTGATGCTGGCGATGGAGCAACGCGTCGACGGCAAGATTGCCGATCTCAACGGACTGCGCGACCAGATCGAGACCTTGGTTGGCCAGCTGTCCGAGCGCGAAGAAGAAGACATGTCGGTGATCGTGGCCTGGTATAACGCCATGGACGCGCGTAATGCGGCGACACTGATCCCGGCGCTGGACCCGACGGTCCAGGTCCAGATTGCATCGCGCATGACAGCACGGAAATTCGGCGAAATTCTCGGCGCGATGGAACCGGCTTCCGCCGCCGCCCTGACCCAGCTCATGGCAAGCCGCGGCGATCTGCCGGAAACGCTGGACGAGCTGGAGGCGCGGCTTGCCGACGAGACCTAGACATACAGGTCTGGCGACCGGGTTTGCGCTGTCCCTGCTATTAAGTTCAACAGCGCTGACCCAGCAGCCCGCAACCGTGTCGGTCGATCGCGACGGCACGCGTGCGCGGATTCTGCTGGATTATGCGGACAGTGTTGGCGATCGACGGCCCGATGCCGAGGTTGATATCCAGCACACCGTCCTGATCGCGACCTTCAGCGAACCGGTTGATGCGGACATCCGTGATCTCGCCTCCCAGCTGGGAAGCCTGGCTGCGCGGGCGCGGCTTGACGATGACGGGCGCACATTACGCGTTGCCTTGAACCAGGAAGCCGACGCCTACGTCTCCTCCAGCTATGACTGGCTGGCGATCGATCTGGTTCCGGTTGGTGCGCCGGCGCCGGCGCCGGTGGTGTCGCCGCGTGAGCTGGCCGAGCGCGAAGCCGCCGCTCTTGCTGCGGAGGAGGCTGAGCGTGAGCCGGAAGGTCCGCCGCCTGTTCCCGCCATGCCGGTCGAATTGCGGATTGGGCAGAACTCCGAATATACCCGGCTCGAGCTGATCTGGCCGGAAACCGTCGATTATGCGCTGCGCCAGAACGGAAATATCGCCGAGTTGCGATTTGCTCGCCCTGCCGAGGTTTCGCTGGCGCGCCTCGCGGGCTCTCCTCCGGCACTTTTGCGCAATGCCCAAGGGCGTCGCGAGGGCGATGAATGGGTGCTGCAGCTGGAGCTGGAAGAGGGCGTACGCGCGCGTGCCTGGGGCGAGGACGAGCGGGTCGCGATCGATCTGGTCAGCCCCGACGCGGCCAGCGCGCAAAGCCTGTTGGAACAAATCGCCGAGCTTTTGCCCGAGCAAAGCGCCGAGCCCCTGGTGCAGGCAGCCGAGGCGATTGCCGAGAGTGAGCCGGACCCGGTCGGCCCCGCCGTCCTGACCCCGACGGTAACCGAGCCCGTCGAGGAAGCTCTGGCTGAGGAGACCGAGCCGGAGGTGCGCAATCCGGTGCCCGAAAGCGGCATCGTTCCGGTTGCCGTATCCGAGTTCAATGGCGACTTGCGCACCGAATTCGGCTGGACCGGACCTGTCGGCGCCGCCGTCTTCCGCCGAGGCGAGGCGATCTGGGTTGTCTTCGACACGCCGGCTGAGCTGGATATGCGTGAGCTGGCATTCCGCCAGAGCCGGCATTCCAGTGCGCACACCGTGCACAGCGGTGAAGACTATGTCGCCGTCCGCATGGTGGTGCCGTCAACGACCCAGGCCGAAGTGCGCCAGGAAGGCGATGAGTGGACGGTGGTCTTCTCTGAACGCATCGACAGCCCGCCGCGCCCGATCAATGTGCGGCGCGATGCGCGCCGCGGCCGTCTGGGCCGGATACTGGTTGATATGTCGAGCCCGCGCGAAGTGCGCTGGATTGATGACCCGATGGTCGGTGATCGTGTCGCCGTAGTCACTGCGGGCGGTCCCGTGGAAGGGCTTGCGACCCGCCGGACTTTTGTTGGAGGCGCACTACTGCCTTCGGCCCAGGGTGTTGCTGTTCAGGCGGTGGCTGAGGATGTCGCCGTTTCGATCATTGGCGGCGGTGCGGTGATCGGGCGGCCGGAAGGGCTCAATCTCACGCCCTCATCAGACGGTGCACGCAGCCAGGGCGATGCCTCTGTGCTGGCGAATATTTCTTCACCGGCCCTGATGGATTTCGATAACTGGCGCGGCAATGGCTATTTCGCCGATGAATGGCGCTCGCGGACCCGCCGGGCCGCGGTTGAGAACAGTCCGGGCAGCCGGGTCTCCATGGCGCGCTTCCTGCTCGCCCACGACCTCGCCCCCGAAGCGATCGGGATGCTGAACCTGGCAACCCGGGACGAACCCGAACTTGCTACCGACAGCCATGTCCAGGCGCTTCGCGGCGTGGCCAGCTACATGATGCATCGTCTTGATGATGCGCAGACCTATCTATCGACTCCGTCACTGGCGATGGACCCCGCCGCTGATATGTGGCGCGGCATGATCGCGGTTGAGCAGGAGCGTTGGGAGGATGCTCGCCGCCGCCTCGGCCGCGGTGAAGATGCGGCCTTCTTCTATCCGCCGGTCTGGCAAGCGCGTTATCAGGCAGCGCTCGCCCGCGCCACGTTGGAGCTCGGCGATTTCGCCTCCGCTGAACAGCATCTCTATGCCATTGAAAACGGTGAGCCTGACGAGCAGACCCGGCTCGACGGGCAATATGTTTCGGCTCGCCTGGCCGAGGCCAATGGCGATCTCGACACTGCGATCACGCGCCTGGAAGAGCTGGCGGTTTCCGGTAATCCACCGATGGAAGCGCGCGCGATTTACGAGATGACGCGTCTCAAACTGGCCGATGGCCGGATTGAGCGCGATGCTGCGATTGAAGAGCTGGAAAACCTCCGCTTCCGCTGGCGTGGTGACAGTATCGAGAGTGAAACCATCCGCACGCTGGGCCAGCTTTATGTCGAGAGCGGACAGTATGGCCGCGGGCTCGAAACCATGGCCATGGCCCAGTCGCGCTTCGCCGGCAATGAAAGCGAGCGCCGTATCTTCGAGGACATGAACTCCATCTTCCGCCGCCTCTTCCTGGAGGGCGAGGCGGACCGGATGGACCCGATCGAAGCGGTGGCGGTGTTCTATCAATACCAGCACCTCGCACCGATCGGAGCCGATGGCGACCGCATGATCCGCCGCCTGGCCGACCGCCTGATTGCGTTCGACTTGCTCGATCCGGCTTCGGAATTGCTGCAGCACCAGGTCGATAATCGCCTGCGTGAACCGATTGCCCGCGCCCGGGTCGCGACAGACCTGGCCGTGGTTTATCTGATGGACCATCGCTATGAGGATGCGCTCAACACCATCCGCCGTTCGCGCGTGGCCGGCTTGCCGTCCGAACTGGTTGATGAGCGCTATCTGCTGGAAGCTCGTGCCCTGTCAGAGCTTGGCCGGGTTGATGCGGCTCTGGATCTGATTGCCGACGATCGCAGCGATGCGGCCGGGCGTCTGCGCGCCGATATCGCCTGGGATAATCGCGACTGGGAGGAAACCGGTCCGCGTATCGAGCGTCTCTTGGGCAATCGCTACCAGAATCCGGCACCGCTCACACCGCCGGAACAAAACGATGTCATGCGCGCCGCCATTGCCTATTCGCTGGCCGGCGACCGCGCCGGTGCGCGCCGTCTGGGGCAGCGCTTCGGCGAGATGATGGATGCCACGGACCAAGCTGCAGCCTTTGCCCTTCTGACCAATGACAATGCCACGCCTGGCAATGTCCGGTTCAATGACCTGGCTGGCCGCATTGCCGGCATTGATACGCTGGAAGCCTTCATCCAGCCCTTCCGCGCACGCTTTAACGGCGAAGGCGCTTAAAGTCCCCAACGCTTTTTGGCTTTTGAACGCGTCCCCGGAGTTGCTCCGGGGCGGTCAGCCTCCAGGCAATGTTCCGAAACTTTGCACCAGCGAGCCCGTCACCAGTCGCCAGCCATCCACAAGCACAAAGAAGATCAGCTTGAAGGGCAGGGAGATAATGATCGGTGGCAGCATCATCATACCCATCGACATCAGGATCGAAGCGACAACGAGGTCGATGATCAGGAAGGGGATGAAGAGCAGGAAGCCGATCTCGAAGGCGCGGCGTAGCTCGGAAATCATGAAGGCCGGGGCGACGATCCAGAAGGAGGTTTCCTGCGGTGTCTCCGGGATCGGCTCCTGGGACATGTTGATGAAAAGCTCGAGATCGGCCTCGCGCGTATGCATCAACATGAAGTCTTTGACCGGGCCGGAGGAGCGATCAAACGCCTCCATCATTTCGATCTCGCCATTGAGCAGGGGCTCGATACCGTCATTGTAGGACTGGCTGAAGACCGGCGCCATGATGAAGGCGGTCAGGAACAGGGCCAGCGAGATCAGGACCGCGTTAGGCGGGCTCTGCTGCAAGCCAAGCCCAGTGCGCAGGAGCGAAAGCACGACAATAATGCGGACGAAACTCGTCGTCATGATGACGATGGAGGGGGCGAGCGACAGGATCGTCAAAAGCGCAATCAGCTGGATCACGCGCTCGGTCAGCTCGCCGTCTGAACCGGTATCGATGGTCACGCTCTGAGCTTCCGCACTACCGGCGGCGCCAACCAGCATGGCGATGCCTGCCGCAAAGAGCAGAAGATAAAACCAGAAGCCCTTACGCATGGGGCGTCTCCTCATTGGCGTCCGGTCGCTCAGGCGCCGGCTGGGTCTTCACGAGCGTTTCTGTTGTCGCGCCGAGCAGGATGAGGTGTTCCTCCTCATCGACCTCAACGATCACCATGCGCCGGCGCGGATCGAGGACCAGGGTTTCGCGGATTTTCATGCGCCGCTCGTCCGCCTTGAAACCGGCCAGGCCGGTCACGCTCTGCAATATCCAGCCACGCTGGACCGCCATGGCAAACAGGCCCAGAACACCCAGCAGTCCGGCCAGGACCAGCATGGCCAGAAAGTATTGCGTCAAATCCACCGCGTCGGTCATCGAGAAGCCGCCTGATACATGGGATATTCGCCTTCTGAGGTGATGCGGTTAAACCGGCGTTAACCGTGCGGGCGCAGCCTTAACACTGGTTACGAAAGGGATTCGCTGATGCGGCTCGACAATGTGCCGATTCTGGCGCTCCTGCGCGAAAATATGGGCTTCAACGCCGAGCGGCAGCGTGTCATCGCGGACAATGTCGCAAACGCGAACACGCCCGGATTTACGCCGCAGGATCTCGACGAGAATGCATTTATGAGCGCGCTGTCGCGTGAGATCGGCCAGGCCCAAGCCGGCGGCCGTAATCTTGAGCTGCGCACGACCCAGGCGAACCACATCCCGGGCAATTCCGGCGGTGGTGGGACGCGCACGTATGCAACGTCGAACAGTCCCGATAGTGAAACCACGGTCAATGGCAATTCTGTCGTGGTGGAAGAACAGATGGTCCGGGCTCAGGAAACACGCATGCGCTATGAAAGCGCGTTGAGCCTCTACCAGAAGAGTATCGGTCTCCTGCGCGTCGCCATCCGGCGACCGGGCGGCTAGATGAGGAGCATGACCCATGGCTGGTCCTAACGACACGATGCAGATTTCCGCGGCGGGCCTTCGCGCTCAGGCCGCGCGTATGCGCATCATCTCCGAGAATATCGCTAATGCCGATTCCACGGCACGCACGCCGGGCGGTGACCCCTATCGACGCCAGATCCCGGTGTTTGAGGCGGAGCTGGATCGCGTCACCGGCGCCAACACTGTTCGCATGACGGACGCGGTCGACGATATGTCGGCCTTCAAGATGGAATATAATCCCGGCCATCCGGCTGCGGATGAACAGGGCTATGTCCGCACCACCAATGTCCAGTCTCTGGTCGAGATGATGGATATGCGGGAGGCGATGCGCACATACGAGGCCAATCTGAACATGATCGAGAACCATCGCCGAATGATGGACCGAACGCTCGATCTACTGCGCCGCTAAACGCGACGCTCAGCTGGAGTAGAAAACCATGGCTGCCGATCTTTCCGCCCTTCAGGCCTATCAAGCCGCTGCCCGCGCCGCACAGCAGGTCACGCCCGGTGGCGATACCGCCGCCGCGGGCTCTGCCAATGTCGATTTTGGCGGGCTTGTGACCGAAGCTGTCGCCAACACCCAGGACACCCTTGCGGGTGCCGAAGCGATGACCCAGGCGAGCCTGACCGGTCAGGCTGACCTGATTGATGTCGCCACCGCCGTCTCAGCGGCCGAGATCACGCTGGAAACCGTTGTGGCGGTCCGGGATGAAGTCGTGAAGGCGTATCAGGAAATCCTGCGGATGCCGATCTAAGCACCGGCACTATCACTGGTATTTCGAGCGGCCGCCCTGTCTGGGGCGGCCGTTTTTCGTGCCGGAATAAATCTCACACTTTCCCGACGGGATTTCCTTTGCGCCGCGTTGAAGGGCTGAGGGGATGCCTTTAGCGGGGCGGGACAGGAGTGAGTATATGTACGGGTTATTCCCTCACAGGGCTCGAAATCAGGCCGGGGTTTTGTTCGTTTCATCTGCCATGTGTTTATTGCTCGCCGCCTGCGGCGGCGGTGGCGGTGATAGTTCGTCCGGCACGACCGGAGGCGGAAGCCAGGTGGCCAATGCGGCACCGATCGTATCGGTGGCCAATCTGGATCAGTCCGCGCGGGTGGGCGAGGCGTTCACCTATGACGCGACCCAAAGCGGCCAGACCTTCAGCGATCCGGATGGCGATGCGCTGACCTATTCAATCGCCATCACGCCGGCGAATATAGGACTGGACGCCAATGGCGGAACCATCAGCGGGACGCCCGATACGGTTGTGGAGGCCATCGTAACCATCACAGCCCGTGATCCGATGGGCGCGACCGCCTCGGACAGTTTTTCCATCTTCATCCAGGCAAACCAGGATGTGAAAGCGCTCTCCGGCCAGGTCGGATTGCGCTTCGTCACCGGTCAGTCAATCACCTTTGATCCAGCGAGCTGGTCGGACTATTTCGAAGACCCGTCCGGCAATAGGCTGGAGTTCGAGATCACGCTGGATACCACCATTCCTGGCCTCGCTGTGGTCAATGACCGGCTTGAGGGGATTGCCAGCTCGGCCGGCGTCTTCTCCGGTGTGATTACCGCTTCGAACGGGGCCGGTAGCGATGCCGTATTGCCCATCCGGATCGTTATTATCCGCGGTACGACCATCGGAGCGCCTGTCCTGCCTGCAACGCCGGTCGATTATGTCGCCCTGGCGGAAGAGGATTTGCCGCTACACTTCCTGCAGCCGGTCAATGGCGGAAATTCCATCGCCGCGCGAGACAATACGCCCAACAATAACCCGCTGACCAATGCCGGAGCGACGCTGGGGCGCGTCTTGTTTTACGACACCCGCCTGTCGGTCAATAACACCGTCTCCTGCGCCAGCTGCCATGTCCAGGCTTTCTCCTTTGGCGAACCGAGCCGGTTCAGCCGCGGTTTCGATGGTCAGCTGACGCCGGTGAACGCCCCGCATCTGGCCAATGTGCGGTTCTATGACCGGGGCAATATGTTCTGGGATGAACGCGCCGCTTCGCTCGAAGAGCAAGCTCTTGGTCCCATCGTCTCGCCAGTGGAAATGGGCAATACGCTTGAGAATGTGGTCGCCGCGGTGGAAGCGCAGAGCTTTTATCCGCCGCTGTTCACGGCAGCCTTCGGCGATGACACCGTGACCTCGGACCGTATCGCCAGGGCGCTGGCTCAGTTCCAGCGGGCAATGGTTAGCGCTGGGTCGAGCTTCGATACGGCCCGCATAGGTGACGACCCCAATGCCGATACGCCGGATTTTGCCGGCCGTTTCACCCAGCAGGAGCTGCACGGCATGGCGCTGTTCATGCCGATCGATGACGCGCTGCTGGCCCAGGCCGGGCTGGGGCCGGTGCAATCCATGGGCTGTAACCAGTGTCATCAGACCGACGCCCACGTCCTCAATCGTCCGCCGCAGAATATCGGCCTGGATCCGACAGTGAGCGGTGGTGGCGCAACCGGCGATGATGATTTCAAAGTCCCCAGCCTGCGCAATATCGCCCTGACCGCGCCCTTCATGCATGATGGGCGGTTCGAAACATTGGAGGAGGTGGTTGAGTTTTACGCCACCGGGGTCAATGACAATGGCGAGACCAGCAATCTATTGCGTCAGGGCAATAATGCCGGTGCTCCGATCCAGCGCTTCAATCTTGACGATGACGAGATCGCTGCTCTGGTCGCTTTCCTACACACACTGACCGATGAGAGTTTCGTCACGGAGGATGCGTTTTCCGATCCCTTTGACGAGTGAGCCTCGCGTTCAGCCCACAAAAAAGGCCGCCCGGTCGGGCGGCCTTTTGCGTTGTATTGGAGCGTTTACTGCGCTGCGATCGTGCGTTCGATATAGGCGTCGATCTGTTCTTCCAGAACGGCCAGCGGCAGGGCGCCCTCGCGCAGGATGACATCGTGGAACTCGCGGATGTCATAGGCATCGCCGAGGCGTTCTTCCGCATTGGCACGCATGCGCAGGATCTCGTTCTTGCCGATCTGGTAGGCCGTGGCCTGGCCGGCAAAGACGATATAGCGATCAATGGCGTTGATTGAGTCACCTTCCGGGTTCGGCGTGTTCTCGATCAGATAATCGACCGCCTCCTGACGCGACCACTGGTGATAATGCAGGCCAGTATCGACCACGAGGCGGCAGGCCCGCCACAGCTCCATGGCAAGGCGGCCGAAGTTGGAATAGGGGTCGGAATAGAAGCCGAATTCGAGCGGGAAGTATTCGGTGTAAAGACCCCAGCCTTCGGTATAGGCGGTATAGCCGCCAAAGCGGCGGAAGGACGGGATGCCTTGCAATTCCTGCATAATCGCCAGCTGCATGTGGTGACCCGGTGCGCCTTCATGGTAGGCGAGGGCTTCCATCTGGTAGATCGGCATTTGCGCCATGTCGCGCAGATTGGCGTAGTAGACGCCCGGGCGTGAGCCGTTCGGGGCCGGGCGCTGATAGAAGGCCTTGCCGGCAGAAGCTTCACGGAAGGGCTCGACGCGGCGCACTTCCAGCTCGGCTTGCGGGAAGGTGTTGAACATTTGCGGCAGCGTCTCGGTCATGGTGTTGATCAACGCAGTGGCTTCATCGAGATAGCGCTGGCGGCCCTCATCCGTGTTCGGATAGTAGAACTGCTCGTCGGTCCGCATGAATTCGAAGAAGTCCTGCAGCGAGCCTTCAAAGCCGACCTGGTCCATGATGGCCTGCATCTCGCCATGGATGCGGGCAACCTCGCTCAGGCCGATCTGGTGGATCTCCTCGGCGGAGATATCCATCGTCGTATAGCCGTTGAGCAGGTAGTTGTAGAATTCGGCACCGTCCGGGTGTTTCCACACGCCGTCGTCTTCGCTGGCAACGGCTTCCTGTTCTTCAAACAGGGCGATGATACGTTCATAGGCCGGCTGAACCACACCGGTGAGGGCGGCTTCGGCTTCGCCGATGAGGCGAGCGGTTTCCTCTTCCGACAGCTCCAGTGCGGTCACCTTGCGGCGGAAATCACCCATCAGCGGGCTGTCTTCGGCGCTGTCGTCAAACGGTGCGCCGCTGATGACATTGCGCGAGGTCTCGATCATCGGCTGATAGGTCCAGCGCGGCGTGTAGACGCCGATCTCGGCCGAGCGGCGGGCATTGGCAATGTTCTGGTCGAGATAGTCGCCCATGCCGTTGAGGCGGCCGATATAGGCTTCGGCGTCTTCCAGCGTATCAACGCGGTGGTTGTTGATCAGGAAGGTCGGCGTGTTCATGTGCGGGCCGGAGCGCGGCGTGAACGTGTAACCGTGATCGAGCCAGCGCTGACCTTCCTGCGAGCGCAGGGCATTGCGCTCGAACAGGCGCCAGGAGATCTGGGCGCTCGCATCAAGTTGATCGAAGTCGAAATTTTCCAGCATGTACTGGTAGTTCTGCTGGCCGATCTCATACCCTTCCTGCTGGAATTCCGGCGAGGCATCGCCCCACTGGTCGTAATTCGTCTTCATGCCGAGGAAGGTCTGGTACATCGGGCTGCGCGCGATGCCGTCCTGGAAGACCTGTTCGAACCAGGCATTGAGGCGTGCGGTTTCTGTTTCCGCGGCCTCGCTGGCGGCCTCAGGGGCCGGGCTGGCGGTTTCAGCGGCCGGAGCGGCTGCGGTGTTCGCGTCGTCATCGGCCGGCTGTGAGCAGGCTGTGACGAGGACGGCGATCGAGGCGCCGAGCGCGAGGCGTTTGATCAAAGACATGGGTACTCCCCTCGAGTGAACTGGCTGGGCCAGAAGTTAAGTCTTTAAACGGACAAGGCCAGCCTCTCCTCAAGGCTGGCCTGACCGCATCTCAGTTGGGACCAGACTAGCCGGCCTGTTTTTCGGCGATGTAGGTCTCGACCAGCTCTTCGAGCAGGCTCAGGGGCACCGAACCATTGGTCAGAACAACATCATGGAATTCGCCCCAGTCGAAATCATCGCCGAGGGCTTCCTGGGCGCGGCCGCGCAGTTCCAGAATGGTCAGCATGCCGACCTTGTAGGACACGGCCTGGCCCGGCCAGACGATATAGCGGCGGACCTCATTGGCGATATCGCCTGCCGGCATCGGCGTCGCTTCGAGCATGTACTCATTGGCCTGCTCTTCCGACCATTGATAGTGGTGGATACCGGTGTCGACTACGAGGCGTGCCGCGCGGAAGACCTCATAGGAGAGGCGTCCGAAGTCCTGGTACGGGTCGGTAAAGAAGCCCATTTCCTTGCCAAGGTTTTCGGCATACAGCGCCCAGCCTTCGCCATAGGCGGAATACCAGGCGAGACGCTGGAACATCGGGGTGTTTTCCAGTTCCTGTGACAGGGCGACCTGGAAGTGGTGACCCGGCGCGCCTTCATGGAAGGCGAGAGACTGCATCAGATAGGTCGGATTATCCCGCATATTGGCGAGGTTGACGTAATAGGCGCCGGGGCGCGTACCATCGAGCGAACCCTGCTCGTAGAAGGCGCCGGTGGCGGTCTCGATGCGATAGGGCTCTACGGCGCGGACATCCATCTGACCACGCGGCAGCTGGCCGAAATACTGCGGTGCGACGACCATCAGCTCATCGATCATCTGTGCCGATTCGTCGAGATAGCGCTGACGCCCTTCATCGGTGTCGGGATAGTAGAACTGGTCATCAGTGCGGACGAATTCGAAGAAGTCCTGAAGCGAACCCTCGAAGCCGACCTGGGTCATGATATCGCGCATCTCACCATGGATGCGCTCGACCTCGGCCAGACCGATCTCGTGGATCTGCTCGGCGGTCATGTCGGTACGCGTGGTGTAATTGCGCAGCTGGCTTTCATAATAGGCCGCACCTTCCGGCAGGGCCCAGGCACCGTTATTGGCACCGCCGGCGAGTTCTTCATGGCGCTGCATGGTGGCGATGAGATCGGTATAGGCCGGGCCGACACTGTCGGTCAGAGCTGCCGCGCCTCGGGTCAGAAGGTCTTGTTTTTCCTCGTCGGAAATCTCCAGCGCCTCGACCTTGTTGCGGAAGTCCGCCATCAGCGGGCTGTCTTCGCCGCTGTCGTCAAACGGCGCGCCGGTGATCATGCCCTGTGCGGTGGCGATGATGACCGGAAAGGCGAAGGCCGGCGGCACAACGCCGTTCTGGGCCCGCTCATCAGCCTGCGCTGTATAGGTGCGCATCAGCGGGCCGAGGCCGTTGAGGCGGGAGATGTAAGCCTCTGCGTGCTCGACCGAATCGACGCGGTGATAGCCGATCAGAATGGTCGGCATTTGCGAGTGCGGGCCAAAGAACTGGGTGAAGATGAGCCCGTGGTCCCAGAATTCCGCCTGCTGCCGGTTATTGGCGGCGATGAACTCCGCGAACCGCCAGGAGACCTGGGCTTCCTGGGTCAGTGCGTCGAAGTCGAAATTCTCGTTCATGTAGCGGATGCGGTCCGCTTCGCGTTGCAGGTTGGCGCGGACTTCGGCCTCCGAGGCGTCGTCCCACTGGCCGTAGGCCTCCATGTCGGTAACCATGCCGAGATAGGTCTGACCCAGCGGCGAACGGGCGATTTCCTGTTCGAATTCGGACTGGAACCAGGCGAAAAGCCGTTCGGTTTCGGTTTGCTCGCGGGCGGCTTCCGGTGCTGTTTCGGTGCTGCTGGCGCTGGATTGCTGCGCGGTTGGCGGCGTGCCGGTTTCGTCCGTCGCCGGAGAACATGCGGTGAGAAGTGCCAGTGCGCTCGCACCGGCCAGAATTTCGCGAATGGACATGGCTTGCCGGACCCCCTCGTTTACTAGAATTGACTCTTTCTTAACGGCGATCCGGGAATGGTAAAGATAATTAACAGTAATTGATTCCCGATCCTGGAAGGCGACCGCGGACGTGACCGGTTCCGAAGTTCTCGACTATGCCCGAGAGGCGATCTGGCTGATGCTGGCCATGGCTGCGCCGGTGATGATCATCGGTCTGGCGGTCGGGGTCATTGTGGCCTTGTTCCAGGCGCTCACCCAGATCCAGGAAATGACCCTGGTCTTCGTGCCGAAGATCATCGCCATCTTTATTGCCTTGCTGATCTTCCTGCCGCTGATGGGCGCGCTTCTCGGCGGCTTCATGATCGCCATTACCGACCGGATCGCGATGCCATGAGTTTCGACCTTCCGGCGATAATCTTTGCGGCCGGTCTGGTCTTCGCCCGTCTCGGGGCGATCTTGATGCTGATGCCGGGTTTCGGCGAGCCGAGCATTCCGGTGCGGATCCGCCTGTCCTTCGCCCTGCTGGTTTGCTTGACGCTGGGGCCGATCTTGGCCCCCTCCATGCCGCCCATGCCGACCGCGCCGCTGATGCTGGCCGGGCTGATTGTCGGCGAGGTGCTGATCGGGCTGATGATCGGTGGTATCGCGCGCTTGCTGATGTCCACGGCGGCGATTGCAGGTCAGGTGATCTCCATGCAAAGCGGCCTCGCCATGGCGCAGAGCTTTGACCCGTCGCAGGGGACGCAAGGCGCCTTGCTCAGCACTTTCTTGAACCTGGTTTTCATCACCTTGCTGTTCACGACCAATACCCATCACCTGCTCTTGCAGGCCGGGGTGAATTCCTACGCCATGTTCCCGGCCGGGGACTTCCCCTCAATGGCCGATGCCGCCAACTGGGCCCTCAACGCCTTCATCGACACTTTCCGCATCGCCATACAGATCGCGGCGCCGATGATCGTCTTCGGTCTGCTCTTCTATTTTGCCCTCGGCATTCTCTCGCGCCTGATGCCGCAATTACAAATTTTCTTCGTCGCTATGCCCGCCAACATCATGTTCGGGCTGATCATCATTATCATCGCGCTGGGCGCGATGGCAGCCGTCTGGCTTGAACGCATGCAGCGTTTCGCCGTCGAGCTGAGCTAGGGGCTGGGAGATGGCTGAAGGCGAAGACGAAAGTCAAAAAACCGAAGAACCGACCCAGAAACGGCTCGAAGACGCCCGCAAGAAAGGTGATGTCGCCAAGTCGCAGGAAATCCCGGGCTGGTTCATCCTGATGTCGGCGCTTTTATTGCTGGCCTTCATCTTCCCCGCCGTGGCGCGCCGCATGGCCGGCTCGATGCAGATATTCTTCGGCGAAGCCCACATGCTGGCGGTCGAGCCGCAGGCAATGATGGGCACGATGCAGGAAACCATCTGGATGATCGCGGCCCTGGTCGGTTTCCCGGTCCTGGTGCTCGTCGTCGCCGGTTTTGCCGGACATTACGTGCAACAGGGCATGTTGTTCACGACCGAGAAAATCCAGCCCAAACTGTCCAAGATCAATCCGATTGACGGCTTCAAACGCGTCTTCGGCATGGAAGCGATCGCCAACTTCCTCAAGGGCGTGGGCAAGATGGCCCTGGTGGCGCTGGCCGCCTTCATCGTCATCTTTCCCAAGAAGGACGTGCTGTCGGGCATGCCCTTCCTCGACGTCACGGCGATCCTGCCGATCGTTCAGCAGGCGGCGATTGAGCTGCTGATCGCCTGTCTCGCGGTTTACGCGGTCATTGCGGCGCTCGATTACATGTATCAGCGCCAGACCTTCATCAAACGCAATCGTATGTCGCGGCGTGAGGTGAAGGACGAGCTGAAACAGTCCGAGGGCGATCCGATGGTGCGCGCCAAGCTGCGCCAGATCCGCCAGGAACGGGCCCAGAAGCGCATGATGACCAAGGTTCCCGACGCAACCGTCATCGTGACCAACCCGACCCACTATGCGGTCGCTTTGTTCTACGAGCAGGGTGAGACGCCGGCGCCCATCTGTGTCGCCAAGGGTGTTGATGCGGTGGCGTTGCGTATCCGTGAACTCGGCAAGGAAAACGATGTGCCCATCGTCGAGGACCCGCCGCTGGCCCGCGCGCTGCATGCAACCGCTGAACTCGACGAGGAAATTCCTGTTGATCACTTCAAGGCCGTGGCTCGCGTGATCGGATACGTTCTGTCACTGTCCGGTGGGAATTCGCGCGCGCAATACCGCCCGAGCGAGTAGTCTGTAACCCCTTCTTTCTGATTCGTGCCGGAGTTCCGTCATGGCCGATACCCCGACCGCCAACAGCCAGAACCGAAAGTCCTTCTGGGATAAACCGTTCGGACGTATGGCGCTGTATATTCTCGGCTTCATCGTGATCGCGGCGGCCGGTGCGGCATTGTTCGGCAATGGCGAGGAGGGCTGGGAAGGCTTCATCTTCCTGGCCGGACTGGCCCTGGCGGGGCTCGTGGTGCTTTACGCCATCGCAGCCGGCGAAACGGCCGGGCGTACCCTGCGCAATACGGTGGCCCGCAATGCCATGCCGAGTGCGACCGAGCTCGGTTACGCCGCCATGGAGGTCTTCACCGACCCGGTGGTCATCACCGACCGCCGCGGCGCCGTGCGCTGGGGTAATGAAGCTTATCGGTCCCTGGCCAAGGCGGCGGGCAGTTTCGGGCAGAGCTTCGGTCTGCCGACGATCGACCGGCTCTGGGCCGGTGCCGGTGGCGGCGATGGGGCGGTCTACCGCCTGGCGCGCGCGGCTGCGAAGGGTGAGGAGGCCTGTGAACTCCTGCCGCCCCTGCCGCTCAATGAAGGCGAAACCGCGCAATTCCGGCTCGAAGCGAAGCGCCAGGGCGAGGATTTGATCCTGTGGCGTCTGGCGCCGGTATCGGGCGAAGACAGCTCGGCTTCGGTCTCGCTGGCGGACTGGTCACAACATGCGCCGGTTGGCCTGTTCTCCCTGCGCGGCAATGGCGAGATCGCGATGGGGAACTCCACCCTGCGCGCCTGGCTTGGTCTGGCCGAGGGCGAAGCCTTCCCCTCGCTCGACAAAATCCTCGCTGGCGATGCTGCGCGCACGGTTCTGCGCTCGCGCGGCGGTGAAGGGCTGGCGCGGATCGATACCCGCTTGCGCGCCCGTGACGGTATTGAAAGCCCGATCACCATTGTCATCGAATGGACTGCTGGCGAGAAGCCGGTGGGCCGCGGTGTGATTTATGGCCTCTCTGCCACCGGAGCACCTCCAGGCGTGGCCCAGTCCATGGCGCCGGCCAGCAATGCCGGGCGCACGCTGGACGAGATGTTTGCCAGCGCTCCGTTCGGCGTCGTGCGTCTCGACGGCGCCGATCCCGAGGCGGCGATTATCGAGGACGTCAATCCGGCCCTGGTCCAGCTGACCGAGGGTAAGGCCGTGCCCGGGGTTAAATTCTGCGACATCTTCCACTGGGAAGACGGCCGCACCCCGCAGGACACCTTCGCCTTTGCCATGGCCGGCTCGAGCGAACCCGCCGAGGCCTGTCTGGCAGCGGAGAAGCCGGTTTATGTCCATCTCGCCTTCGCCCCGTCGCGTGGTGGCAAGCGGGTCGCCTACATCATCGACGTGACCAGCTGGAAGGATCTTGAACGGCAATTCTCCCAGGCCAACAAGATGCAGGCCGTGGGGCAGCTCGCCGGTGGTGTTGCCCACGACTTTAACAATCTGCTGACTGCCGTCCGTCTCAATACCGATGAGCTGCTCAATCGCCACCCGGTCGGCGATCCCGATTATGGCGAGCTGCAGTCGATCAACCAGACGGTCGCCCGTGCGGCGGGCCTGGTAAAGAAACTGCTCGCCTTCTCGCGCAAGCAGACCTTCCGGACCGAAACCCTCGATGTCGGCGACATGCTCTCGGAAGTCTCCGTCCTGCTGCGCCAGATTGTCGAGGAAACCGTCAAGCTCGACATTGTCCATGGCCGCGAGGTGCCGCTGATCAAGGCGGATAAGGGGCAGCTGGAAACTGCCATCATCAATCTTGCCGCCAATGCGCGCGATGCCATGCGCGACCAGGGCGGCGGCGAGCTCATCATTCGCACCAAGTCGGTATCGGACGAGGAAGTGACCCGCGCCGGTGCGCCAAATGTGCGCGAGGGGGCCTGGGTGGCGATCGAGGTGGCAGACCAGGGGCATGGCATGGACGCCGAAACCCTGTCGAAAATCTTCGAGCCTTTCTTCACCACGAAGGAAGCCGGCAAGGGCACCGGGCTGGGCCTGGCCACGGTTTACGGCATCGTCAAACAGTCTGGCGGCTTCCTGTTCGCCGACTCCGAGGTGGGCAGAGGCACAACCTTCACCATCTACCTGCCCGGCTATCAGCCGACCGAGGAAGAAACGGTCGAACTGGCCGAGGCCGAGGTCGCCAAGACCGCCGAGCCGGCGCCGGCCGACCTGTCCGGCCATGGGCGTATCCTCCTGGTCGAAGACGAGGATGCGGTGCGCAATATCGCCGCCAAGACACTGGCCAAGCGTGGTTATGACGTCGTCGAGGCCTGTGATGGCGAGGAGGCGTTCGAAATACTCGAGGACACGCCGGAAGGCTTCGACCTGTTGATCTCCGACGTCGTCATGCCGGACCTGGACGGGCCTGGACTGCTGGAAAAAGCCCGCGACATGCTCACCGACACCCGGATTGTCTTCATCTCCGGTTATGCCGCCGAGCAATTCTCCAAGACGCTGTCGGAGGAGCAGGATATTTCCTTCCTGCCCAAACCCTTCACCCTGACCCAGCTGGCCGAGAAGGTGAAAGAAGAGCTGACCGCAGCGGCGGCGGACAAGAATTAGGGCCGGTCCGGGCTAGAGCCGCTGGGCCTCCAGCAGGGCGCGGTATTCGCGCACTTTCTGGACATAGGCGACCGGCTCATATCCCCGTGCATAGCCATAGCGCAGGCTGGGATAATAATCCGGGTCGGACAGCAAGGGCAGGGTCGCTTCCAGATCGGCCCAGCTATTCTTGTCCCGTCCGAGCCGTTCAGCCAGCGCCCGCGTATCATACATATGGCCCATGCCGACATTGTAAGCCGCCAGGGCGAACCAGAGCCGGTCCTGGCCGGTGACGCTGTCCGGTACCCGCCCGTACAGATCGGTGAGATAGGTGACGCCGCCTTCAATGCTCTGGCGCGGGTCGGTCCGGTCGGCAATACCGACGCGTTCGGCGGTCGACAGGGTCAGCATCATCAGCCCTTCAACTCCGGTGGCACTGATGGCATCGGGGTCCCAATGGCTTTCCTGGTAGGCTTGGGCTGCGATCAACTCCCACTCAAACGGTGAGTCATCAGCCGCGAGCCGGAACAGGGCCTCGTATTCGGGCAGGCGGGTTTCGACCCGGTTAATGAACTCCGCGACATCGACATAGTCAAAATCGCCAAACCGGCCGAACCAGCGTTCATCGAGCTCTTCCAGGAAGCCTGTGGCGTGGGCGCCGGCGAACCAGGTGTCGAGCGCATCACCCAGGCCGTCAATGCTGCTGTCATAGGCCCAGGCCAGGGATTGTTCTTCACTGAGATCCAGTCCGACGACGATGTCGGGCAGGCGACGGCGGGCAAAGTCGGCGAGATGGCTGTCGGCAATCGTGCAGTCGAAGGCATCGGCTTGGACCTGTTCGAGCAGCGGCATGGCCGATCCGCCATTGGCTTCGGTCCATTCCAGACCACCGAGCCGGCGAGCATGGTCTTCCAGCGTGCCGCGATAGCTTGACCCCTCCAGCACAACGATGCGCGCTTCGGCCAGCCGGTCGAGCCGCGTGGGCACCGGGCCGCTATCATTACAGACCAGCTGTTCCCGCACGGTGCGGTAGGCGGGACCGAAATCATATTTTCGGGCGCGCTCATCGGTGACGGTAAGATTGGCCGCGGCGACGTGTCCGTCACCGGCATCAAGCGCCGCCAGCAGCGAATCGATGTCCGGCATGACCTCGTATTGCACCGAAACGCCGAGATCGATGGCGAAAGCCCGGACGAGATCGACCTCGTATCCTGTGGGCGCACTGGTATCAGCGTCGGTGGCGTGAATGGTCGGACCGTCCAGGGTCAGAACCACCAGCCGGCCGCCGATCAGCAACTCTTCAAGCGAGCTGATACGCGTCTGGGCCTGGGTCTGCTCAATCGGCGCCTGGCTGGGCTGCGGGCCACATTGGACCAGGGCGAGGCTCAGCCCGGCGAGTGCTAATGCTTTGCTCAAACGGCGAAGTTTTAAAGCCATGGATAAAAACTAGCCGCCCGGGCGCGGCGCGGCAATGACCCGTCCGGCTGAGCTCTTCAATGCTCTCGCATTAAGGGTGACCGTTTTTGTCGTCTGCGGTGGGTAGCTTGGTCTCATCCGGCGCTCGCGGAGCCGGGGAGACCCCATCCATCCTGGTCGATGAACTAGGAATATGTTCTCCTTGTGTTCCCGGAACAAAGCTGGTACGTTTTTGGTCAGTTGCCCGCCCGATGGCGGCGTGAAATAAGGGAATACGGTTATGAGCAGGGGCGCGATTCGACTCGTGAAAGACGAAGAGATGGATAA
>NZ_JASBRQ010000078.1 GCF_030149425.1 Maricaulis sp. | reverse complement strand
CTCGGCCTCTTCCTCCTCGGCCTCTTCCTCCTCGGCCTCTTCCTCCTCGGCCTCTTCCTCCTCGGCCTCTTCCTCCTCGGCCTCTTCCTCTTCCTCTTCCTCTTCCTCTTCCTCTTCCTCTTCCTCTTCCTCTTCCTCTTCCTCTTCCTCCTGCAGGCCGTCTTCCTCCTCATCACTTTCCTGATTTAGGATGCCGGTCGCAGCCTGCGCCCGGAAAGGGTCCAGATTGAAAGGGGGAATGCTGAGGAGAAGCAGGGCCGAGCCGGCGATCAGGATGGGCTTGAAGCTCAGCCTGCCAAGGGTCCACCATTGCGTCATCATTGCCCTGGCCTCCGGTCCGGAAAGGACGGTCTGAAAAAAACTTACAGCAGGATGGAATAAAACCGCTCCTGAAACGTCAACACGGTAACAAGACCAATTGGACAACGCGGTGAACGACGAATTGATCTCCATATTGCCCCGGCTAAGGCGGTTCGCAATTTCCCTGGCGGGGGATCGTTCCGAGGGCGATGATCTGCTGCAGAAGGTGGTTGAACGCCTGCTGACTCGGAGCGTGCCGGATAATGCGGATCTCCTGCGATGGAGCTTCCGGATTTGCCGCAATATCTGGATCGATGAGGTGCGCAGCCGAAAAGTCCGGTCCCATGTCGCAGTTGAGGAAATGTCCGATCAGCTGCGCGGTGAAGACGGAGAAGTCTCGGCCATGGCGCGCCTCACCCTGCGAGATGTAAATGCGGCTCTTGACGCCCTGCCGGACGATCAGCGTGTAGCGTTGGTTCTCGTTGCTGTGGAAGGCTTCAGCTATGCCGAGACAGCGCAGACGCTGGATGTGCCGGTTGGCACGGTAATGAGCCGGGTGGCCCGGGCACGAAAAGCGCTTGCCGGCCAGTTCGGCGACGACCCCGTCCTGACGCAGAAAGGGGCGAGCCATGAGCTTCACTGATCAGCAGTTATCCGCCTATCTCGATGGCGAGCTGGCCGAGGACGCGGCCGGTGCCGTCGAGACGGCCCTGCAGGATGATGCGAGCCTGCGCGAGCGTTTGGCGCGCCTGCATAATGTCGACGCGGTGCTAAGCGAAACCCTGGGCGGTATCGCCGAGGAGGACGTACCCGATCATATCCTGGCGATGGTCGAGGGGGCGTCCGCGGCGAAGGTGGAGCCGGCCGTTTCCGGGCAAGTGGTGACCCTGTCGTCCGGGAGGTCACGTCTGTCCGGCTGGACCATGCCGGCCAGCCTTGCGGCCTCTTTGCTCTTTGGTCTGCTGATCGGCACCCAGGTGATGCAGCTCACAGGGTCTGGGGCCCCTGCCGGTCTGCCGGCCGGACCGGTTGAACCCGGATCCGCGCTCTATGCGGCTCTGGAGCGGACCCCGAGCGGTGCGAGTGTCGGTGGGATTTCCCCGACCCTCAGCTTCGCCTCGGACACAGGGGTGTGCCGGGAGGTCAGCACTCAAAGTCAAAGGGCGCTGGCCTGCCGTGACGCCTCAGCCTGGACGGTTCTGGTGGTCACACAGGATGCGGTTTCGTCAGGTGGAATCGGCTACCGCACCGCCAGTGCAGAAACCTCGGTGATATTCGACGTGCTGGCGGACCAGCTGATGACCAGTGCGCCGATGTCGGCCGAGGCGGAAGCTGAGCGCATCGGCAATCAGTGGCGTGAACCGGCGCCCGACCGCGAAAACTGATCAAAAACAAGGGATTTTGAAGCGTGCGATTTCTCACGACGGCACCCTTGCGTGCTCTGCTCAACCCTGTCCTGATTTTGGTGCTGGTCTGCACGGGTCTTCTTATCGTGCATTTCCGCCAATCGCCGGACACGCTGTCGCGCCTGAAGGCGGAGACGCTGTATCACTATAGCCTGGTGATGCGTTTTGATGCGCAAGACGCCGAGGTTTCGGTGGCTACCTATCTGCCCCGCTCAAGCGAGCGCCAGGAAATCCTGCGGGAAGCGGTTCGTTCCGCCGATATGCAGTTCGATGACCGTAGTGACCAGAGCGGACGTTTCGGGCGCTGGACCGGTCAGGATGTGGATGAGATCCGCTATGAAGCCCTGATCGCGCTACAGGCCGTGCGGTTCGATCTGGATGAGGACCTGACCATCCCGGCCCGTCCGGACGGAATGGAAATGCACCTGCAGGCCACCGACGGCATTCAGGTCGGACATCCTGAGATCGCTGAGCTCTGGGCCGCCATCGCACCAGCCCAGGTCAACGAGCTGCTCCCGGTCCTGCGGGCGATCTACAGCTATACCTATGAGGAAATCTCTCCGGCTCCATTCAAGGGATACACCGATGCACTGACGGCGCTGCGCCTGCAGCAGGCCAGTTGCAACGGCAAGGGGCGTCTTTTCGCGGCGCTGGCCCGGCTGAACAATATTCCGGCCCGGCTTGTGGGCGGTGTGGTGCTTAATAACGGTTCCAAGCGGACATCGCATCAATGGGTTGAGGTGCTGATTGAAGGGCGCTGGGTGCCGTTCGATCCGACCAATGGTCATTTCGGCGCGCTGCCGGAAAACTACCTCCGACTCTATACCGGTGACGAGGCCCTGTTCACCCACAGCTCGAACATCAATTTCGACTACCGGTTTTCGATCCGCGAGCAGCAGACGTCTTCCGCGCTGTTCCGGTTTGAAGAGCGTAGCAGTGCTCTGCCGACGCTGAACGCGGCAGAATTGATGTCGCTGACCGGTCTCAACGAAAAGATGATCGGTGTGTTCCTGATGTTTCCGATCGCGGCGCTGATCATTGTTTTTCTGCGCAATGTCATAGGCATCCAGACGTTTGGGACTTTCATGCCCATGCTGGTTGCTGCGGCCTGCGTCCAGACCGGGCTGGTAGTGGGGACGCTGGTCTTTGGAGGCGTTGTAGGCTTCGCATTTCTGGGGCAAGCCTGGCTCGGGCGCTACAAGCTGCTCAAGGTTCCGCGTCTGGCTGCAATCATCACCTTGGTCACGCTGCTCTTCATTGTCCTGTTGTTCAATTTCGGGCGCGAAACCGAACTCGAATTCGGCGTGCTGGCTCTGTTCCCGATCGTCATCATCTCCTTCCTGGCCGAGCGCATCCATAACATGGTCGCTGAAGGCAGTTTGCGGGGCATGCTGGTGTCGTCCGCCGGCACAGTCGTGGCGATCGCGTGTTGTTATGTTGCGTTTTCCTCGGTCACCTTGCAGGGGCTGATTGCCCTGTTGCCGGAATTGCTGGTGCTGGTTCTGGCCTTGCAGATCGCCGCGGGGCGGTGGACCGGGATGCGTTTGCTGGAGTATTTCCGCTTCCGCAACATCCTCGATTCCGGGCCGGTGCTCAGCATCAATGAGCGCAATGTGGCTCTGGTCAATTCCCTCAATACGCCGGAGCTTCTCGAACTCGCCGCTGACAAGGTGCAAAGTAAGTCAGTCCTGCGAGAGCATGGCGTTCCTGTCGCTGATGACCTCGCCGTTTGCCGGACACACACCCAGCTCGGTGAGGTGCTGCATACCGCAGGCTTGCTTGACGCCTTCGCGTTGAAGCCCAATCGCGGCTCGCAAGGCAATGGCATTCTGATCGTCAAAGAGCGGGAGGGTGATGCCTTCATGACCCCCGGCGGGCGCCGTCTCAGCGCGGATGATATCAGCCACCACATTTGCGAAATTCTGGCCGGGTCTTTCTCCCAGGACGGATCGGAAGATGTCGCCTTCATCGAGCCCTTGTTGAGACAGCATCAGAGCCTCGATCAGATTGCGGCGCTGGGCCTCTCCGATGTGCGGGTCATCCTGCACGAGCAGAAGATCATTTCCGCGATGTTGCGGATGCCGACCCAGCTTTCAGGAGGAAAGGCGAACTTGCACCAGGGTGCGCTCGGGCTGGCCATAGATTTGGCCAGCGGGCAGGTGGCGCACGCTTCGATGAAGGGCAAGTCCGTCGACATCCACCCCGATACGCATTGCCCGCTGATCGGCTTTCAGCTCCCGCACTGGGCTGAAACCCTGATGACCGCCCGCAATGCCAGCCACGCTATCCCGCTAGGCTATATCGGGGTGGATATCTGTATCGACCGTACCCGCGGCCCGCTGGTCCTGGAAGTGAACGGGCGGCCGGGTATCGAAATCCAGAATGTGCAGAAACGCGGCCTGTTCGCAGCGCCGCAACAGGAGGAGCTCCGCTATGCATAAGAAGCGCATCCTGACCTCCGCGCCGGCGCTGGCCATCGCCGCACTCGCATTCATCGCTGCGGCCTGGGGAATTGAGCACCAGATGCGGGCGAATAATGAAAGCCTGCTGGCCTTTGCCCTGTCGTCCGATGATGGCCAGGAGTTTGATGCCCGAATTACAACGGCCTTGCCCGAAGCCGTAACCGAAGCATTGACCGGGCAGGTCATTGCGACCGCAGCCGGCAGCTTCCAGCTCGACACCCTGTCAGAGCTTGAACTCTTTGAGCTCGCGACGCCGGAAGCCCGGCTGGCCATGACCGCGTTCACCGGGCGTCTTCTGTCGTCTCGCAACAGGTTTGCCGAAGCCCTGGTTGTTCTGCGGTCGCTGAGCCCGGATGAGCGCGACGGTCTCGAGGCCTCCTTTGCCTACGCCGAAGCGCTCAAGGGAAGCGGGGAGATCGACGCGGCGCTCATCGCGTATCAGCGCCATATCGCCAATAATCCCAACCATCAGGCCGGGCATATCAATCTGGCCATTCTGTTGATGCGGCTGGATCAGCATGGCGCTGCCCGGCCGGTTCTGGAACGAGCGGTCGAAATCACCAGTGGCCGCCGAAAGGGCAAATCCTTCGCCCTTCTCGGTATACTTCACATGGAGCTGGCCGAGTTCGATCAGGCGGAGCGGGCCTTCCAGCAGTCCATCGAGTTTCGGCCGTCGCACGCCCCGACATGGCGCCGCCTCGCCCAGGCCCAGGCGCGCTCCGGCGCGATCGCTCAGGATGAGGTGATTGCCACCTTTCAGCGTGCTGCCGCCCTGTCTCCCGGCAATGGGCTGATCGAAATAGGGCTGGCGGAGTTTTTCTTCTCGACCGGGCGTTTCGATGACGCGCTGGCGCCTTTCCGCAGTGCCAGCCGCATGATGCCGCAAGATGGCGAGGTGCTGCTCAGCCGGGCGCTGAACCTGCTGGTTTCCGAACGCCCGTCGGCCGCGCGCAATGTTCTACGGACGCTTCGCTCCATGGAGTTGGACGGCGCGCAGGAGGGACAAGCGGAATTACTCGAAGAGATCCTCAATGGCTCCAACGCGTCTGTACTGCGGCATCTGCGGGCCCATGAGGCCGGTCATGGGTTGGCGGAGCGGGATGTGTTTCTTCAGATTCTCGGCCATCTCGATGTCGGTGATTATGACAATGCCCGGCGCTTCGCGGATGATCTGGCCAGCGCGTCCATCTTCTTCCAGCCAACCCGGTTCCAGATCGCAAGGCAGCTTTATCGCGATGGGCGCACAGAGGAAGCGCGCGCTGAGCTGCAAGCCCTCGTCGCGAACAATGATCAAAGTCCGATCTTCTGGCTTTATCTGGCGCGCGCGCAAACCGATCCGCAAGCGGCGCTGAGCGCGCACCGCCGGGCCCACCAACTCCTGCCGCGTTCCGGCCGCATGACGATCGAATTCGCACAAGCGCTCAATTCGGTCGGCCAGTCAGAGCCGGCGATTACTACCTTGTTCGCCTATCTCGATGATCACCCGAACGAAACCCGGGCGCTGCGGGCTCTCGCCGGGATTTTCGATGCAAACCAGCAATTGGGCCGGGCTGAGCAAATCTACCGGGTCATCTATGATCTCAACACCGACGATATGAGCGTCGGGACTGCTCTTGCGGATATCCAGTACCGCGCCGGGCGTTTCGATGCTGCGCTGGAGACGCTCGACAGTCTTGTCGAGCTGCAGCCGGCCCTGATCTCGATCCGGCAAAGCCGCGCCGAGACGTTGATGCGCCTGAGCCGCGAGGTCGATGCCCGGATGGAGCTCGAACGCATCCTCCGCCTTGATCCCGGCAATGAAACCGCAACCACAATGCTGGCTAATTATGCCGGCTAGTCCCTTGACCTGCCAAGGTTCCAGCAAAAAGGTACCGTCATGATCCGATCGCTTTCCGTTTCTCTTGTCGCACTTGCCCTGGCGGCGCCCGCGGCTACGGCCCAGATCACCGCGACACTGGAGACGGGTTATGATGATAACCCGTTCCGCTTGTCCGATCAGTTTGATCGCCGTGAAGGCGGTTTTCTCGATACCGAGTTGAGGTTTGAGCACGGTTTTGCCAACGGGTTTGGTCTCGACGCCCGTATCGGTCATCTCGCGGCCCAGAGCGCCGACGGCAACCGCACGGATTATGCCCTTACCGTCGGCTACGAGAACGAAACCACGCTTTTCGGCAAGCCCGCAGAGCTCGAATTCCATGTGCGTGGTGCCGGGCTCGACCGCAGTTTTGTCAGCCGCAATACCGGCGAGATCGGTCAGTTCGGCGGCAGCGATATCGCTGATCGCTTTGATCAGAGTTCCATGGAGTTCCGGGCCCGCGCGGACATTACCCTATCGGAGGCCTGGACTTTGCGGCTGCAGGGCGATGGCCGCAGCCGGTCCTATGAGGACTACACCGCATTGGGGCTGTCCAATCTGGATTATGACCAGGTCTTCGCCCATGCGCGCCTGCGCTACTGGCCAGACCGGATTACCGATGCCCAGATCGGGGTGTCGCTCGGTCATCGCGTGTTCGATGATCGCCGCGGTCGGGCGCTCGATACCGGCTTTCTGTCCGGGACCGACGTGGAGTTCAGCTACCTCAACATTGATGCGAGCTGGAAATACGTTTTCCGGCCAGACCATGATATCCGCCTCGCTTACAGCTTTGATCTGCGTGAGGACAATGTCACCGGCTATTACGACACCTCACTGCACCGTACCCGCTTGCGCTATCGCTATATGCCGGAATGGGGCAATCGATTTTCCGCCGAGATCGAGTATCGCGATTTTACCTTCGACAATATTCCCGCAGCCCTGATCGTGAATGATGAGGAGAATGTTGCGCCCAATGACGGCCTGCGCCTCACACTGTCCTATGACCGTCGCCTCATGCGCTCCGAAGACCGCGAAATCTGGCTCGACCTGTCGCTCACCCATGATGATTTCTCCAGTCCCAACGACGCCTTCAATTATGATCGCACCGTTGCGCGGGTCGGGATCGTCGTTGAATTCGGCTGAGTGTGGGGCACGTAGCGTTTTCCGCCTGCCGGCTCAGCTGCACTACACAAAACAAGCTCAATCTTGCCTGCGGCCAATAAGGTGAGGGTGAGCCGTCATGGGCTAATCGGCTGGTCCGTTCTATCAATGGCCGAACCAACATTTCAAAAAACTTTTGTGGCTGGGTGCATCCGGAATCCGCATTGCGCGCATCCCACAGGCAACATTCCAACAGATCTTTAGAAAGGATCCTAAATGTTGCGTTCGATAACCGCTCTGGCGGCGTTCTCTTCACTCGCGTTCTGCGCTCCGTCGGTGCTGGCGCAGGATGAAGCTCCGATCGAAGTCATGGTGCTCGGAAGCTATCACTTCTCTGGCGGTGCAGACCTGCACAATCTTGACGTCGACAATCACACCTCGCCGACGCGTCGCGCGGAAATCGCGGTTGTGCTTGATCAGCTTGAGCGCTTCGCTCCTACCAAGGTCATGGTCGAGCTCACACCGGACCGCGAAGACGTCTTCAACGAGCGCTATCGCGAGTATCTCGCCGGTGAGTACACACTGCGGGCCAGCGAGAGCCAACAGATCGGCATGGCGATGGCCGGACGTTTTGGCCACGAGCAGCTCTACGCTGTCGATTATCGCAATGGGATGGATTTTTCCGCCATGGTCGCGGCGGCCGAGGCCAGTCAGCAAACGCGCGTTCTGTCTGATTTCGCGAACTTCAACGCCAATGTCGTCGATATGATGGGCGCGATGGAAAATGGCACGGTTTACGAGCGTTTGGCCTTCGTGAATTCGCAGGATGTGCTTGATCTTCACAATGGCTATCTTGTGCTTGCCCAGATGGGCAGTGTCGAGGATCCGGTTGGCGCCCGCAATATGGGTGACTGGTGGGAACGCAATCTCATCATTTTCTCTAACATCGCCAGTCACGCCGAGCCGGGTGACCGGATCTTGGTCGTTTATGGTTCCGGCCATAAATACCTGCTGGATCAGTTCTTTGATGAAGCGCCCGGCTTCGAGCTGGTGGATCCGCTGGATTACCTCCAATAGGCCAGCCGGCCTGTTCGGGCCTCGCAGTATACGGGTCATGACCGGTAGAGGTTTTGGCGCCCGGCCCTGTGTGCCGCCTGAAGGACAGGCGGTATGCAGGGCCGCGGGCGATTTGCCTCCCGGTGCTTTCACCGCATATCTCTAGTGGCGCGGTTGGGGTGAACGGCCCTGAAACTGCGCTAACTTGGGACGGGCTTCGCTCGAGAGGTGACCATGAAATCGATCCGCACCCTTCTTGTCATCCTCATTGTCGCCCTCATCGGGCTGGGCATTTCCTATGTTGCAGGGCTGGGCGATGAGCGTGTTGCCGGGTGTTCGGTGATCTTCGCGTGCGGGCTTATTGCCTTCGGCGTGAACTGGCTGGTTTTCATTCCCTCGGCGCTGGCCAGGAGCGAGAAATTCTACGATCTGACCGGTGCTGTAACCTATCTCAGCGTTATCGGAGTGGCGGCAGTGCTGTCGCAGCCGCTCGATTTGCGGGCCCTTGTGGTCGCCGCCCTGGTGGCTGTGTGGGCAATCCGGCTGGGCGGGTTTCTGTTCCTGCGCATCCAGAAGGACGGCTATGACCGCCGTTTCGATCAGATCAAGACGAACCCGCTCCGCTTCCTGGTGACTTGGTCGCTGCAGGGGCTGTGGGTGACGCTGACCGCGGCCTGTGCGCTGGTGGTGATTACCACTGAAACCCGTGTCGAGCCGGGCGTGTTCTTCTATGCAGGCCTGACCCTCTGGCTTGCGGGCTTCGGTCTGGAAGTGGTTGCCGATGCGCAGAAAAGCGCGTTTCGCAAAGACCCGGACAATGCCGGCCGCTTTATCGCGACCGGGCTCTGGTCCTGGTCGCGCCATCCGAATTATGTCGGTGAGATCGTGTTGTGGCTGGGAATAGCCATAATGGCCCTCCCGGTACTGAGCGGTCCGCAATGGGTCGTGCTGATTTCGCCGGTCTTCGTCTACCTGCTGCTGACCCGCGTCAGCGGTGTGCCGCTGCTAGAAAACCGGGCCAAGGAAAAATGGGGCGAGGATCCCGAATACCAGGCCTATTGCCAGAAGACGCCGGTCCTTTTCCCCTTTGGCCGGAAGAGTCAGCCCGTCGACTAGTCGGCGCATTGGCAAGTGACCGGTCTGATCTCAGGGCGCTTAGATACGGAATACCCGTTTGGCATTGCCCGACAGGAAGAGTTGCGTCATCTCTGCGCCGAGCTCAAGCTGGTCCAGACCCTCTAGAGCCTTGGCCGGGCTGATCATCGGGTAATTGGTGCCGAACATGACCTTGCTCGCGCCATGCGCTTTCATATAGCGCACCAGCTCCTCCGGATAGCGGCGGGCCGTATAGGCGGATGTGTCGATATAGACATTTTCGTGCTTGGTCGCGACGGCGATAGCCTCTTCGGTCCAGGGATAACCGATATGGCCGGCAACGATCACCAGTTCGGGAAAATCCAGAGCCACCTGATCGAGATAGATGGGCCGGCCGACCTCTGACGGCATCAGTGGGCCGGTATGTCCGATCTGGGTGCAAAATGGCACGTTCAGCTCGCAGCAGGCCGCATAGACCGGGTAGAAAAGCCGGTCGGTTGGCGCGCGTTGTGACAGCCAGGGCAGCACCCGAATAGCCTTGAAGCCGAGTTCTTCGACACAGCGCCGGATCTCCCGGACGGCGTCCATCGGGCGGGAAATGTCCACCGAGCCGACGCCGATCAGACGTCCCTCAGCTTCGCTCACAAAGGCGGCGACCTCGTCATTGGAAATGAGGTCGTGGCCCGGGGCCTGCCAGGCGCTGATCAGGGAGAGATTGACCGCTCCCTGATCCATCGCCGCGAGTGTCGCGGCAACGGGGAGCGGCTCTGTCGGCCGCTCCGTTTTTGTCCAGCGCCGGAGCGAGTCGAAGATCGGTGATTGGCTATGGCGCAGGGTCGGGTGCTGGGCCCAAACATCGATGATCATCCCGCTCTCCCTCCACGCTCACGGATACCCATATCTTCTATCGTGAGCGTAGAGCGAGGCAAGCGGGCTACGATTCCACGGCGCCGTCCTGTTTGCGCATCCAGTGGCGGGTGTTGATGCCGGCGAAGAGGAGCCAGAAGGCCACAACCCATTCGAACAGCGCGCCGGGCAGGAAGAAGAGCATGATGTGATCTTCCAGGGCCGGGAACAGGATAACGAGGGCAGCGACTGATCCGATCACCAGATAGGTGAACATGCCCCAGCAGGCCAGCCATCTGGGAATAAAGCGAGCGCGGAAGAACAGGGAGAAATAGAGCACTCCACCTACAGCCATCGGCATGAGCAGGAAATAGATCGTCGAGCTGTAGACATCGCGGAGCAACATCACCAGCGAGGTCCGCTCCTCACCGGAAAATGCCGGCATCAGGTCCGGGTTTATCACTGCGGTGAAGGCGGCATATTTGAAGATAATGAAGGTTGCGCCCATGGCGCCTTCAATGAGCCGGCAGAAGGCCGCGGTGAGCGCCGTTCCCTGGCTGACCGAGCGCAGCACGGCATACATGGCCGCAGCAGAGACGCAGACGAAGGTATACATCACTGCCTCGGCCAGGAGGCCTGTCCGGAACAGGAAGGCAAGGGACTCCGTTGCCCCGGCGTCTTCGGAGAGCGCCCGGATCGATGGCGGCGGCCCGAAGGTCATATAGATCCCCGCCGCGCTGTAGATAACATAGGAAAGACCGGCCAGCCGGGCCATGCGGCGGACGGTGGCTTCGTTTTGGAGAATGGCAGACATTTAAGCGCCCCGTAACAACACTAAACCAGACCGGCGGTGATCGCCGGATGGGTGTGTGCATGGCGCGGTTTAGATGGTCTGTCGTCCGGATGGGGCCATTCGGACGTCGATATCAGCGACTTTTCCCGCTCTTTACTCTCGCCTGACCCGTTCTTGCGCAGAGCCGTGCGATAGGTGCTCGGTGGCGTTCCAACATGTTTTTTGAAAGCGGCATTGAAAGTGGACCGCGAGTTGAAGCCGACCTCAAGACCAATCTCGAGAATGGTGAGGTTGGTTTGACCCAAAAGGCGCTTGGCCTCGGCGGCCCGGTGGCTGTTCACGAAATCAAAGAAATTCATCCCCAGATGCTGGGACAGCGTCTCTGAGATATGGTTCTTGGTGACCCCGGTAACGTCTGACAGCTTGCGCAGTGACAAGGCGCTGTCGGCATAGAGCGCATCGGTGTTCAGCGCGTTGATCAACTTGGAAGCGGTGCGGTTCAAGCGTTCTTCGGAAAGTAACTGGCGCCGGGCGGGAACATCTGCCTTCTGCGGTTGATCGGAAGCGAGTTGCGGCTGCCGCAAGCCGAGATAGGCGAAGGCTGCAATCGCCAGGGACTCAGTGACGGCCAAGGCGAGATTGAAAGCCGGAACCGAGGTTCCGGTCAGCCACATCCCTTGTTTGATGGTGAAAAACACCCAGGCGCCGGCGAAGACGAGCAGGATCATACGCAACCAGTCCAGCGAGCGCCGCTCGATATTGGCGAATTCCTGCATCATCTTGTGCCGGTGCGCGTGCTGCAGCTTCAAGGCGGCGCTGAGATAGATCGCGGTGAAAGTCAGGAAAATGAAAAGTGATGCCGTGCAGACGAAAACGGCGATCGCATAATGCTCCGGATTGCGGGTTGCGGGGTCAACGAGTGCGAGCTTCTCCTCGGCACTCAGTGTGGCAAAGGGCAGGCTTATGACAATCACCAGCGCCGGCCCGAGCAGCGCCCACCAGTCGCGGCCGCCAAAGCGTGGTCGTTCCGGCGAAATCAGGGCGCGGGTGTAGAAGAAGATTGCCGGGCCAAGGATCGTCTTGATCGATAAATCAAAACCCACCAGGTGCGGCGCCAATGCATAAGCGCCGGACACGACAAGAAGCTGGCCAAGCATGTGCACGAGCAGGGCTATCAGCAGCAAGGCGAAGAACACGGTCCGGTCTCGGCGCGGACCCGGGCTGGTGATCGCCATCAACAGCGCAAAGCCCAGCGAGCCGGCTGCGATCGCGTAGGCGATTGTCGAAAACGTGTTGAACATTGCCTGTGTTGTCTAACGGATCGAGGCCCGTGGCAATCTCCGATCCCGCTGACGCCGTAGACCACCGGGATTCCCGACCGGACCCCGCCGTCTGTTTCAGCCGGATTCAACGGCTTAGACCGGTATACGTGTTGAACAGCCGTCCGCGGTGATTGATCTGCCGCGCCTCGTGGGATTATCTGGAGGCCACAGCTAGCCGGTATCCGGCAAGGGCCGGAGGCAAACCGACACCGGATCATGGGTAAGCTCTACTTCACCTACAGCGCAATGAATGCGGGCAAGTCGGCGATCTTGCTTCAGGCCGCGCACAATTACGGCGAACGCGGCATGAAGGTGATGCTGTGGACGTCGGCCCATCACGCTGCGGACAAGACAGCCGCTTTTGGCGAGATTGAATCCCGGATCGGGCTGCGGGCCCGAGCGCACATATATCGCGGCGAGATGAATATCTTCGCCCATATCGAAGCCTACCGGGAGGAGCACGGGGTCGACGCTGTCTTCGTCGATGAGGCTCAATTCCTCAGCCGCGACCAGGTCTGGCAGCTGGCCCGGGTCGGCGATGAGCTGGGCATTCCCGTTCTATGCTACGGATTGCGCACCGATTTCCAGGGCAAGCTGTTTGACGGTGCTGCGACACTGCTTGCGATCGCGGATGATTTGCGCGAAGTCCGCACGGTTTGCCATTGCGGCCGCAAGGCAACGATGAATTTGCGTTTCGACCCGTCCGGTGACGCGGTCACCGAGGGGCAACAGGTGGGGGTGTCGAAAGACGCCTATGTATCGCTGTGCCGCAAGCACTGGCTTGAACGGCTGCAAAGCGGGATAAACACCAGCGCGCAAGCGGAGTGCGCGGCGGGGGAGTAACCCGGCCGGGTGTGGCACAAGAAGAGATCAATCTCGACACAATGACCGGATCGACCGGCGAAGGGACGATAGACGTATGAGTGCAAATATGATCGCCGGCCTGGGGGCCGTTCTACTCTTGCTGATCGCGTTTGTGTTCTCGACCAATAAGCGGAAAATCCGCTTGCGCACGGTGCTCAGCGCCCTGTTGTTGCAGGTCGCGATCGGCGGGCTTGTTCTGTTCCTGCCCATTGGCCGGGACATTCTCGCCGGCATGTCGGAAGGCATCACCCAGCTGCTCGCTTTTTCCCAGGCCGGTATCGAGATGGTGTTCGGACCATTGGTGTCTGAATCCGTCGGCTTCAGCTTTGCCCTCAACGTATTGCCGGTGGTTATCTTCTTCTCCGCCTTGATGTCTGTTCTCTACCATATCGGCGTGATGCAGTGGATCGTGCGGATTGTCGGCGTCGGCCTGCATACGCTGCTGTCTGCCGGCCGGGTGGTTTCGCTCAATGCCGCGGCCAATATTTTCGTGGGCCAGACCGAGGCCCCGCTTGTCATTCGCCCCTATCTCGACGGTATTACCAAGCCCCAGCTATTCGCCATCATGACCTCCGGTCTGGCCTCGGTCGCAGGTACGGTACTGGCGGCCTATGCCCAGATCGGGATCAGCGTTGAATACCTGCTGGCGGCCAGTTTCATGGCCGCTCCGGGCGGCTTGCTCATGGCCAGCATCATCATGCCGGCAGATGCTGAGGGCGATAAGGCCCAGGATATCGTCAAGGCGCCGCCGGAGCGTGAGCGTCATGCCAATGTGGTCATGGCGGCGGCTGTCGGAGCCAAGGATGGCCTGCACCTGGCGCTGAATATCGGCGCCATGCTGATCGCTTTCGTTTCGCTGATTGCGCTGGTGAACGGGCTTATCGCGGTGATCGGGGGTCTTTTCGGTGTCGAAGGCGTCACCATTCAGAGCATTCTCGGTCTGCTTTTGGCGCCCTTGATGATGGCTTTAAGCATTCCTGTGGCGGAGGCCCAGGCGGCTGGCGCCATTGTCGGCGAGAAACTGGTGATCAATGAATTCGTCGCCTATCTGACGCTGTCCGGCAGCCTTGAGGAGTTCTCGCCGCGCAGCCAGGCCATCCTCACCATCGCGCTGTGCGGCTTCGCCAATCTCAGCTCTGTCGGCATTCTGCTCGGGGGGCTGGGCAGCCTGGTCCCGGACCGGATCCCGGAAATTGCTCGCTTTGGTCTGCGCGCGGTTCTGGCCGGTTCGCTGGCCAACCTGATGAGCGCGGCGATTGCCGGCATGTTGTTCACCGGGTGATCCGATGACGCATCGGGTCATCCTCGATTGTGATCCCGGCGTCGATGACTGCATCGCGCTGCTGGTGGCCCTTGGGGCATCGGACCGGATCGAGCTGCAGTCGATCTGCGTTGTCGCTGGCAATGTTCCGGTTGATGTGTGTGCAAGGAATGCGCTGGGCATTCTGGCGCTGGCCGGGCGCGGCCATGTCCCGGTCTATTCCGGTTGCGAGCGTCCGCTGCGGGTTGAACCGAGTTTTGCCGAGCATATCCACGGCCGCAGCGGGCTAGGCGATGCGACCTTGCCAGCAGCGATCAGCACACTCGAACCGGCCAATGCGGTCGATCATCTTTGCAGCGCGTTCGGGGCGGCCGAGCCTCAGTCAATCACGCTGGTGATCACCGGCCCGATGACGAATTTCGCCACGGCACTGCAACGCGATCCATCGATCAAGGCGGCGGTGCGTGACGTGGTCATCATGGGCGGGGCGTCTGAGGCCGGGGGCAATATCACCCCGTTTGCCGAGTTCAACATCTATGCTGACCCGGATGCGGCGAAAACGGTGCTCGAAAGCGGCTGCAGGACAACGTTGATCGGGCTCGATGCGACGCTGCAGTTTCGCTGCACCCCGTCACGCATGCAGCGCCTGACCCAGGCTGATCACGCGGCCAGCCTGACCTCGGCGGACATGATTGCCCACGTCAACCGCGTCTATGGGGAAGTCTACGGAGCCGAGGGCGCAGCCCTGCATGACCCCTGTACGGTCGGTTATCTCCTGGCACCGGAACTCTTCGATACGCGTGAGGTTGCCATTGATGTCGATTGCAGCACCGGCGATACCCGCGGACAGACCCGCATTCATGCGCCCGGCGAAGTGGACGGCCTGCCGGTGATCAACTGGGTGACCGGGGTGCGCGACACGGCCTTGTTCGATCTGATCGTGACAGAAATGGAGCGTCTGTGATGACGCACAACATCACCATTGTCGGTTCGGTCAATCTCGACCTCGTCGTGCGCTGCGCCCATCTGCCGGCCGCCGGCGAGACGGTTCTGGGTGATGGCTTTGCCAAGCATCCCGGAGGCAAGGGCGCCAATCAGGCGCTCGCGGCCAGGCGCCTGGGTGCAGATGTCGATCTGATTGCCTGTGTCGGCGAGGATGACGAGGCCGACGCCGCACTCGCGCTGATGCGTGCGGAGGGCGTTGACCTGTCGCGTTGCCGGAGCATTGCCGGTACGCCGACCGGTGTGGCCATGATCGCAGTCGAGCCGGAGGGCGATAATCAGATTGTCGTGGCCAGCGGTGCCAATGCGCAATTGACGGTCGCCGACCTGCCCGAGCGGATCGAGGGCGCCCTGATCGGCCAGCTGGAAACACCTGTAGAGGTTCTGGTCGAAGCGCTGGCGCGGTGTGCCGGTCTGACCAGTTTGAACCTCGCTCCGGCTCAGCCCCTCGACACCGCCGTCCTGGAACGCGCGGACCTGTGCATAGTCAACGAGGCTGAGTGCGCGTTCTACGGGACCGAGCGCCTGTTCGCCGCGGGCGGCCTGACGGCCCTGACGCTGGGCGCGCGCGGCGCGGTCCTGTTCCGTGACGGTATCGAGATTGCGCAGGCCCGTCCGCCACGTATCACCCCGCATGACGCCACCGGTGCCGGTGATACGTTCGTTGCCGCTCTGACGCTCGCCCTGCTGGAGGGGCAGGCACCCCAAGACGCGCTCGAATTCGCCTGCGCAGCGGGAGCTGCAGCGACCCTGACTGCCGGAGCCCAACCGGCCCTGCCCCGGCGCCAGGCGGTTGAGGCGCTTTTATTCCAGGGGCATGTGGGCTGAGCTCAGCCCGCGATCTGACCTGCGGCGGGGTTGAGCCAGCGGGGCAGGGCGTTTGCGTTTCGAGCTAGTCGAAACAGCCATGCTTCAACGCTTGGGGTGAACCCTATGAAACAGTGCCAAGCGCACGAGCGGAGCTTCCCGTTTCGCTAAGGCGGTCGCCATTTTTACAAAAAGCACCAAAGATTGCAGTTTTGATTTAATGCAATCCTATGGTATGTATCGGTTGTGCCGGACGGTGTCACAGCGCCCGGCGAGACCACACCCATGTACGAGTTCCACAGCCATACCCGTAACGGGATAGGGGAGGACAACTCATGGCTTCAAAACGTAAACCGCCGACCACCAAGCGTCCGAGCGCGCAAGCCGAGGCGATGTCGGAAGCGGCGGGCAGCGGACTGGACAATCTGATCACTGAGCTGAAGAGCAACCGGGATTTGTATTTCCGGCTGAGCACCGACCCGCAATCTGTTGTGGGGGAGCTCAAGGGGCTCGATGACAATGAGCGCGCACTCGTCAGCGTGGTCAATCCGAAGGATCTCATCACGATAGATTTCCATCGCGCCAGCGACGGCGATGGTTGTGGTGCGAGCTGCGGTGCGAGTTGTGGTGGCAGTTGCGGTGCCAGCTGTGGCGCCTCCTGCGGCGGTAGTTGCGGCGGTAGCTGCGGTGCCTCCTGCGGCGGCAGCTGCGTGGCCAGTTGTGCTGCAAGCTGCATCGCCAGTTGTGTCGCCTCCGGTGTGCTGGCGGCTGTGGACGACTGGTATTCGACGCCATTGCCGGAAATGGAAATCGACGATGCCCAGAAGCTCATTCCGCTGATCCAGGCTGAGATCAAGGAGTTCTCCGCCTTCATGCGCTAGAGCGGCGTTTCGTCCGTTTTCTGGTGGAGCTGAGTAGGCAGCATAACGACGCGGGACCGAGACCGATGCACGATGCAGGGGGGGCTAAAACTGATAGGCGCACTTATTGTGATGCGCTTGTTGAGCTTGGCCTCCCGGCAAAGCGTATGGGGGTCTGGGCCCAGGTTGGAATGCCCGTGCGCCCGCATGGCTGGAAACTGCATCTCTCATCCGTGCAGGTCGAGGCGGAATCGCTCATGGAGCGGATCGTGCCCTGCCTCGCCCGTTTTGACGTGCCGTTCAAAGTCGCAGCGGATCCGAGCATTCTGGGGCTGTTGAACGAAGGGCTCCTCGGAGCGACCCAGGTTGGCAAGTTCGCGACAATCTATGTCGACGAGATCGCCGACCCCGGGCCAGCCAACCTGGTCGCTGAACTGCTCGACCTCACAAGCGGCTTTACTGGTCCCAGCATCGTCACGGACATGCATCTCGGGTCCATTGTCTATGCCCGCTACGGCGAGTTCGCCGGCCGCAAGCGGCGCAACCGGCTCGGCCTGTTCGAAACACTCGATGAAGATGAGCCGCTGGTGCGCTACCAGGTTCCGTTCAACGTTCCCGAGGGGGCAGCCGGGGCGGAGCGCTTCCAACCCGTCGCCTCCTCCAGGCCAGCAGATCAATACCAGCTGCTCGGCGGCCGCTTTTTGCCGACCGGAAAACTGGCCGATCACGCCAAGGGCAGTGTCTTTCTCGCGCTGGACATGCAGTCCCAGGCTCAGGTGCGCAAAGTGGTTCTCAAACACGGGCGCGCAGGATGCATGTCCGACGTGGAAGGCCGTGATATCCGCGATCGTCTGCGCCATCAGGCCGGCCTGTCTGCGGCTCTGAGCGGGAATTTGGCCGTGCCGCAGGTGGCCGCCCTGTTTGACCAGGACGCCGATACTTATGTCGCACTGGAACTGGTCGAGGGCTATGGGCTCGCCACCTATCTCGGCACACCGTTTCATTCGCGCGATGCCGCCGGGCGCGAGCAGTTTTTGCGCGATCTGGCCGCAACCGCGGCAGCGATCGATGCGCTTCACGCCCAAGGTTATGTTCACCGCGATCTGACGCCGAACAATATCCGGATGTCCGGCGGTCAGGCCGTGCTGATTGATCTCGAGCTTGCCCATTCCCTTGCGTCTACCGAGGCGCCGTTCAGTCAGGGCACGGTGGGGTTCATATCTCCCGGCCAGAAGCGTGGCGAATGGCCGGTCATAGCGGACGATATCTATTCCTTCGCCGCGGTTGCGGCGGCGCTGCTGACAGGTTTTGCCGGGCATCAGCTTCCCGCTGGAATAAAGGATGGCGGGCGCCGGCTGGCCCGCTTGTCCGGAGCCGGTGACGAATTGTGCAGCTTGCTGGCCGGAGGCCTGGCCCTCGACCCTGCCGATCGCCCGACCCTTGCGGCTCTGCGTGCGGCATTGGATCGTGCCGTCGCCATGCCGCAAACCGCTGGACCGCAATCCCCGCCGCGCCAGCGCCTGATCGAGCAGGCAAGCGCGGGCTGTCACTGGCTGCTCGGTGACGCGGCGCGTTCGGAAGACAATGGCATGTGGCTGTCTCCGGCGCTGGAAGCCTCGCATACTCCGACGGGAGCGCCGGTGGTCGATTGGCGCGTCTATCGCAGTGCCAATCGGGGCGTGGCGGGGATTCTCTACATGCTGGCGCGCGCGGCCCGTATCGGCCTGATCGCGCCGTCGCAAACTCTCGGTACGGTCAACCGCGCCGTTGACTGGCTGCTGGCTCATGAAGATACGTCCGACGACCAGTTGCCGGGGCTGCATTTCGGGGAGGCCGGCGTGGCGGTCGCGATCTGCGAGGCGATTTCGGCGGGATTGATTCAAACCGGCCCGTGGACCGAGCCCTATCTGCGTCAGGTCTTCACCTCAGAGCCCAACTGGCCAGACCTGTCGCACGGCAGTGCCGGTCAGGGGGTTGGTGCCTTGCTGTGCGGCCATCACCTGTCTGAACCCTGGCTTATCGAGGCGGCGGATGCTTATGCCGGGCATCTGCGGGATACGCAGGCGGATGAGGGCGGCTGGGCCCTGCCGGAAGGCGTTCGCGAGATGACAGGACAAAGCTATACCGGTTTTGCGCACGGGGCTGCTGGCGTGGTCTATTTCCTCGCCGCCCACGCGGCTGCGCGTAAGGATGAGGCATCGCTCGACGCGGCGCTTGTTGCGGCTGACTGGCTGCTTGGCGAAGCGTCGCCAACGGCAAGCGGAAGTGGGCTCAGCTGGACGATGACGCCGGAGACCAGCGATGCCTGGACCTGGTGGTGTCATGGGGCGCCAGGCATTGCGCTGGCTTTCCTGGCCCTTTATCGCGCAACCGGTGATGCGCTCCACGCGGGAACGGCCAGGGCGGCCTTGCGCTCAATCCCCGCGTCGATCCGTCCGGCAAATCTGAGCCAGTGCCACGGCCTTGCCGGATTGTCTGAAATGCTGCTGGAAGGCCATGACGTCCTAGGCGACGAGGTCATGCAGGAGCAGGGCGTCGCCTTTGCCGGCTTGTTGGCCGAGCTGGCCGTACCGATGTCGCGCGGCTCGGCCTGGCATGTCGAGAATGCCCACGCGTTTGAGCCCGACCTGATGACGGGGTGCGCCGGTGTCGTCCATGCCCTGGCCCGGGCTGGGACCGCCGATCGCTCGGATCTCAGCATGCCATTATTATTGCCCGCGGCCTTCTGGGAGGCCCGGTCATGAATCTGCTCACCGCCCAGTTTTCCGCCACAGCGCTGGATCAGGTCCGTCGCGCCTATTCTGCTGGCACAGATCGCCCGGCCCCGCGCATAGCCAATATGGAGAAGCGCCAGAGTGCGCGCTATGTCGCCGATCTCTCCCGCCGTGTGTCCAGGGCGGACATGGAAGCCCTCAACGAAGCGACACAGTTGCGCGAACAGGCGCTTGTGTTTGCGCGCAAAGCGCAGACCCGTCGAGCCCGGGGGCTTCTCGATGAGGCCAGCGCGCTCATTGCCTCTCGGATCGAGGACCGGGAAGGCCAGGTCAGTGCCGCTTCATTCCACGCCGCCGCCGCTGGTTTCGTGGAGCATGTCGAGGCGCATCATGAGGCGGCGAAGGAGGAGATGCTCAGCGCCTTGCGGCATTGCCGAACACTGGCGCTGGAATTTGATCACAGCGTGGCCATGCGCCGCGTCCATCTGGCGCGCAATGTGGCCCGACTGGTCTGGGCGCTGGGGGATCATCGCGGCGCAATTGCTCTGTGTGACCAGCTCCTCGATTATTGCTGGAGTAAAGACGCGCCATGGCCGCTGGGTGAAGACACGCGGATCGATCCCGAGCCCAAGACAGACTTGCGGCGTGATGAACGGGTCTTCCTCACCGACCAGTTGATGTCGGAAATCGTCAGCACCTGCGCCGATGCTCGTGCGCGCTCCATGACCCTATCCCTCGATGCGCGCCCGATATGGGAGGGCTTGGCGGACAGATTGCCCGAGCGCGCGCAGGCCGTGCGGCGTTTCTGCGCCGCTATGCCCGGCGCTGAGCTGGATGCATTACTGGCCGCTGCCTCTCGATATCTGGGGGGCGGCCCCGGCGATCTACCGATGACCTGGCGGCGAATCCTGCGCCTGGTTGAGAACGAGACTGGCGAGACGATCGAGCAAGGCTGACTCTCTGCCCCCAAGCCTGCCGATAACACTCACAGCTTGCTCTTTTGCAAGCGGGCAGCAAAGCTATCGGCCATGCCTCAGCCCAGCGATTCCAAGATCGAAGCCTTCATACAGGACCTGTCATCGCCGGTGTGTGACGCGCTGGTCGTCTTCGAGCATGACGCACTGGTGGTTGATTGGCGTTCGCCGCGGGCACCAGATCTGTTCGACCTCAGATCTGTCACCAAGTCGGTGATTTCCGTCCTGCTTGGCCGGCTTGAGTATGCCGGCTTGCTCAGTGACGCCGACCTTTTGCTTGGTGACATATTTGACGAGTGGAAGCAGACGACCAAGGCTGGCATAACCCTGCGCCAACTCATGGCCCAGACGACCGGTCTCGACGCCACAGCACATTCGGAAACCGTTTTCGCGTCCGGAGATGTGGTTGGGTTTGCGCTCGATCTCGATCTTGTGGAGGAGCCTGGCCAGCGTTTCGCCTACAACAACGCTGCGACCAATCTCTTGCCCGAATTCGTTCGCCGCGTGACCGGGGCCCCCTTCCTCGATGTTGTACGCGAACTGTTGTTCGATCCGCTGGAGATTTCGGATTGGGACTGGAAGAGCGACCTGGCCGGCAATCCTCTGGGGATGAGCGGATGCCGCCTGTCGCCACGCGCGCTGGCAGATATCGGCCGCCTGATAAACGGGGACGGACACTGGCACGGTCAGCGCTTGCTTGCGGCTGACTGGCGCGCGCGGTCCACCACTCCCATACCGCCCGCGGCGGCGGATGACCCGCATCGCACCCGTCTGGATTATGGCTTGCTGTGGTGGCTCCTATACCCGGCCGATGAGCGCTTCGCCATTGATGAGGAGGTCGTCGGGGCCTGGAAAAGCGCCGATCCACCTCTCGACGAGGCCGTGTTGGAACGCATGTCGGGATTGATGGGAAGCGGGTACAGCGTCGAGGAATTGCTGGCCGCTGCGACCGATGCGCTCTTGCCCCTGTCGAGCTCGGGCCGTGAAGGCGCAATCGAGCTTTGGCATGACAATACCTGGCGCCGCGGCTTGCCGGACGCCCGGCGCGCAGCCGGCTCGGCCATTGGCTTCTATGCTGAGGGTGATGGCGGGCAAATGCTGGTGTGCCGGCCGGGCTCCGGGCAGGTGATCGTGCAATTGGTCGGAGATGAAGCCGCGCCCGCCTCTGCCCAGGCCCTTTCCCAGGCCGTAGCGGGGCTGTTTTCCGGCTGACGCCCAACAGATCTCTTGCTGCATCACCTTGTGAAGGGCGCGGAAATTCTCCACGGTTCGCCCGGGGGAGATTTTCATGACCGATTCATTCGCGCTCGATCCGTTGCAGCTGGGTATTTTCGCTGCGCTTACCATAGCCATCGGGGCGCTGACCTGGTGGCGGGTCTCGGCGATGAAGAAGACGGCGACGGACGATGAAAGCGAGTATTTCCTGGCCGGCCGGAGTCTGGGCTGGATCCTGGTGGCGGGTTCGATCACGCTGACCAATCTGTCGACGGACCAGCTTGTGGGCATGAACGGCAATCAGATGCTGCTGCTCGCCTGGTGGGAGCTTGCCGCCGTCGCCGGGTTGATCATCCTCGCCTTTGTCTTCCTACCCATCTATTACAAGAATAACTGCCGGACCACGACGGAGCTTCTGGGGCAGCGTTATAACGATAAGAATATCAGGGCCTTGATTGCCTTTCTCTTCCTTGCGGGCAATGTCATCGTCTTCCTGCCCGTGATGCTCTACACCGGCTCGCTATTCCTCAAATCCATGTTCGGAGTGGACTGGCCGATCCTCACTTTCGCCATACCCCTGGCGCTGATCGGCTCGGCCTATGCGGTTTTCGGGGGCCTGCGTGCGGTCGCCGTGTCGGATGCGATTTCAGGCGTTGGCGTGCTTGGTGTCGCGGTCCTGGTGGTGGTCCTGGCCTTGAAAGCCATCGATTTTGACTTCTCGGGCATTCCCGCCGAACGGCTGACCCTGGTCGGTGATAATGACTCGCCCATTCCCTGGCATACCCTGCTCACCGGGATGATCTTCATCCAGATTTTTTACTGGAGCACCAATCAGACCATTACCCAGCGTGCCATGGCGGCGAAGAGCCTGAAAGAGGCCCAGAAGGGCGTGCTCGCGGCGGCCGGTATCCGCTTGCTGATCGTCCCGGCGATCGTGGTGATCCCGGGCATTGCGGCCTACAAGCTGTTCGGCGATGTCGGTGACGCGGCTTACGGCCAGATTGTCGCTGCAGTGCTGCCGCCCTGGCTGTCCGGCGCCTTCGCCGCCATGATTGCTGCAGCGGTCCTGACCAGTTTCAACTCGGTCCTGAACTCCTCGACCACGCTCTACGTGCTCGACATTCATGAGAGCTATTTCGATTCAACACCGAATGTCGGCCGCATGAACATGATCATCACGCTGGGCTTTGTCGCCAGCTCGATCGCGCTGGTCCCGATCTATCAAAGCGCTGAGAGCATCATCAACCTGGTGCAGCAACTCTTCGGCCTGTTGTCGATGCCGATCCTGTCGGCCTTTATCGTCGGGCTGGTCTTCCGCAATGTCGGTGCCGGCGCGGCCATGACAGGCGTCTTGTCGGGTACGGTGCTTTATGCCGGTTTCACCTTCCTGTGGACGCCCTTGCACTACATCCACCTGATGCTGATCACGCTTATTGCCTCGATCACCATCGCGCTCGTCTACAACCGGCTGGTGTTGGGCAATCGGGAAGAGTTTGTCGGCCTGCCGCGCTAGATGCGCCAGGCCGCCACGCCAGCGGGCGCCAGGTCCGGTCCGCCGAGGACATAATCGACGCCGTCCGGAGCCATGCCGGACAGGCTGACCGCTTCGGGCCCGTAATTGAAGGCAAAACGGAGATTGCCGAGGTTGCGCAAGCGTACATCCTCATGGGTGAGCACCAGCTCGATACCGGCCTCAAGTGCGAGCGTGGCGAGGATATGCCCCAGCAGCTCCGTCTGCGGCCAGCCGGCCAGATAGGACACCGTCCCATCCTGGATCCAGAACGGTTCGCCGTCTGCATAGCGCGCCCGTGCTGGCAGGGTGGTTTCCACCGCTTCGCGCCAACGTTCCACACCCCGCTGCTCGCCGTGCATCTCGACCGGTTCAACAATCCCCTCGCGCAGGCTCTCAACCCGTGTGACCTTGAGGTCGAGCACGTCCTGCAAGGCCCCCGGAGCGAGGTTCGACGGGATCTGGAAACTCTGCGTCTTCGACCCTGTCCGGCACAGCGCCACGATCTGCGCAGAACTGGATTTAAGACTGGCCATCAGCGCATCCGGGAGATGAGGCAGGCCGGGCAGGATGATCATCCCGTAATCGCCGAGCTCTGCGCTGGGTGAGACAATGTCGATGTCGAGGCCCAAACGCCGCAAGACCGCGTAGGTTTCAAAACTCTGGCGTAAAAGGTCGAGCCCCGCGCCCTGCGGCTGGGCGTGGTGAATCCATTGCCCGTCATAGGACCAGATCAGCGCCACCCGGGCGGGTTTCGTTACCTCATTCTTGATCGCTTCTAGATCGCGCGCCACCGCCCTGGCTTCCGCGAATGCCGGAGCCGGCTCGGCATCGACCCGCAACAGGCCTGCATGCATCTGTTCCTGCGCGTAAGGACATTGCCGCCAGCGGAACCAGCTCACCAGATCAGCGCCGTGAGCAAACGCTTCAAGGCTCCATAACCGCACCATGCCGTCGAGCGGTGCCGGATTGTTCGGGGCCCAGTTCACCGGACCGGGCTGTTGTTCCATCACCCCCCATTTGGCCGAACAGCCACGATAGAGGTCGTGGTGAAACGCCTGGAAGTCAGGATGTCCCTGGCGCAGATAGCGCTGCTTCATGTCCTCAGGAAAGGGCGACATATCGAGGAAGCCCAGCGGATAGCTGTCCCATGTCGCCAGATCGATATCGCCGCCGACCTTGTGATGATCAAAAGCCGTGAAGGCGCCCATGAAGTTGTGCGTGATCTCACGCCCCGGGCTGAGCCGGCGCAATATCTCGACTTGTTCGGCATTGAAGCTGGCGACCTGGTCGGAACAAAAGCGCTGATAATCCACGACATGAGACGGGTTGGGTTCGGTAACGGTGCCGACAGGCGGGTCGACTTCGTCGAAACTGCGATACGCCATCGACCAGAAGACATTGCCCCAGGCCGCGTTGAGGGTAGCGACACCGCCATAGCGGGCTGCCAGCCAGTCGCGGAAGGCCTCACGGGCGCTGCCGGAATAGCTCTCCACCGTGTCATGACAGCCATATTCATTGTCGGTTTGCCACATCACCACGGCGGGATGTTCGCCATAGCGCTCCGCCATGGCCGTGACGATGCGCCGGCATTCGGCCCGATAGCTGGCGCTGGAGAAGCAATAATGCCGCCGCGAGCCAAAGCCGCGGACCTGGCCATCGGCGTCGACCGCCAGCATGGACGGGTCGCGATCAACCAGCCATTTCGGCGGGGTCGCTGTGGGGGTGCCAAGGATGAGTTTCAGGCCGGCGGCGTGCAGGGTCGCGATGGCGTCATCGAACCAGCCCCAGTCATAGCGTCCCGGTTCCGGTTCGAAGCGGGCCCAGGCAAACTCGCCGATGCGAACATGGCTGATGCCCAGCTCGGCCATCTGGCGGGCATCTGCGGCCCAGCGTTCGCGCGGCCAGTGTTCGGGATAGTAGCAGACACCGAGGCGCATCAGCCTGTCCTTTCGAGATAGATCAGCCGTCCGGTCAAGGCTCGGCCCGGGTCGAGGTTAAGCCCCTCCGTCATCAATCCGAGACCGCTGTATTCACCTAATGGCCATTCAACAGGTTCGCCCTCGAGGGCAAATTCTACCAGGGAGTAGCAGGTATCATGATCGAGCCCGGTCAAGCGCAAGCGCGGTTGCAGCGGGCGTTTCGGCGTGTCTGTCCGCATGATGCGGACAAGCGCCCGGGATTGATCATCCGAGATTACGATCTGCACGTCCGGATCATCGGCCGGATCGCTGGCCATGACGAGCTGACCGGCATGCATCCAGTGGCGATGGGCTTTGTAAAGGTCGATGCCGCGCTTCAGGATGGCGCGCTCGGTGTCGCTGAAACGCGCCGGATCGGCCTCGATACCGAAATGGCCGAAGAAGGCGGCCAAAACCCGGAAGCTCATGGGGAGCTGGCGACCGGTCATCGGATTGGGGCTGGGGCCGACATGGCAGCCGAGGCGCTCCTGCGGCATGATGAGGCCGGCGGCGCGCTGGATCCTGAGCCGGTCGATGGCATCAGTCGCGTCACTGGCCCAGAAACGGTCGGTCCGGCGGGCAATTCCGGCATCGATACGGCCGCCGCCACTGGCGCAGCTTTCAATCTCCACCGGATAGGCCGCCCGCAGCCGGTCGAGCAGGCTGTATAGCGCTTCGGTTTGCGCCCCGGGACGTTCAACGCCGTCGCGCGTGGCCGGATAGAGATCGCGATTGCAGTCCCATTTCAGATAGCCGATTTCATAGGTATCAAGCAGCGCGGCGATGCTGGTAAAAAGATGGTCGCAGACCTCCGGCAAAGCCAGGTCGAGCACCAGCTGGTTGCGCCCGGTCGCCAGCGGCGCGTCTGGCCAGCCCAGCACCCAGTCCGGGTGGGCCCGGTAAAGATCGCTATCGGGGCTGACCATTTCCGGCTCCAGCCACAGGCCAAACTCCATGCACGCCGTCTTGACTGCGTCGATCAGCGGGCCAAGCCCGTTGGGGAATTGGGCGGTGTCGACCGTCCAGTCTCCCAGGCTGGTCTGATCATTCCTGCGGCCCTTGAACCAGCCATCATCAAGCACGAAACGCTCTGCACCCAGCGCTGCGGCGTCCTTCGCGAGGGCGATGCAGCTCGCTTCATCGACCTCGAAATAACGGGCTTCCCAGGTGTTGAAATGAACTGGCCTGACAAGGGTGCGGCCGGTCTTGCGCAGGGCCGTGTTCAGTGTCGTGCGCATCTGATTGCGGCCGGTCCCGGAGAGCGCCAGCATAGCCTCCGGTAGCGCCATGCTGGCACCGGGGTTGAGCCGGATCTCGCCCGGCGCAAAACGCCGCTCCGCCAGGATCTGGGCGCTGCCATCGGTCGCCCTTTCAGCGGCCAGGGTGAACGGGCCGGACCAGGCGAGATGCAAGGTGAGCCAGCGACCCCGGATTTCGCAGCCCGCAGGTTCTGTGAGGCTGAGGGTCGGTCCGCCGTCAAAACCGGGGCGTCCGCCACGGCCGAGTTGCTCGATCCGGCCGGTATCCCATTTGCGCCGCTCTTCATGGCCTTCCCGGCCCCAGGCTCCCGAATGGGTGATGATTTCAGCGGCCCAGTCGGGTGCCGGCAGCAAGGCGCTTGCGGCTCGGCGAATATCGATCGGGCTGTTGCCGGTGTGTGTGAGTGTGGTGTTCACAACAAGCGCATCGCCGCTGAAGCTGAACGCGGTTGCGACCTCGATCCCGAGCGCCGCGTCGCGCGCGGTAACGCATAGGCTACTGCCTTTGTCTTCAAGCACCGGCCGGCCCAGCCGCACGCGCCGCTGCGTGGCTGTGCAATGCGCCTCGATCTGGGCGATGCCGTGAAACCCGCTCCCATGTTCGGGCATCAGGCTGGGCCCGGCGGGGATGTCGGGACTTGCCGGAAGGCGCTGGAACACCGCGGGCGGGGTCATCCCGGCCAGGGCCTTTTGCGCGATCCAGTTGAAGTGGACAGAGCCCGTCTCGGCCTGTTCCAGGACCACCGCGCTGATATCCCCGTCCAGCTGCAACTTGGTCATGTTCGCTCCTTTGCGCCGCCAACCGCGGCGACAAGCCAGGCCTTGGGGTGTCGGGCCAGCAGGTCTCTGGTCCAGGTCTCATCCGCACCTTCGGGCAGGAAGGCCACAATGCATCCACCAAACCCTGCTCCGGTCAGGCGTGCGCCGGGGGCGCCTTCGGCGATGGCATTGGCGACCAGTGCGTCGATCTCCGGTGTGGAGACCCGGAAATCATCACGCAGGGAGGCATGCGATTGCTCCATCAGGGCGCCGAACTGCGTGTGATCGTCCGCCTTGAGTGCGGTGATGGCATCGAGGGTGCGCGCGTTCTCGCTGATGACGTGGCGCGCTATGGGCTGGAGTTCCAGTGGCAGTGCGGTCAGATCCTGGGCGTCGCATAAATAATCGACCTTGAGGGTGTTGGCCGCTGCCAGGCAGGCATCCCGGCGCGCGCTATAACGGCCATCGGCCAGCTTGCGATCAACGCCGGAGTGAAGCACCGCGAAGCGCCAGCCCGGCGGAAACTGCAGGCGTTCAAAGCCCAGGCTGCGCGTGTCCAGCGCCAGCGCTTCACCGGGGCCGGTATGGGCCACTGCCATCTGGTCCATGATCCCGCAGGGCACGCCGACAAACTGGTTCTCGACCTCCCGGGCCAAGGTGGCAAGACGGGTCGGATCAGTGCCGGGCGGTGCTGCGGCCTTGAGCACGCCGACGGTCACGGCCGCCGAGGATGAGACGCCCGCGCCAGCAGGAATGTCGCTGTCCAGACAAACCGTGGCCCCGCTATCGAGCCAGCCCTGTCGCCGGGCGGCCTGCAGGGCTCCGAAGACATAGTCCGCCCAATCCCCGCGGGCCGGAGCATCGAGCGCAGCGTCGCTGACGCCGTCAAACTGGGCCGATGTCACCGTGTCGGTCTCGCCATGGTCCGCGCGGAGCGTCACCGTAACGCCCAGCGGCAAGGCAGCCGGCAGCACGTGTCCGCCGTTGAAATCGATCCATTCGCCGATCAGATTGACCCGGCCGGGCGTCCAGCTACTGCCCATCAGCCCGCCTCGCGCAAGGATTTCGCCGCGGTCAGCGGGTCGATGTCGACGGTGAAAATGCCGGTCGATTGTTCAACGCCGGCCAGGTATTTCAGCCGCCCTGCGGCACGCAGGATCGGGTAGAATTGAACGCTGAACTGGAACCGGCCGGCTGTCTTTCGGGGGGCGGCCTGAAAGCTCATCATATAGGGCATCGGCTGGTCGAAGAGCGTGTCATAACGCGCAGACATCTCGCCGAGGAGCTGCGCCAGGCCTTCCACCTCTTCCGCCGAAAACGCCCATGGTCCCGGCTGGCGCGACGCTGCTGACAGCCAGGTCTCGAAGGGAAAGCGGGACCAGGGCGGGCAATAGGCAAAGAGGCCTCCCGCTTCGCTCACCGCATAATCCGCGCCCCATGCGCGGCGCTCGGCTTCCAGGTCATAACCGGCGGCAAAGGCGGTTTCGGCGCGCGCCTGCGGTGCCGGGATCTCCGGGAAGGCGTAAATCTGACCGTGCGGATGGTGCAGGGTCACGCCGACTGCCTCGCCGCGGTTTTCAAACGGCAGAACATAGGCAGCGCCGGCCTCATAATGCTGCCGGTAGCGGTCGATCAGCGCTTCGACCAGCAAGACGCGGCGGTCCTGTCCGAGTGTAGCCAGTGAGCCCTCATCTTCCGGCGAATAGACGATGACCTCGGCGTGCCCGCTGGCCGGGCGCGCGGTCCAGGGTGCGGCTTCGGGTTCAGGCGCTTGCGGGTGCAGGCTGGGAAAGCGATTGCCGAAGACCGCCAGTTCGAAGTCTGCAAACGGGATTTCCGTGACCGGTGCGCCGGGCCGGGCCGGGGCGAGCGGGTTGGCGGCCTTGGAGGGTTTGAACGTGCGGTTCTGGCGATGCGGCGCGAACAGTGTCCATTCCTGGCGCAGCGGGTGGTAGCGCATTTCGGCATTGGCCGTGACCGGATCGGTAAATTCCTCACCGGGTTCGCCTTCATGGGGGCTGAAGCCGTAGAGCGAGAGGGTGCGGCCATCGCGCTTCTCGTGGTCGCGGCGGAAGAAATCGCGCGCTCGTCCGGCCAACCGGTTTTGCATGTTCAACCCCCTGCCGAACCTGACGCGATATTGACCGCGTCAGGCCAGCAAGATCAATGGGTCAGCCGCCCTTCCGCGCATCGTGATTGCCGGTCAGCTCAGCGGTTCAAACTCGCCGGCCTCGAAGCTTTCGGCCAGTTTGAACTTGCGGATCTTGCCCGAGCCGGTCAGGGGCCAGTCCTCAACCTGGATCCAGTAGGCCGGTGTCTTCTGCGGTGACAGGCGCTCGCGGACAAAAGCCTTGAGATCGGCGGCGCTGAGAGCGGTGTCCTCGCCTGTGCGGAAGAAACAGGCGACCTGCTCGCCCCATTTTTCGTCCGCCACGCCGACCACGGCGATCTCGGCGATGGCGGGGTGTTCGAGCATGGCGTTCTCGATTTCCGCCGGGAAGAGGTTTTCGCCGCCGCGAATAATCATCTCCTTCACCCGGCCGGTGATCTTGAGATAGCCGCGCGCATCCATGCGCCCGAGATCACCGGTGTGCAGCCACCCCTCCTTGTCGATGGTCGCCGCCGTCGCTTCTGGATTGTCGTTATAGCCGAGCATGACACTGTAGCCGCGAGCACAGATCTCGCCCTGTTCGCCGATCGGCAGGATGGTGCCGGTATGCAGGTCCTGGATGGAAATCTCGGTGTGCTGCACCGGCTGACCGATGGTCTCGGTCAGGTCTTCCAGGCTGTCATCATGCCAGGCCTGGGTCAGCACGGGAGAGGTTTCCGTCTGGCCGTAGACGATCTGGATCGAGGCGCCGAACACCTCCTTGGCGTCACGGCAGAGCTGGGGTGGCACCATGGCCCCGCCGGCCATGATGTGGGCCACCGAGGACACGTCCCGGCCGGAGCGGCGCACTTCCTCGAGCAGAGCAACCAGCATGGTCGGTACGCCGAGCACAAAGCGGGTTTTCTCGCGTTCCATCACCGCAACGATCATGCCCGGATCGAAGACCGGGGCGAGCAGCATGGTGCAGCCTGTCGCCAGACCGCCGAGCACCAGAATGGCGCAGCCTGTGGTGTGGAAGAGCGGCATGTGGTGAACGAAGACATCGCCCTGGCGCATGCCGCCGCGGGCCATCGCATCAAAGCCGTTCTGGATCAGGCCGTGATGGTGCAGCAAGGCCCCTTTGGGAAAGCCTGTCGTGCCGGAGGTGTACTGGATCTGCACCGGATCGCGCGGGCTGGGTGAGCGCAGCTCGCCGGTATCCTCACCCGCATACATGGCGGCGTGATCGGTCAGCAGGATGCGATGCTTGATCGCCGGAAGCTCGTCACAAACCTTGTCGGCGATCTCTTGCATCGGATTGCCGCGGAATTCGGCCACGTAATAGATCGCCTCGGACCGGGACTGTTCGAGTACATATTTCAGCTCGCGCGGCTGGTAGGCCGGATTGACCGTTACCAGGGTGATGCCGGCGAGACCGCAGGCGAGTTCGAGCAGGACCCATTCCGGCGTATTATTGGCATAAACGGCGATCCGGGCCCCTTCGCTATGGCGCGAAGCGAGGGCGCGGGCCAGGCGCTCGCTCTCGGCCAGCAATTGCGCATAGCTCCAGGACCGGCCCGGCTGGCCGTCAAAGCCGAGCTCGACCAGTGCTGCCTGGTCCGGTGCGCGCTCTGTTGATTGGCGCAACATGGCGCCGATCGTCAGCGGTGCCGGTTCCGGTCCGCCCTGGGCTGGAAAGTAGGATTGCGTCAGCTCGACTTGATACATGTTGTTCTCCCCTTCGCGGCATTGAGCCTTTCCGGCGTCTCCGGATCAAGCCCATGGCCTGCCGCGGGTTCAATCATCACCGCTCTGGCTCGATTTTCTCCACCGCGCGTTCCAGCCGCTCAATCAGGGCTGCGCTCAGGCTTTCTGCAGGCGCGGGACCGTAGGTGCGCTGGAAGGCCTGGATCAGATTATCCACCACGCCGGTTGGCCGTTCGGCTTCACGCAGGGCGATGGTGCGGGCGGAATATTCCAGCGTGCCGTAGAACATGTCGCGCGGAATCCACAGCGGAAGGTCGTCGCGGAACACGCCGGTGGACGCACCGGACTGGTAGATATCATCAAAGACGGCGACATAGGCGCGTAGCCGGTCCCGGGTTTGCGGGTCGACGCTGTAGGCCTTGCGCAGCTTGGCGGCGAGGTCGAGGAAGGGCAGGTCGCGGATAACGCCGGTCAAATGGTAGTCTGCCAGCGCGCGCAGCCGTTCAAGCGGTGCGCTATGCCGGGCGGTGGTGTCGCGTGCGCCCTGGGTCAGGTCTTGCCAGAAATCCGCCAGAACGGCTTCCATCAGGGCGGTCTTGGTCTTGTAGTAGAGATAAACCGTGCCTTCCGCGATACCGGCGCGGCGGCCGATCTCGGCGACCCTGGCATCCTCAAAGCCATGTTCGATGAAAACTTCGCGCGCCGCGCTCAAAATGGCGTCACGACGTTCTGTTGTCCGGCTGTTGCGGCTTGTGCTGTCTGTCATGCTTACAAGCCCATCTGGCGCGCGGCGAGGTCGCGCATGATCTCTTCCGAGCCGCCGCCGATCGCCTGGACCTTCACTTCCCGGTAGACGCGCTCGACCGGGTGCCCGCGCAGATATCCGGCACCGCCGAGAATCTGCATCGCTTCGGAGGCGCAGTATTCCAGCGCTTTGGATGCGGAGAATTTCGCCTTGGAAATCTCCGCGACCGGAGTGCGGCCCTCATTCACCTGCCAGCAAATCGTGTTGAGATAGGCTTCTATCATATCGGTGCGGGCCGACATTTCGGCCAGTTTGTGCCGGATAACCTGGTGTTGGATCAGAGGCTTGCCAAAGGTCTCACGGTCACGGGCCCACGCTATGGACTCATTCAGGCACAGTTTCATGGCGCCCAGCATGCCGGCGATCAGGCCGATGCGCTCGCCGTTGAAATTATCGACAATGGAGAGGAAGCCGCGGTTTTCTTGTCCGAGCAGCGCGCTGGCCGGAATGCGGCAATCTTCGAAGTAAAGTGTCGCCTGGTCCGAGCACCACCAGCCCATCTTCCGGTCGATCTCGGTGCGTGAAAATCCGGGTGCATCCGCCTCGACGAAGAAGAGTGAAATACCGTCCAGCCGCCCTGGTGCCGTGCGCGCGCCGACGACGAAATAGTCACTGATCATGCCGCCGGTAATGAAGGTCTTCTGCCCGTTGAGCACATAATCATCGCCGTCACGCCGGGCCGTGGTCTGCATGCCGGCGACATCGGAGCCGCCGGAAGGTTCAGTGATGGCCAGGCTGGACGATTTACGACCTGAGATGATCTCAGGCAGCACCCGTTCGCGGATCGAATCCGGGGCCAGGTCACGAATAGGCTTGATCGAAATCGAGCGGGCACCGAGTGAGGCGGCTACACCGCCCGCGCCGCACTGGGCGATCTCCTCGCCCCAGGCTGCGCGCATGAAGCAATCATCAAACCCAAGCCCGCCCCATTTTTCTTCGGTGCCGAAGCCGAATGCGCCTAGCGCACCGGCTTTCTCATGCAGTTCCTGCGGGACTGCGCCCTGCTCGTCCCACTGATCGACAAAGGGCGTGATGTCTTCGGCCACGAAGCGCCGGACGGTCTCGCGAAAGGCGCGGCGTTCTTCCGTATCGAACGGGTTGTCCATGCCTCTCTCCTGCGGCCGTTGCACTATGATTGACGGTTGACGGTCTCAGGCTGAGATGATCTCATTGTTTTGTCAATCGGCGTGGGAGGCTGTGGTGGCGGAAAAGGCGATGATCCGGATCGGCGGTGCCAGCGGTTTTTGGGGCGAGTCCGATATGGCGCTGCCGCAATTCCTCAAGGCCGGCGGTCTCGACTATATCGTGTTCGATTACCTGGCCGAGATTACGCTGTCGATCATGGCCCGGGCCCGGGCCAAGGACCCTGGCAAAGGCTATGCACCCGATTTCGTCGACTTTGTGCTCAAACCCAACCTGCCCGAGATCGCCCGGCAGGGCGTGAAGATCATCTCCAACGCTGGCGGCATGAACCCGCTCGCCTGTGCCCGGGCGGTCGAGGCGGCTGTCGCTGAGGCTGGTGTCGATCTCAAGGTGGCGGTCGTGACCGGTGATGACCTGATGGACCGCGCGGCAGAGCTGGCCGGTAGCGGGCATGTCGAGATGTTCACCGGCGAGGCCTTCCCGGATGCGAAATCGATCGCCTCGATCAATGCCTATCTTGGCGCCGCACCCGTGGCCGAAGCGCTTCGCCGCGGCGCTGATATCGTCATCACCGGGCGGGGTGTGGACAGTGCCGTGACGCTGGGCGCCTGCCTGCACGCTTTCAATTGGGATTTGCAGGACTGGGACCGTTTGGCAGCCGGCAGCTTGGCTGGCCACATCATTGAGTGCGGTCCGCAGGCGACAGGCGGGAATTATACCGATTGGGAAGACCTGGCGGAAACCCTGCTCGATATCGGCTACCCGATCGCGGAGATTTCGGCGGATGGCTCGGTCGTCATCACCAAGCCCGAGGGCACAGGCGGGGCGGTTACCACCGCAACGGTCGGCGAGCAGATACTCTATGAGATCGGTGATCCCGGCGCCTACATTCTGCCTGACGTGGTCTGCGATTTCACCCGGGTCGAGCTGAATGAGATCGGGCCGGACCGTATCGCTGTCTCGGGCACAAAGGGGCGCGCGGCTCCAGACCATCTCAAAGTGTCCGTTACCTTCCAGGATGGCTGGCGGGCCGGCTCGACCTTTTTCTACGTCGGTGAGGGGGCGGCCCGCGCAGCCCGCTGCTTTGCTGAAACAGCCCTGGCGCGCGCACGGCGCAAGCTGAAGGCCTTTGGCGCACCGGATTACAGCGAGACCCTGATCGAAGTCGTCGGCGATGGCAGCGCGTATGGCGACGCTCTGACCCGGGATGACGCCAAGGACGTCGCGGTGAAGCTGGCAGTCAAACATGCTGACGCGCTGGCCGCCGGGCTGGTGCTGCGGGAATCGATTGGCCTGGCGCTGGCAGCGCCGCCGGGGCTCTCAGGGTTTTCCGGCAACCGCCCAAAACCCTCCCCGGTGGTGCGCCTGTTTTCCTTCCTCCTGCCGCGCAATGAGGTGACGCCGGTCGTGCATTTCGAAGGCGAGTCCATTGTTGTGGGGATGGGGCGGGGTGCGGCGATCAACGCGACCGATATCCCGCATTACGAACCGGCATCTCCTGGCGCGGCCGGCACGACGATGCTGCCGCTGCACCGGCTCGCCTGGGCCCGCTCGGGGGATAAGGGAGACAAGGCCAATATCGGTGTCCTGCCCCGCGACCCGGCGCTGGCACCCTGGATCTGGGCGGCGCTCGACGATCAGACCTTGCGGGCGCGCTTCGGACATTATCTCGAGGGCGGTGTGGATCGCTATTTCATGCCCGGGACCGGTGCCATGAATGTGTTGCTTCACGACGTGCTCGGCGGCGGCGGTGTCGCCAGCCTGCGTAATGATCCCCAGGGCAAGGCCTATGGCCAGATCCTGCTGCAAATCCCCGTCGCGCTTCCGGCGGATCTGGCGGAGGCCTATTTATGAGTGTCTTCAAATCCCGCATCTCCACCAGCTCGGAGAGTTTCAAGAAGAACCGGGCCGACATGCTTGGCCTGATCGCCAAGCTGGACGAGCTCAACAGCCGGGCCGGGGCGATATCGGAAAAGCGCAAGCCGCGCTTCGAGGCTCGCGGCCAGCTGACCCCGCGTGAACGCCTCGCGCGCCTGCTCGATCCGGGTATGCCCTGGATGTCGCTGGGCAACCTCACCGGATATCTGGCCGACAAACAGCCCGAAGAGCGCTCCATTCCCGGCTCCACCATGATTGCCGGGATCGGTTTTATCCGCGGTGTGCGTTGCATGATCCTGGTCGATGATAGCGGCATTAAGGGCGGTGCCATCATGGGCGGGACCGGTTGGAAGATCATGCGCGCCGAGCAGATTGCGCTGGAGCAGAAACTGCCCTTCGTGCATCTGGTCGAAAGCGCCGGCGGCGATCTGATCAATTACACGGTCGAGGGGTTTGTCCGCGGTGGCGGCCTGTTCGCCGGTCAGGCAAAACTGTCCAAGGCGGGCATTCCCGTCATCACCATTTTGCACGGGTCTTCAACCGCGGGCGGCGCCTATATGCCCGGGATGAGCGATTACGTCATCGCCGTCAAAGAAAACGGCAAGGCCTTCCTCGCCGGACCGCCTCTGCTCAAGGCAGCCACCGGGGAAATCGCGACCGAGGCCGAGTTGGGCGGTGCGGACATGCATGCTGAAACATCCGGCCTGGTGGAATATCTCGCCGAGAATGATGGCGAAGCGGTGCTGATGGCCCGCGAGGTGGTGGAGCGCCTGCGCTGGAATAGCCGCTGCCCCCGGCCCGAGCAGCGCGACTTCGATCCACCGCTGTATGACCCGGACGAGATCGCCGGCATTGTCCCGGTCGATTATCGTATCCCTTATGATGTTCGCGAGGTGGTGGCGCGGGTTGTCGACGGCTCGGACTTTTCCGATTTCAAACCCCGCTATGGCGTATCCACGGTCTGCATGCAGGCCAGCGTCATGGGCTATCGCTGCGGCCTGATCGGCAATAACGGGCCGATCGACCCGGACGGGGCGACCAAGGCTGCGCAATTCATGCAGTTGATGGATCAGGCCGACACCCCGGTCGTCTTCCTGCAGAACACCACCGGATACATGGTCGGCACCGAGTATGAGCAGGCCGGGATGATCAAGCATGGATCGAAGATGATCCAGGCCGTGACCAATATCGAGGTGCCGCGCCTGACCTTCATGATCGGTGCAAGCTTTGGTGCCGGCAATTACGGCATGTGCGGCCAGGGCTTCGGTCCTGATTTCGTTTATTCCTGGCCCAATGCAGCGACCGGCGTGATGGGTGGGGCACAGGCCGCAACCGTGATGTCGATCGTTGCCGAAGGCGCTGCGAAAGCCGCCGGTGTGGAACCGGATCGCGAGCAATTGGCGCAGCAGGAAGCCTTCATCAAGGAGATGTTCGATGGCCAGTCCGGCGCGTTCTACACCTCCGGCCATGAGACCGATGACGGCATGATCGACCCGCGTGACACTCGCAAGGCACTCGGTTTCCTGCTGGCGACAGTCTGGGAGGCTCGTCACCGATCGGTGCGGCCGAACAGCTTCGGCATTGCTCGGATGTAGGGGGATAGGATGCGAGATTTTCCGCCGACCCAGGCGCTGGAACTGGACTTCGACAAGGGCTGGCTGACTATCTGGTTCAACCAGCCCGACAGCCGTAATGCGCTCAGCGCAGAGCTGACGGCGGAGTTGCGAGCTGTGCTCCAGGATGTCCGTGATGACCGGTCAGTTCGCGGGATAACCTTGCGCGGCCGCGGTGGCGTTTTTTGCGCTGGCGGTGATCTCAAGGCTTTCCAGTCCGGGCACCAATCGGGGGCCAGCGACGATCCGGTGGAGGGCGTGGTTGCGCTGTCGAAGTCCGGCGCCGAGATTTTCGACCTTGTCGATACCATGCCCCAGGTCGTGATCGCCTCGATCGAGGGGGCTGCGATGGCCGGCGGGCTGGGTTTGGCCTGTTGTGCGGACGTGGTTCTGGTCGAATCCGGTGCGCGTTTCGCGTTCACCGAGACCGCTATCGGGCTCACTCCGGCGCAGATCGCGCCCTTTGTCGTGCGCAAGCTGGGCTATTCGACGGGGCGGCGCCTGATGCTGACCGCGGCCCGTTTTGACGGCTCCGGTGCCGAAGCGCTCGGCCTCGCCGACTTCGTCGCTGAGGGCGTCGAGGCGCTTGACGACATTGAAACAGGTATCCGCCGTCAGGTGCTCAAATGTGCGCCGGGCGCGGTGGCGGATATCAAGCGTCTCATCCTCGACCTTCCAACGCTTGACCGCGAGGCTCAGATCGAGGCTGCGGCGCGCAATTTCGCCGGTCGTCTGCTCGGCGAGGAAGGCCGCGAAGGCATTGCCTCCTTCCTTGAAAAGCGCAAGCCGCGCTGGGCTGAGGAGGGCTGAGCATGGCCAATATCCAGACCCTGCTTGTCGCCAATCGCGGTGAAATCGCCCTGCGCATCATGCGGACCGCGCGGCAATTGGGGATGCAGGTGGTAGCGGTCTATTCCGACGCCGACGCCAAGGCGCCCCATGTCGCTTTCGCAGACACCGCGGTGCGTATCGGGCCGGCCCCTGTCGGGGAAAGCTATCTCAATGCCGAGGCGGTCCTGGCGGCCGCGAAGCGGTCGGGCGCCGATGCCATTCATCCGGGCTATGGCTTCCTGTCGGAGAATGCGGCCTTTGCCCAGGCTGTCGCCGCCGCCGGGCTGGTTTTCATCGGTCCATCGGCCCACGCCATTGAAGTCATGGGCGACAAGGCCCGGGCCAAGCGGGCGATGATCGAGGCCGGTGTGCCGTGCATTCCCGGTTATGAGGGCGAGGACCAGGACCCGGCGCGTTTCAGCCAGGCGGCCAAGGCGATCGGATTTCCCGTCATGGTCAAGGCCGCCGCCGGCGGTGGCGGGCGGGGGATGCGCCGGGTCGACCGTGACACCGATCTGGCCCCGGCCCTGGCCCTGGCCCGGTCGGAGGCTGAAAACGCCTTTGGGTCCGGAGAGTTGATCCTGGAAAAGCTGGTCGAGCGGCCACGCCATGTCGAGATCCAGGTGTTCGCCGACGCTCAGGGTCACACCATCCATCTCGGCGAGCGCGATTGCTCGGTTCAGCGCCGGCACCAGAAAGTCTTCGAGGAGGCGCCGTGCCCGGTGATGACGCCGGAGCTGCGGGCGGCCATGGGAGCAGCGGCGATCCAGGCGGCGCAGGCGGTCGATTATCTCGGCGCCGGTACGGTGGAATTCCTGCTCGATGCCGAGCAGAACTTCTATTTCCTTGAAATGAATACCCGTTTGCAGGTTGAGCATCCGGTCACCGAAATGGTGACGGGGCTCGACCTGGTGGCGTTGCAATTACGCGTCGCTGAAGGCGCGCCGCTGGGGCTCGCCCAGGAGGATGTGGCGCTGCAGGGACATGCCATCGAGGCCCGCCTCTATGCCGAGGATCCGGCACAGGATTTCCAGCCCGCAACCGGTCCCATCGCTTACTGGCAAGCGCCCGCCGGCGAGGGGGTGCGCTGTGATGACGGGATCGCAACGGGCGGAGAGGTTTCGCCCTATTTCGATGCCATGGTGGCGAAAATCCTGGCCTGGGGTGAAACCCGGGAGATTGCCTTGCGGCGTCTGGCCGGGGCGATTGAGCGTACCACCCTGTTCGGTGTCCCGACCAACCAGGCCTTTCTCGCCGATGCCATTACCCGATCTGACTTTGCCGAGGGCGCGGCCACGACGGCCTTTATTGCGGAAAACTGGTCCGAAACCGGTGTTGATACGGTGCTGCCATCGTCGGCGGACAGTGCGATTGCGGCGGTCTTGCTGCGCGTATCGGGGCGTGATCAGGCGCGCTCTGCGTCCCTCGACATTCCCGATGAGCTGCTCGACTGGTCGAGCTCGCTGCCGCGGCCCTCGATCGCCGATTTCGGCGCCGGAACCCTGCAGGTCGTTCCGCACGGCGACGGTGTCTACGAGGTTCGTGGGCCGGATAGTGATCACCGGGTCGTTCTGCGGGATGGCGCGCCCGGGGAGGTCCGTCTCAGTGTCGACGACACGCCGCGCCTTGTGGTCTGGCGGCCCGATGGACCGGGCCGGGTCTTTCTGCAGGCCGGGGCCCGGGCATTTGCTTTCGAAAACCGCGCCGCCCTGCTGGAGAGCGGGTCAGCCGAGGCTGGAAGCGGCGATCTGGTGGCGGCCATGCATGGGGTGTTGATCGCGCTGTCGGCCAAGCCCGGGGACCTGGTCAAACCCGGCGACACCCTGGCGGTTCTGGAAGCCATGAAGATGCAGCACCAGCTGACCGCCGAGGTCGCCGGTGTGGTCAAGACGGTCGCGGCGCAGGAGGGCGCTCAGCTCGCGGCCGGGGATTTGATCCTGACCATTGATACGGAGGCTGATGATGCAGGAAGCTGATGATTTCCGCGCCGAGTCCCGCGCTCTGCATGCCCTGCTGGAGCCGATTGACCCGGAGCGATTCACTGCGCCGACCCAATTCAAGGGCTGGAGTATCAATGACGTGCTCCAGCACCTGCATGTCTGGAACAAGATGGCGGCTCTGCAGCTTAGCGATGAGGCAGAGATCGAGCGCCAATTCGCCAGCCTGATCGAGCTGGAAGGCAAGCTGCGAGTTTTTGAAGCGGAGCTCCTGGACGGGTTGAGCGGGGCCGGGCTGCTGGCCGCCTGGATCGCGGGCGCGGAAAGCCTTGCCGATGCCTTTGCCGGGGCAGATCCGAAACAGCGTTTGAAATGGGTCGGGCCGAGCATGAGTGCGCGCTCGTCCATCACGGCGCGACTGATGGAGACCTGGGCCCACGGCCAGGAGGTATACGACGAGCTCGGTGTGGTGCGGGCCAATGCCGACCGTATCCGCGGTATCGTCGTGCTGGGGGTCAATACCTATCGCTGGACCTATATGGCGCATGGCGCTGAACCGCCCGGTCCGATGCCGCAACTCGTGCTCACCGCTCCGTCCGGCGCGGTCTGGACCCATGGCGAGGCGGGCGAAAGCGGGCTGATCGAAGGTCTGGCCGAAGACTTCTGCCAAGTCGTCACCCAGACCCGCAATGTCAAAGATACAGGGCTGAACGTGAGCGGCGAGATCGCCACCGACTGGATGTCCAAGGCGCAGTGTTTTGCCGGACCACCAGCGACGCCGCCCAAGCCGGGTGAGCGCTTCACCCGGACCAGCCAGCATTAAGAGGAGAGGGCGATGAGCGCCGTTGATCAAAAGGAATTGGCAGAATTCGCCGCCGGGGCCGAGGCCTGGTTCGCGGAGAATACCGTCAAGGACCCGGGCTTCCGCCTGCCGCTCACCTTCATGGAAGTCGGTACAGACCAGCAATTCGAGTTTCTGCGCGACTGGCAGAACAAGGTCTGGGAGGCCGGATATCTCGGAGCGGCCTGGCCCAAGGCCTATGGCGGTGGCGGTCTCGACGAGGCGTTCCAGCGTGCGGCCACCGCGGCCATGCGCAAGCATGATGCACCGATCATGCTCAATGCGATCGGTCTCAACTGGACCGGACCGATGCTGCTGGACATCGGTACCGAGGAGCAAAAGTCGAAATACCTCAAGGGCATTCTCTCGGCCGAAGATATCTGGTGCCAAGGCTTCTCGGAGCCCGAAAACGGGTCCGATCTAGGCAATGCCCAGACCCGCGCCGTGCGTGATGGCGATGAGTATGTTGTCACCGGGTCGAAGATTTGGACGACCCAGGGCAATTACGCCAAATACATGATCCTTCTGGCCCGGACAGACCCGGATGCGCCGCGCAAATATGACGGGCTGAGCTTCTTCCTGGCGCCGATGCGGGTGCCGGGCGTGGAGACGACGCCGATCCGAAAGCTCACTGGCGAGTACGGGTTCACCCAGACCTTTTTCGATGAAGCGCGCATTCCGGCGGACGGTTTGATGGGCCAGGAAGGCCAAGGCTGGACCTTTGCCATGCAATTGCTCGAATACGAGCGCGGCGTGCGTGGTGGCCAGGCCGGGGGCTATATCATCACCGAACAGAACGCCTTTGACGTCGTCGACCTGGCTCGCCGGGTCAAACGCGGCGGCAAACCGGCCATCGATGATCCGGTGCTCAAGGACAAGCTGGTCGATTTCATCATTGAAATCCAATCCAACGCGCTGTGCCGTCAGCGCCTGGCCGTGCCGCCGCTCAATCAGGACAAACCCTTTGGCATCCCCTTGGCCTCGAAGCTGATGACGACGGAATTTGCCCGGCGCATCAACGAGTTCGCAGTTTCGCTAACCGGGGTGGATGGCGGTTATTATGTCGGCGATCCCAATGCGGTCGACGATGGTTTGTGGATGCGTGCCTATCTCAACGCCTTCTCCGCCACGATCGGTGGGGGCACGTCGCAAATCCAGCGCAATATTATCGCCGAGCACGCGCTCGGCCTGCCGAAGGGATAGGGGTTGATCATGGACAAGCTTGGTGAACTCGGCTTCTCCGAGGAACAGGGTGATCTCCTCGATGTGGCGATGAATTTCTGCCGCGACCGGTCGCCGATCGACAAGGTGCGTGCGCTTTTGACCGATGAGCGCGGCTACGATCCGGATATCTGGAAAGAGATCGGCGAGATGGGCTGGCTCGGTATTGCCATTCCGGAAAATTACGGGGGTGTCGGTCTGAGCTTGGCTGAGGTGGTGCCGGTGGCCGAGGCCATGGGGCGTTATCTGCTCAATACGCCTTTCGTCTCAACAACCTTGGCGGCCCAGGCCTTGCTGAGTGGTGGTAGTGAGGCGCAAAAACAAGCCCGGTTGCCGCGCCTGGCCGCCGGTGAGGCGGCGACGCTGGCCCTGCTCGAAGCCGAGAGCGACTGGGATATCAGCGCGCCGGTGTCCACGGCCGCGCCGGCCGGTGACGCGATTGCGCTTTCAGGGCGCAAGCGTCTTGTCGCGGATGCCGGAGAGGCCGCCTTGATTATTGTGTCAGTGACGCATGAGGGCGGTCCGGCTCTGGTCCTGCTGGAAGCCGGGGATATTCCCGATGGGGCGCTGCGGCGCGAGACCATTGTCGATGAAACCCGCCGGAGCTTCGAACTGACGCTGGACGGGATCGAGCTGCCGGCCGACCGTTTAATGCCGGATGCAAGTGCGGCAGCGACCCTGGCGCACATCCAGCTGAGCGGTAATCTCCTGGCCGCAGCAGATATGGCCGGCGCCAATCTGTCCCTGATCGATTACACGCTGGATTACCTGCGCACCCGGACCCAGTTCGGCAAACCCATCGGGGCCTACCAGGCGCTCAAACACCCCATGGTCGATGCCTATGTTTTGTATGAGCAGGCCCGGTCACACGTATATAGCGCGGCGCACTGTTTCGACCGTCAGGGCGAAGGCGAAGTCGCCACGCGCATGGCCAAGGTTGCGGCGCTGGAGGCTTATAGCCAGGCCGGTGATCGCTCGATCCAGTTCCATGGCGGGTTTGGCTTTACCTATGACTGCGACGCCCAGCTGCATCGGCGGCGCGCCATATGGCACGGCGCGCAAACCGGCGATGAAGCGCACCATAAACGGGTTCTGGCGGAACTCTTGCTGGGCTGAGGCCAGTCATCGTTTCTTCTTGCGTCAGCCCTGCCAGTTTGCGATTGCCATAGGGCTATAAACACGCCAGTTTCACCGCTTACGTGTGGCCAATTCCGGTGCCCGCTTCAGTAGGCTGGGCCGTGTCGTGACAAAAGCCAAGGGGACGGCGCTCAGTACGATCTAGTTATGTTGCAATCTCGGACCGTATTGGAACCCAAGGCCTTGAAGAAGGCTTTGGCCGTGATCAGAAACTTCAAGCAGGATTGGAGTGGCCGCGCCGTTGACGATGATGGATTGATCCATATCGCCAATGAAGCCGGTACGCGCCGGCCCTTGATCTGGTGTTTCAACGCCAGCCATGAATTTGAGCGCCTGGCCGCGGCCTTGGGGTCGGAGCAGCCACTGATCGGCTTGCGGTCGGGGCATATGGTGGCCCGTGGCGGCTACCGGTCAACCCGCCTCGATTTCAAGATAGCTGACATCTATTACGAGCGGATCCGCGAGCACTTTCCCGATGCCCGTTTCTTTATCGGCGGCAATTGCCAGGGCGCCAATACGGCAGCACGACTGAAGGAGTGTTTCGCCGTAGACGGTATCCCGGTTCTCGGGGCCTTCCACATGGAAAGCATGACGCTGCAGCCCTTCGCCGGCGATCAGGTCATGGTCTATGGTGAGCAGAGCGCCAAATTCAATCCCTGTCTGAGTGATGATGCGCTTCTGAATACGTGGGGCTCGATATTCCGGTCGGTTGAGGCCCGTGCCTTGCCCGGCGAACATGGCCGGTATTTTGAACCGGATACGATTGGGGCGCTCGCTGAAATCATATCCGAGCACATTGCCGACAAAATGGACCCGGCTGCCAGCCCCGACCCGTCAGATATTGTCGCCGAACTGTCTGGCCATGTGATGTCGCAGCCGATCGCCGGCTCAATCTTCGTATCGGTGCGCCTGTCGTCGCGTCAGCATACCGGACGGACGACGCCGCAAGGCCTGAAATTGTACGCCTTCTGGCACTGTCTTGAGCGTCTGGACGCCCGAAACGAGCTGATTGATGTGTCCGGACGCCTCTACGAAACGTCCATCCTCCTGAACCTGCAGGCGCCGGATCCGGGAATCTGGAATTTGACCCTCTATCCGGTGCTGGAAGGGGCCGGGCCGGTCAATATCGCCGCGGCCCGCCAGCGGGGCGTGGATATGGTGGTCCCTCGGCTATCGTGAGGCTTTCTCGATCAGCGTGTCGCCAAGCAGGATCGCATCGAGCCCTGTCGTCATCAGCATGGCAACCGTGTCCTCGACCGAGTGGACGATCGGTTTTCCCATAATATTCAGGCTCGTATTGAGGATGATCGGGACGCCCGTTTCCGCCTCGAAGGCCACCAGAACATCATGCAGCCAGGGATAGAGCTCCGGTGTGACCGATTGCGCCCGGCCGGTGTCGTCGGCATGTGCTACGGCGGGGATTTGCGTCAGCTTGTCCGGCCGCCAGCGCAGGGTTTTCGACATATAGGGGGTTGGCTGAGGGGTTTCGAACCAGTCTGCGAGGCGGTCTTCCGGGATCACCGGGGCGAAAGGCCTGTAGGCCTCGCGCCCTTTCACGAGACGGTTGATCTTGTCTTTCATGCCGGCCGGGCGCGGATCCGCCAGGATGGAGCGATTGCCCAGGGCGCGCGGGCCGAATTCGGCGCGGCCCCGCATCACGCCGATGATCTGGCCCTCGGCGAGTTTGCGGGCAACCAGATTGGCAGAATTCTCTCCCGCTTCGCTGACTTTGAAATGGGGGGCGGACGCCTCGATGCAGGCGGCGATCTTGGCCGGGTTCGGGGATGAGCCGAGATAAGGCGAGCGGTCGGAGCGGGCGATCGGCGCGTCCTGGTCCTCGCACCAGGCGAGCAGGGCAGCGCCGATCGCATTGCCGTCATCAGCTGGGCAGGGCGGGATATCGACCTGGTCGAGCCCGAAGCGTTGCATCACCGTGCCATTATAGGAGGAGTTCAGCGCGCATCCGCCTGTCAGGATAAGGCTGGACGGCTCGTGCTTCATGCAGCCGGCGATCAGATTGTCGGCAAATCGGCCGTAGACATATTGTCCCGATGCGGCGAGGTCAGCGGCCTGCATGATCGGTTCCTGCGGTGTCCGCGTGGCATGGGCGATGCGGGTCTCGACCTCGCTCAGTATCGCGCTGATTTCCTCATCATCGCGGTTGACCGGCCGATGGTTCTCGAAGGCCAGAACGCGGCTCAGCTCAGCGACGAGATCGTCACGAACCTCGCCAAAAGCGGCCAGGCCCATCACTTTCCATTCCTCGCCCTTGATGCCATCGAAACCGCAGCGCAGCGTCAGCCAGCCATAATAGAGACCCAGGCTGGCGCCGGCATTCCAGGCCCGCCATCTGCGTTTCAGGCGGCGGCCGGAAACAGCATATTCCGAGATGGCGCCGGTCTCGCCCTCGCCATCGATAACGAGGCAGACCGCGTCCTCGGCAGAGGAGAAGTAAACTCCGGTGGCGGCGTGGCAGGCATGGTGTTCAAAGCGCCGCACCTCGATCGGCTGGTCGGTCAGCTCGAGCAGGCGGAAGGACGCGCCGATATTGTTGAACTGGCAGCCCTGATAATCATACAGGCTGTCCAGCATATGACGCGCCATCAACGGATTGGTGAGCTCGTCCTTGGGCCGTTTATGGGTCGTCGACCAGCTGGTGCAGACTTCGATCTGGTCGCGCGCCGGATCGAAATCCACATGCGCTATGGCGTGCTCGAGATGCGCGGCCAGGTCCGGCAAAATGCCCCAGGCCCGTTTGACCTGGACGAAGCGCTCCGTTGCCTCGGCAAAGGCTACCCGGCCGTCCGGATCAATGATCGCCAGTGCCGGGTCATGGCCGGTATTGGACAGGCCGACATACCATTTCATTATTTTTGACCGATTAGCTTGATGATCTCGTTGGCAAAATCGCCCAGCGTGTCCAACTCAAAAATCATCGACGGATCAATCTCGATCTCGAAGGTTTCTTCCAGAACACCGCACATATAGACGGCATCGGCCGAGCGTATTCCGATGTCCTCCATGGCCTCATCGTAGCGGATGGCGTCCGCTGCAATATTGGTGTTTTGCGCCAGCGTCTTTTCGATCTGCGCCTTTACCTCGTCCAAGCCCATTCTCTACGTCCCCCTGGGTGTGTTGATGTCTTTGATGCCTGTGATACCGGGTCAGTCGTCCGCCCGGCCCAGAACGACCGGCAGGGTTTTGAGCCGGGCGAGCGGGTGGGATTGGTCGCGAACGACCGCCTCCGCGTCTAACTCGCAGTGAGTGAATTGCTCGAAGAAAACCGGCAAGCCAGCCGCGATGATCTCGTAAGCGAGCATTTCCCCGACGCATTTATGTCGACCTATGCCGAAGCCGACATGGCTGGCCTTCGCGGCGTGCGGACAAGCCGCTGCCGGTGTGATCTCAGGCGTCAGGTGGATGCGAACCCTGTCGCCCCGATCAAAACGGTGAGTGCCGATCTCCACCTCGTCCACGCAGAGCCGGGTGACCGAGGCGACAGCGGAGCAGACGCCGACCATTTTCCGTGCCGCAAGGGCTGCATCCTCTGCGAACGCCGCCTTCCAGTCGGCAAATCGCCCGGCATCGGACAGAACCAGATGGAGCGCATTGCTCAGCGTGTAGCTGGTGGCGATACCGCCGAGCAGGAGGGCCGCGCCCACATAAGCGGTCTCGCTCAAGCTCAGTCCTTCACAGGCCTCGGCCAGGCTGGATGCGCGCAGATGGCGGCCCTGTTCGCGGGAAAACCAGTCTTCCAGCGAGGCATGCAGCTCGGCGGCGGAGGTGTTGAACTGTTTGACCTGGCGCCAGGGCGGGAGTTCCGAGAGCAGATATTCCAGATTATTGCGCCAGCGGTCGTAGTCATCGAGTGCCTGAGGGTTAAGGCCATAGGCCTCGACGACGACGCGATTGACGAAGGCGGCGCTGTAGGCCTCGGCGAGGTTGACGGGCGAACCGGTGGGCAGGCTGGCGGCGATGCTGCCGGCGATGGCGCGGTAGTCGACCCGGGTATTGAGCAGGCTGGTCCGGCTGGCCATGGAAGCGGCGCGTTTCAGCGTCTTGTGTGTCTCGCCTTCGGAAAAGAAGATCGAGTGCGCGACATAGTCGTGAAACGCGTCGAGAGGCACGCCGAACTGCCGGTCGAGGCCGTTATAGAGATCGCCGATCCGGTTGACGCTGAGGCTCTGGCTCATCAGCGCGGGCCGGATGTTCTCCGGGTCGCGCACATCGACATGCTTAGTCATGGGCGCTTTCGAGGCGGGGAGCGCCGCGATCCTGTTTGACCCGCGAGCGCTGGATCTTGCCGCTGGACGTGCGGGGCAGGCTACCGCGTTTGCGGATGCAGATTTGCTTGAAATCGATACCGAACTGGCTGGCCAGCCGGGCATGCATGCGCGTTGTAAGGGCGCTGTGATCGGCGCCGGCCTCGGCTTTGCCCCTGAGCTCGATCTCGAGATAGCAGGACTGATCGTCATCCATCTGGTAGGCCGCCGCGGCGAGCGGGTTGAGCGCATCCGACAACTCCGCCGCGGCCCACTCGACTTCGCTGGCCATGATGTTCTGGCCGTTGATGATCAGAACATCCTTGATCCGGCCGGTGACATAGAGACGGTCGCCGATGATTTTCCCGAGATCGCCGGTACGATGATAGCGGCGGCCATTGAGCTCGCCCTGTCCCGTCGTGCCTGCCGCCTCGCCCGCCTTGAAGACCTGGCCGATCGAGGCGCCGGTCATCCAGATCTCACCGGTATCGCCTTGTGCGACGCTTTCGCCGCTGTCCGGATCGACGATACACAGATGGCTCTGATCCTCGAGCGAGAGGCTGCACGCTTCGAATAATTCCGCGCCAGCGCTGAGCGGTTCCGGAACGTAGCCGCCTGCGGCATAGAGCGTGGTCTCTGCCATGCCATAGGTGGCGTAGAGCGCTTCGGGGCGGAAGCCGGCGTTGCGGAAATGGGCGCGGAAACGATCGAACAGGCCGGCGGGAATGGGCTCGCCGCCGCAAAACAGGCGGCGCCAGCTCGACAGGTCGAGTTCATCGGCGACATCGCGCGGCACCCGGTCCATCAGGATGTTGAGGGAGAAGGCAGGGCCGCCGCAGACCACTTCCGGCAGGGATGCGATCAGCTTGAGCAGGTCGACCGGTCTTTGCAGAAAGCTGAAGGGCGCCATCTGTACGCTCGGCATGCCCAGGGCCAGCGGTATCAGTATGCCGCCTACCAGGCCCATATCGTGGAAATGCGGCATCCAGTTCACGAACTGCTCGGAGCCCATGAGATAGGCCCGCTTCGCCTTGGCTGCATTGTCCAGCGCATTGCCATTGCTGATGCCCACCCCGGTCGGGTCCTGTGTCGAGCCGGAGGTATATTGCAGGAAAACCAGGTCAGAGGCCGGGCGGTCAAAGCCCGGCAGAGCCTCGATGTCAGTCGCCTGGCCGGAACGGCTCAGGTCCTCGACGGCCCAGCTGCGCATGGCGCCCGCACCGCCAGCGCTGACCATATCCGCAAAGACGGCCAGGTCAGCGCTCTGGCAGATCACGTCTTCTGTCTGCGCATTGGCCAGGATTGTTGCTATGCGCTGGCTCTGCGGCCCGTGCCGAGGTGTCGGGATCGGCACGGCCAGCTTGCCGGCCATCAGGCAGGCCAGGAAGGTCGAGACAAAATCGATACCTGTCGGAAAGGCCAGGGCAACGCGATCGGCTTTGATCTCGCTGACAATGGACGACGCTATGCCGGCCGAACGCTGCAGCAGGTCGTCCAGCGTGTGCTGCGTCGCAACTACGCCGCCGCGGCCCGCGAAGGAAATGGCCGCCGCCCCGCTCTGCCCCAGCCGGGATTGCGGTGCGGTGTCCACAAGGTGCCGTATGAAACTGCTCATTTTATTCCCCGGGCGGGCACGCCTTCCCCCAACGCGCCACGGCCTGTTGCGAAAGCTAGTATCGTAGCGGGTTCAGGCGCAAGTTAAGTTCCTGTCAAAAGAAACAGCTGCCGTCACTGGGGACGGCAGCTGCTCTTGTGCATAAGGCAATGGTCCCCGGCGCTAGTTGCGCGGCGGGAATGTGCCCTGTGTGGTGACACACCATTTCATCGCCAGCGTCGGCATGATGATATCGAAGGCTTGGCCGCCCCCCGTATTGGCGATCATCGCGCTGTTCATGGTGCTGCCGGTCGGGTTGGCCGGGACGCTGAAAACATCCACGCCCACGGGCAATTCGGTGATTGAAGCATTGGTCGGATTGGTCACAACGCCGCTGGTGCCCGTATTTACCCGGTGATTATGTGCCGGCATGTTGGCGACGGTCAGCGTGCGGGTTTCTTCGCCCGTGCGCGTTCCCAGCCGCGGTCCTGCACCGTAGCCCACAGCGACCCTGCCGCGCAGATCCGGCAAGGCAAAGGTCGTGCGTCCATCGCCCCCATAGGTGGTCCCGTAGAGCGAGAACAAGGCCTGGTTCTGGTTGATCGGCAAAAGCTGGCCGGCAGCTTCGAGCGTGCCGCGCGGACAGAAGTTGAAGCCCTCAAGCTGAATGTCGCCGAGGAACGTACCCGGAGCGGCCTGTGCAGCTCCGGCGAGGGTAGCGGCAGCGCCTGCGGCCACTGAAAGTCTCGTTAATGCTTTAAGCATGAAAAAAATCTCCCAATCTGGGTCGAAACAAGTGGCGGTTAGTTGCGCGACGGATAGACGCCAGCGAGTGCGATGCACCAGTTCATGACGATTTGCGGCTGCTGCACCGAGAAGGACTGGCCGCCACCCGTATTGGCGATCGTGGCATTATTCATCTGCCCGCCATTCGTGTTACTGCCATAGGCCAGGAAGCCGCCGAAATCGCCGAACAGGTCACCCGCACCATCATGCGTGTCGATAACGTTGTTCGATGCCCGCATCGTGTGGCTGTGGCTCGGCATTTGCGTGCTGCTTAGAACACGCATGTCGGCACCTGAACGTTCGCCCCAGACGTAATTGCTGAGGCCTGGGCCCCGGCCAACGCCGACGGGTGTGCGCCCTTCGAAATTCGGCAGGGCGAAAGTGGTGCGGCCATCGCCGCCATAGGTGGTTCCCAGCAAGGAGAACAAGGCCGTGTTCTGAGCAATGGGCAGCAGCTGGCCCTGAGCCATGGCCCAACTACGCGGGCAGAAATTATTCCCGAACAGGCGCAGTTCACCGACGAAGGGTTCCTGGGCCGATGCGCTCGGAGCTGTGGCCAGGCCGGCGCCCATCAGCGCGGCCGCGAGAAGTGCAGATTTGAGTTTCATAACTTTATCTCCGGTTTCCGAGCTGATCAGTTGCGCGAGGGATAGATGCCCTGGAGCGCAATGCACCAGTGAATGGCCAGCGTCGGCTGTCGGATGTCGAGATACTGACCGCCGCCGGTATTGCTGATCGACCCGGCACGCATAGCCACCAGGTTATTGGGCTGATCGGTGAAGCCGTCGATAGCGCCCGCATTGCGCTCATAGATCATGGCATTGACCGGGGAGTTGGACAGATTGGTCGTAGCCGGGGTCAAATTCACCGAGTGACTGTGTGATGGCAGGTTGTTGGAGATCAGCGTTACGGTTTCGGTGCCAAATCGGGCACCCCAGCCCCAATTGCGAAGTCCCGGCGCGCGTCCGTCGCCGACGACAACCCGGCTGCGCAGGTCCGGCAGGGCAAAACTCGAGCGTCCATCGCCGCCATAGGTCGTACCCAGCAGTGAGAAGAGCGCATCATACTGTGCGATCGACAGTAGCTGGCCTTCCGCTGGGGCCCAGCCACGCGGGCAAAACCCGAACCCGACCGGCATGACGTCGCCGAGATACGGATTACTGTCAGCCTGGGTTGGCGTGGTAGCGGCGACGGTTGTTGATAGCAGTATGGCAAGGCCACCAATCGCGCGTTTCAGCGTTGGTAACATGGCGTTCCCCCTCAATTTGGTTGCGTTAAACGGTATTTAAGGCGCGCCAATCAGCTCACAACTTTAAGGCTAAGTCCAGCGAATACGGGCTGACACGGTCAAGAAAACAGAATCCGATTGTGGAAATTTGTCCGGGACAAGATGTCGACGGTCGTCGTGGTTCATTTTAAATACTGCAAAAGCAGTATGTTGCGGGTATTCATTTCAAAACTTCAAGACATTTCGAATCGGTGCAAGCACTCGAAATCTTAGGGGTTTCTGAAAATTTTTCGCTGAGAGTGATGCGCTCGGGCTGCCCGCTCCCAGATGTAGATCGCGAATAGGTAGAAAAAAACGCATGATGCGAGTAACGCATCGGGTGCGCTCGCAATAGGTGTAATTCTCTGAATTCAGGAGTTTTTTGAAACCGGCGTGGGGTGTCAGGAGGAGGGTTGCTTGCCTTTTTGAGCCATCACATGCCCGGCAAATCCAGCTCCTGCTTCGGTGTAGATATTGAATACGGTTGCGGCGCCCGCGTCTTCCAGCGCTGCGACCTCGTCGGGGAATTTGGCTATAGCCGCGATCTCACCACTGAAAGCGGCCATTTTCAGCTGGCGCACGACGGCAAGATTGGTGGTCACCTTGGGCAGAGCCAGCAGCACCAGATCGAGTTTGTGCGCCGCCTGGATGCGGTCCCAGAAATCCGCATCGCTGGGGTCGCCATGCAGCACATTGCGGCCGATCTCACACTGATTGCCGGCGGTAATCGGGTCGATATCGATGCCGATAACAACATCGCCATGGATCTCGCGCATCTTGTCGAACGCGCCCGTGCCCACGCCGCCCATGCCGATGATCGCAATCGTGGCGCCCCTTGTGTCCAGTGACTGGTCGTCCGTGATCAGGTCTTCGCGCTGCAGTCGCTTCCAGAGATCGCGGTGGCGGGTGTAGAGCCGGTGCGCAAACGTGTTCAGGGCTGCGGCCATGGCGAAGGACAGCGCTGAGGCGATGGCTATGACAATCAGCCACTGATTGTCGATCCAGCCATTGGCGACGCCGATGGCCGCAACGATAAGACCGAATTCGCTGTATGTGTTGAGATTGAGAGAGGCGAGCAGTCCGGTGCGGGCGCGCAGCTTGAAGCGGGTCAGGAGATAGAAGAACAGCGCGGATTTGAGCAGGACTGCGGGCGCAAGTAGGGCGCCGATGGCCAGCGTTTCCAGGGTGGGCTGACCGGCGAGGCCGATCGACAGGAAGAAGCCCAAGAGGAACAGGTCCTTGAAACTGAGCATGGTCTTGGCCAGCTCGTCCGCCTTGGGATGGTTGGCCATCAGCAGACCCAGCACCAGCGCGCCCAGATCGCCCTTCATCTCTACCAGTTCGAATAATTCCGCTCCGCCCATCGCCAGTAGGAAGCCGTAGAGTACGAGCAGTTCGCCATGGCCGACACGTTCGAGCAGCCGGTGCAGGAGCGGGCGCAGCGGGATCAGCAGGACGATGAAAACGGCCCAGACTGACGGGAGGGCGCCGGTGGAGACCGCAAGGAAGACAACGGCCGCGATATCCTGCATGACCAGAATGCCGATAGCGATGCGGCCGTGCATCGATGTCATCTCACCGCGTTCTTCCAGCGCTTTGACGACGAAGACAGTACTGGAAAAGCTCAGTGCGAAGGCGATCAGGAGGGCGCGCGGCAGATCGAGATCGGACAGGAAGGGGACTCCGGCCAAGGCGAGCCCATAAATGGCGAAGCCGAATGCCACGACGATGACCGAGGTGTGCAGGCTGGTCACGGCCCAAACCTGCGGACGAGCCAGCGTGCGCAGATTGAGTTTCAGCCCGACGGTGAAGAGAAGAAGCGTGATCCCCAGATCAGAGAGTTTCTCCAGCATCTCGCCGCTGGCGATGCCATAGGCGTTAAGCAGGAAGCCTGTGGCCAGGAACCCGACCAGGGGCGGCAGGCCGGCGAAGCGGGCGAGCAGGCCGAGCACAAAGGCAATGAAGATCCAAACAACGTCGCCGAGGGCGATTGCGATCCACTGGAAGTCCATGACGGGCCTTTGTCCGGCGAGCTCTCCGGGAACGGAGAATAGGGAGGTTCGCTAACACAGTAGAGCCATCCGGCCATGTCCTTCCAGAGCGCAGATTGACGCGATGCGCGTAGAGCTTGGGCATGCGGCGCAAGTGGTGCCGGGCGGTCTGATCGGCTAGATAACTCGGCAGGCTGCATCGGGGTCAAACGGAGGCGGGCAGGCGAATGGTGGACGGGCTTATCCAGTCGATCCAATACTTCATCATTATCCAGTCGGCCCTGTTCATTCTGTTCTTGAGTTTGAACGGGCGGCTGGCTCAGCTGCCCAACCGGTTTCTGGCCGGGTTGGTGCTGGTGCTGGCCGGCCATATGGCGATCAACCTGCTCGGGCCCTTGGTGAATCTGGGACTGCTCAACGCAGTCGCGGTCGGTATGGGATACGCCTACGGGCCCCTGATCTGGCTTTATGGGCGCTGCCTGGCGGAAAAACAGGTCGCAATATCCATCGGGTCGCTCTGGCATGCCGTCCCGGCCGGACTGGCGACGCTGATCGCCCTGGCGACCTCGATCAGCATTTTCCTCCTCGCGGCGGGTATCTTGATCAGCCTGGGGGTCTACGCGGTTTTGACCTGGCGTCGGCTGAGCCGGTTTCATTACATCCTCGCGCAAACCCGGGCGGACTTCGAGCCGGTCGAGCTGAATTGGCTGTCGCGCCTCGTCGCGGTGCAATTCGGGTTGCTGACCTTGAATGTCGTCAGCGTGGCCCTGGGTGCGATGGGGTATGCCGAGGCAAGCCGCGCGGTCGAGCTCGTCCTGTTTGCCGGCCTTTTGGCCATGGTCAGCCTGCTGATCTTTCATGGGATGCAATATCCGGAATTGTTCGAGGGCGTCGGACAGGAGGACCGCGACATCGCCCAGCCGCCGGCGCGGGCGGACCATGCTGACCTGGCGGAGCTGATGGAGAAGATCGATGCCCATATGGAGGTCAGCGCGGCCTATTTGCGGCCGGGACTGACCGTGAAAAGCCTCGGGCGCCAGCTCCTGGTCAATCCGGTCACCGTCTCGCAGGCGATCAATGCCGGCCGGGGGCGGAATTTTTCGGATTACGTCAACAGCCTGCGCGTCAAGCATGCCTGCAAGATGCTCGGCGATCCGGAGCAGGCCGATCAGACCGTCCTCGATGTCATGCTGGCCTCGGGCTTCAATACCAAGTCCAATTTCAACCGTTCCTTCAAACAGGAAACCGGCGCGACACCGCTCGCCTACCGCAAGGCCGCGCTGTCCGATGCGGCTGAAAAATCAGACCGATAAAAAGTTCTAAATCGCGATTCAGGTCGAAACACCCGGCCCAGCGTCTCTAGGGATGACCGCAAGGCAGATGCCGAGCGACACACCGAAGAAGGAGATGATCATGCCGCTCAAAAGACTTGTTGGGATGCTGGTGCCGGCCGTAAAGGCCGCGCTCGCCGCGGTGGGGCTGGGGGCCATGATTGCCGCCGCTAGCGCGCAATCGGCGCAATCCGATTTCCGGCCTGTGGTGGAAGAGATCGAAGCGCTGATCCAAGAGCATCATTTCAATGCTGAGGAGCTGGAGGGCGAGGGATATCGCCGGACTATGACCGCCCTGCGCGAGCTGGGAGAGACGGCATCCTCGCGTGAGGCTTTTCTCGATGGATTCCGCGCCATCTGGGCGGATGGGCCGTTCTCGCACGTCAATCTGACCGCGAGTGACGCCGATGCAGCGTCGATGAGCGCCTATTTTGACAGCATGAACGCCGGCGCCGAAGCCACCGATCTGTCCTGGAACGGGCGGACCGCCATTCTCAGCGTTCACACCATGATGGGGCAGGACACGATCGCGGCTATCGAGACCGCTTTCCGGGACATCGCTGCACAGGATGCGGAGGCGGTGATCATCGATCTGCGGCAAAATGAGGGGGGCGCCTTTGCCATGCGTCCGATCGTGTCGGGGCTGATCGATGAGCCGCTCGATGCTGGCTTCTTTATATCGCGCCGCTGGACGGATCATAATGCGCAGCTTCCCGGCGCGACCGAGTTGGCGGAGCTGGAGCCCTGGTCCGGCTGGTCGGTGCGGGCTTTCTGGGCCGATATCGTCGAGCGCGCTGTGATCCGGGTGCGGTTCCAGCCGGGCGAGGCGGTGTTTGGCGGACCGGTCTATGTGCTGACCAGCGGCCAGACCGCCAGTGCCGCCGAAATGGCAGTCGAAGCGCTGCAGTCAGCGGGGCGGGTCGAGGTGGTCGGGGAAGCGACGGCAGGTGAAATGCTGTCCCAGCAGCCCTTCGACCTGCCCGGCGGCATGCTGCTCTTCCTGCCGATTGCCGATTATTATTCGCGCCATACCGGCCGCATCGAGGGCCAGCCGATCACCCCGGATGTCCCCGCCGATGCTGATGCCGCGCTGGATCGGGCTCTGGCCCTGATTGCCGAGGCACGTCATGGCGATGAAGCTATTGTTCGTTAAAGCGGGTCACCAGGTAGACGATGATGACGGTAACGCCGTGAGCGGCCAGACCCATCGTCCACCAGGCCAGCGGCCAGAACATCACAAATCCGCCCACGCCGACGCTGATCCCGGCGAAGACGAGGGCTCCGAGCAGGAAGCTGGCCAGGTGAATCCAGAAGCTCAGGCGCAGGGCCGCGCGGACCTTGGTGTTCTTCGCCTGGATGATCTGCGCCGCTTCCGCATCCGGATCGATGCATAACGCCATGGTGTCGACATTATAGGCCGCCGCCAACGCCATCAGGGTTTCGCGTGAGGCCGGTTCGCCATTCTCGATTCGCTGCACGGTGCGCAGGCCGATACCGGCCAGATCAGCCAGGTGTTCCTGCGACCAATGGCGTTCTTCGCGCCAGCGTTTGATCTTCTCTGCGTCTGCCTTGAAGGCCATTATTATCTCCGTGTCGGTCTTGTATCGGGATTGATCGCAAAACACCAAAATCCCCGGTGAGAGGCCACGCCAGCCCTGCGCCACAGCCCCGCCAGCGGGCCGCCAGTGCCCTGCCAACGCGCATGCGGCATCACTGGGGCCTTGCCATCGAGGGGGCTGGCGAACTAGTTTCCCGGCATTGCTAACGGGCGCCGCGAGATTGATCCCGGCCGGCCCGGTCAGCTGTGACGGAGCCTCTGCCATGACCGCCATGTCCCACTCAGACCCTGCCGCTTCGGCCTTGTATGACAAGGTTGTCTTTCTGGACGAATTCAATGCGGCGACGCTTGATCGCAGCAAGTGGAATGTCGAAGGCCCCGCCTTCTGGGTGAATAATGAGGTCCAGGCCTATGTCGACAGCGCCGAGACGATCCGCCTTTTGCCGGCCGGCAGTGTCGACGGGGCGAGCGGTGGCGTGCTGGAATTGCGCACGGTCTATCAGCCCGGCTTCAAAACACCGAGCGGACGGCTGACCGATTTCGTGTCCGGCCGGATTGATACGCGCGACAAGTTCGATTTCACCCATGGCCGGGCGGCGGCCCGTGTCCGCATGCCGGCGCTTGAAGGGGTCTGGCCGGCCTTCTGGCTGCTGGGGAATGGCGAATGGCCGGATACCGGCGAGATCGATATTCTCGAATATGTCGGCGAGAAGGACTGGACAGGCGTCGCCGTGCACGGGCCCGGATATTCCGGCGATACGCCCCTGGTGAACAAGTATTTCTTCCCGCCTGAAACCGATGCGACCGACTGGCATGTCTATGCCGTGGAGTGGGATGAGGAGAAGATCATCTTCACCATTGATGACCGGGTCATCTACCGGGTGACACGGGAAATGGTCGGGGTTTACGGCGACTGGAAATTCGACACGCCGAAACACATGATCCTCAACCTCGCCCTCGGCGGTGAGTATCCGCGCAAGACCAATGCGATCGACAAGCCGGGTTATGGATTGCCGGCGGCAGCGGCCGAGTTGATCCAGCGCGAGGGCGTTGCCATCCAGATCGATTGGGTCAAGGTCACCCAGGCCGGCTGAGCCGCGATTTTGCTGTGCCGCCCGGCTGCGCTAGATAAGTGTCAAACACTTAGCCGGGGAAATCATCATGCCGAATGTCAGCGCCTACGCAGCCCAGTCGGAAACCAGCGCGCTGGCGCCGATCGCCATCGACCGCCGAGACCCGCGAGCCAATGATATCGCCATCGATATCGAGTATTGCGGGGTCTGCCATTCCGACCTGCATGCGGCGCGCAATGATTGGGGCGGCACGACCTATCCCATTGTTCCCGGACACGAGATCATCGGACGCGTCAGCGCTGTCGGATCCGAAGTAAAGGGATTCAAGCCGGGGGACCGGGTTGGCGTCGGCTGCATGGTCGATAGCTGCCAGTCCTGCTCGCCTTGCCAGGGTGGCTTCGAACAGTATTGCGAAAAGGGCATGACCGGCACCTATGACAAGGTGCTGCCAGATGGTTCGGTGACCTATGGCGGCTATTCCCGCCATATCGTGGTGCGTGAGGAATTTGTGCTGCGCATCCCGGAGGGGATGGATCCCGCGGCAGCAGCGCCGCTCCTGTGTGCCGGTATCACGACCTACTCCCCGCTTCGCCACTGGAAGGTGGGCCCGGGTCAGAAGGTCGGCATTGTCGGTCTCGGCGGCCTCGGCCATATGGGTGTGAAAATAGCGGCGGCCATGGGCGCTGAAGTGACGCTGTTCACCACCTCGCCGGGCAAAGCCGACGATGCGCGCCGCCTTGGTGCCAGCCATGTGGTCATTTCCAAGGATCGCGATCAGATGAAGGCTGTGCGCGGTCAGTTCGATCTGATCCTCAACACGGTTGCCGCGCCGCACAAGCTCGACCCCTATCTCAACGCCCTCAAGCTGGACGGGACGATGGTCATGGTCGGTTTGCCGGACGAGCCGCACCCCTCTCCGGGTATGGGGCCGCTGATCATGAAGCGCCGCTCGCTGGCGGGTTCACTGATTGGCGGGATCGCGGAGACCCAGGAAATGCTCGACTTTTGTGCCGAGCACGGCATCGCCTCGGATATCGAGATCATCGCCATGTCCGATATCAACACCGCCTATGAGCGGATGCTGAAAAGCGATGTGAAGTATCGCTTTGTCATCGATATGGCTTCGCTGGTCTAGGACCGGCCGGCCCGGTCCAGCAAGTCCCGCTTCAGGTCATCCATGTGGCTGGCGATGTCGACCGCTTCTTCATTGACCAGCCACTGATAGCAGAGCCCGAACACCGTGCCGATGAAACGGGTGGCAAAGCGCCCGGCTTCGTCTTCTGACCTGGCGAGACCGGCAGCCCGTGCCAGGTCGGCGATGTCGGCACGCGCCTGTTCGTGGAAGCGTGCCAGGCTGGCATTGATCGGAGACGGTGTCCCGACACTCTCAAACCAAAGCGTATACATGACCCGGGCTTCCGCTGGTTGGGCCTCGGCAAAGCCCACAATCGCATCGAGCCTTGAGATCAGTGCGGCAAGACCGTTGGTGCTGCCTTGGGAGTCTTCCAGTGCGGTGATCCAGTATTGCCGGGCCCGGTCGGCCAATCGCAGGAATAACTGGTCCTTGGAACCGAAACGCGCATTGGCTAGCCCGCGACTATATCCGGCGCGCTCGCCGACTTCCTTCAGCGTCGTGCGCTGGGTGCCGACCGCCAGGATCATGTCGCGAGCCGCATCGAGCATGCGTTGATCGGATGTTTCGGTGCGTTCCTGCTGGGATCTCCGTCCCGACTGGCGACCCTTATCCGCCCCGGCGTCACCGCCTGCTTGTATTGCCATTGCCGCCGTCTCCACTCCAAAGAAGTGCGCCCGGGAAGATCTCTAGCACGCCCCTTCCAGGCAAGCGAATGCTATTTGCTTGACGCAAACAAATAAGTGAATAGGCTCCGGCCTGCTCCGGGAATTGGAGCGTCAGACGGACCGGAAATGATGACCAATTACAAGGCGCCGCTGCGAGATATCGCCTTTGCGATGAGTGAAGTCTGCGATTATCAGGCGCATTATGAGCGGCTGTTTGGCGCCGACCATGCAAGCCCGGACCTGGTCGAAGCGATCACGGGTGAATACGCCCGCTTTTGCGAAAACGTCCTTGCTCCTCTCTATCGCACTGGAGACGAGGAGGGTTGTCGCTGGGAGGGAGGGCAGGTGCATACACCGCCTGGCTTCAAAGCCGCCTATGACCAGTTTGTTGCAGCCGGATGGCCGGGGCTGGCTTGTGACCCGGTCCATGGAGGCCAAGGCTTGCTGAGATCCCTGGCCCTGATCCTGGGTGAGATGTCAGGCTCCGCCAATATCGCTTTCACGCTCTATACCGGAGGGCTGGCCGGCGCCATTGAGACGCTCGCGGTTTTCGGCACGGAAGAGCAACGCGCGGTGTACGAACCGCCCCTCATTGAAGGGCGCTGGAATGCCACCATGTGCCTGACCGAACCGCATTGTGGTAGCGACCTGGGGCTGTTGAAGACACGCGCCGAGCCGGCCGACGATGGCCAGTTTGTAATCAGCGGGACCAAGATTTTCATCACCGGCGGTGAGCATGACCTGGCCGAGAATATCATCCACCTGGTGTTGGCTCGTCTACCCTATGCGCCCGAGGGCAATAAGGGGATTTCCCTCTTCATCGTGCCAAAGTTGCTGCCGGTAGGTGAAGCGCTGGAACCCAATGGCGTTTCTTGCGGCTCGATCGAGCACAAGATGGGCATCAAGGGCAGCGCGACCTGTGTCATGCACTTCGATCGGGCCCGTGGTTATATGCTCGGTGAGCCCAATCGCGGTCTGTCCGCCATGTTGCGGTTTATCAACGCATCGCGGGTCCGGGCGGCGTTTCAAGGCGTCTCCCACGCAGAGCTCGGCTTCCAGAAGTCCCTGTCCTATGCCCGAGACCGGATGCAGATGCGGTCGCTATCCGGGCCCACAAACCCCGAGGGTCCGGCCGACCCGATCATCGTCCATCCCGATGTCAGGCGAATGCTTCTGACCCAGAAAGTTTTTGCGGAGGGCAACCGGGTTATGCTGCACTATCTGGCGCAGCAATTGGATGTGGTTGAGCACGGAGTTGATGATGCCCAGCGCCGCTGTGCCGAGCGCCGTCTCGACCTTCTGACCCCGATCGCCAAGGGCTTTGCCACCGAAACCGGTTTTGAGGCGGCCAATCTCGCTTTGCAGTGTTTTGGCGGGCATGGATACATCCGCGAATGGGGTGTGGAGCAGAATGTCCGCGATGCCCGCATCGCCACGCTCTATGAGGGCACCACCGGTATTCAGGGCCTCGATCTGATCGGCCGCAAGGTGCTGGCCAACCAGGGGGCAGCGCTGCGCGAGTTTTGCGATGAGATCGACGCCTTCCGAGAGACATCGCAAGTGCGCTCCGCATTGGTTGAACACTGTCGTGCGCTCTCAGAGCTGACCACTGAATGGCAGGCGCTTGCGAGGCAAATCAGTCAACGGGCCGCGACCGACGCCAACGAAATGGGTGCGGCTTCGGTCGATTTCCTGATGTATTCCGGCTATGTCTGCCTCGCCTATTTCTGGGCCCGTTCGGCCGGCGCGGCGCTGTCAAAGGCCCGGGCGGGCGGGGATGGGGCCAGCTTCTACCAGGCCAAGCTGAAATCGGCGGATTTCTATTTCAACCACCTCCTGCCGCGCTCGCGGGCTCATGCGGCTGCGATAGGTAATGGTGGCGCCAGCATAATGGCGCTCGAAGAGGCGCATTTCGCATTTTGAATGTGTGAAAAAGGCTCCAGCATGACCGATTATCAAACTCTGCACACCAGCGAGACCGATGGCGTGCTCACCGTTCAGCTTAATCGAGAGACGGCGCGCAACAGTTTTGATCTGACGATGATTGCCGAGCTGACAGCGCTGGCGCGCCAATACCGCGACCAAACTGATTGGCATGCAATCGTGCTATGCGGCGCCGAGAAGTTTTTTTCCGCCGGTGCTGACCTCTCTGCGGCGGGCGTATTCCAGCAGCGCGGCGATGAAGCGCCAGATCAGGCGGAATTGCGCCGGATCGCCCGCGCCGGCGGGGAGATGTGTGCTGCCTGGGAAGCTTTGTCCGCCGTCACGATCGTCGCGGTTGAAGGTCCCTGTATCGGCGCGGGTGCGGCGCTGGCGCTGGCCTGTGATTTCCGCATTCTCGGATCCGGCGCCATGATGCGCTTTCCGGAGGTTCCTCTGGGCATCACGTTGAGCTGGGACACGATTCCCCGGCTGGTCGACCATATCGGGCCCGCCCTGGCCAAGGAGTGGGTGATGTTCGGCGACGCGGTAGACGCGCAGACACTGTTGCAATGGGGCGTGATCAATGCGTGCGTTGAGCAGGGGGCAGCACACTCCACAGCGCTGGGCTGGGCCGCCCGGCTGCAGCGTTTGCCGCCGCTTCCCGTCGGCTTGACCAAGCGGGCGGTGCAGGCCTGTCAGACCCCGCGCAACCCGAACGAGGTCGATGAATTCCTGTTGACCGCCACATCCGAGGACTTCGGCGAGGGCATCGCCGCCTTCCTGCAAAAGCGCCAACCTGACTTCAAACGGCGTTGATCCGTCAGTCGTCAGCTTCGCCGGACGCGCCAATTGCCGACAAAGAGCGTGTCGATCCAGTCCATGCGCAGAAAACTGGCCAGGGAATCCGCCGGTGTTTCGACGATCGGTTCGCCATTATCGTTAAAGCTCGTATTGAGAGAGACCGGTGTTCCCGTCGCTTCGCCCAGATGGGTCAGGAGGCGGTGAAAGTCAGGCGAGGCCTGTGCGCTGACGCTTTGCAGCCGCGCACTGTCATCGACGTGGGTAGCGGCCGGGATGCGGGTTCTGCCGGCTCGTGTTACGCCGGAGGTCTGCATCATGAAGGGCGAGCCGCGCGGGTCGTCGAAATAGGTCGAGATGGCCTCATGCGTCACCGCCGGTGCAAAGGGTCTGAACCATTCGCGGTGTTTGACGGCGCCATTTAGGGTGACATGACCCCATGGCGATCCGGGATTGGCGAGAATGGACCTTTGACCCAGCGAGCGAGGTCCGAATTCGCTGGCGCCCTGATGCCAACCGATGATGGCGCCTGCTGCGATCGCCTCCGCGGCGCTGGCCGCCGGGTCATCGCATGCCTCCCAGCGGATGCCGTTATGTGCCTGCAGCACGTCGGATATCTCTTCATTGCTGTAGTGGCCGCCCAGGGCGATTTGCGGTGTCCAGTCTGGCAAGGAGCCGTGGCGCTGGTGGATCAGCCAGGCCAGCGCGCCTATCGACAGGCCGGCATCTCCCGGAGATGGCGGGACGAACACATCGCTTACTGGCAAGTTCCGGCGCAGGGCGGCGTTCATCACCGAATTGAGGGCAACCCCGCCGGCCAGTGCGGCAGTGACCGGTTTGTGCTGGGCGCACAGGCCCTGCATGCGGTGTTCGACGGATTGCTCCAGTTCGGTCTGAATCCAGGCGGCGATATCGGCGTCAATCCGTCGGAGCGGCTTGTCGCCGCGTGGTTCGGGGAGCGGGCATTCCTGCTGGGTAAACCAGTCGATCACATCCTGAACGCCGTCGGCGCTATTGCGCATGCGCGTTTCCGGGTTTTCGCAACGCTCAAACAGGGTCAGCTCGCCAAACCGTGCCGGATCGCCGAAAGCAGCCAGGCCCATGGTTTTCCCCGAGGCGTGATAATTGCCGAAACCGAGATAGCGGGTGAGTTTGGAATAAGCCTTGCCATAGCCGACATGGCCCGGCCCGGCGTGATCGCGGGCGACCAATTCAAGGGTATTACCGCGCCACAGGAAGTAGCTCGTCCGCTCGACTGCGTTGAAGCCGACCACCTTGGAGGTGCGCGGGGCAAGCAGGCTGTCCTCATTGTCGATCACAGCGACCAGCGCATCCGTCACCCCGGCCAGCGCCAGTGCGCTATAGGCGTGTGCCTCATGGTGCGAGCCCATCAAGCGGATTTCGCCGCGAAAGCCCGGCAAGGCATCGCGAATGACACGCTCGACCGCATCCGTTTCCGATGCTGTGGGTGGATTTTCCAATCCGAATGTCGACACGGCAATGGCGGCGATATCGCTGGCCTGCAAACCCTTGCGCCGCAATAGATAGGCGAGCCCGGCCTGGAAGCGGCCATCATACTTGATCCGGCTGACGCGCTCTTCCGCGATCGCGAATACCAGCTCTCCATCGCTCGCCAGGGCGCAATTTCCGTCGGCGAGAAACTGGCCGTCCAGATAGGAACAGTGAATGCCCAAGAGGTGTTCGGTCATGCCTTGCTTCCCCACAGGATCAAGGTGCTGGGAACTCGTTCCAGCTTGTCCCGGCTGTAGACGTTGAGCGGGGAATTCTCCCCGTGTTTTGAACGGCGGGCGAACATGTCGTCACGGGCCGGCGGTCGCGGCTCCAGCATGCCGTCAAGGCGAAAGCCCGCAGCGAGAAAGTCGGTAAGGATCGCATCGAGCGGGCGCTTGACCCGGTGTAGCCGGCAGCTGACCTCCTGCTCCGGGAAATCGTAATCCCAGCTGTCCCAACCCTCGGCAAAATAGTCACCGACAATCAGTTGCCCTCCCTTCCATGCGCCGGCGATCCGCCAGGGATGGTCGAGGGCCAGCACCAGGCGTCCGCCTTGTGCCAGTGCGAGGTGAATATCCGTCAGCGCTGCGCGCAGGTCTGCGGCATACATCAGGGCATAGATCGATACCGCGAGATCGAATTGACCCGGCATGTCGCGGCAGGCCCGGCTGTCGCCAATCGCGAACTGGGCCCTGGCTTTGCGGCTCTCGGCGAGTTTGCGGGCAAACCCGATCTGGGAGGCGGAGGGGTCAAGGCCCAGAGCCTGTTCCGCTCCGCGTTCTGCCAACCAGATCGTGTTCTGCCCGCCGCCGCAGCCGAGGTCGAGGACACGTAGCCCAGTGACATCGCCGATCAGGCCGAGCTCACTTTCGTCCGGGCACATCGGGCCGTAGTGGAAATGCTCCGGGCTGATTTCATAGCGGTCCTGGTAGGCCGATGAAATCCGGTCCCAGGCATCGGCGATCCGGGTCTCGACGTCGGTGTCGTCAACACTCATAGAACGCACCGGCCTAGACGAAAGCATTGACCCGGAGGAGCCAGGGGCAGGCCCCGTCCAGCTCTTCCGCGGCCCAATCGCGATAACGGGCCCAGGCCGCGTCCCAGACCCGAAGCGCCAGGCGCCAGATCTGCACCGCTTCCGCTTCGCTCGTGACTTCACCGCGGAAGACCCGCAGCTCGGCTGCCTTGAGCGCGGCCTTGTGCTCAATCATGTCCGACCATCCGGCGGCCTGGAGATGCTCTTTTTCTCGCTTCTGAAGCAGGACCTGGAGGTGATTGCCGGCAAAGAGATCATCCCAGCCGAAGGACAGGCTGATGCAATCCTTGATCGCCTCCAGAGCGTAAAAACAGGCCTCTTCCGCGAAAACTTCCGGCCGTTGCGACACCGGCACGGCATTGGGGAGGTGGTCGAGCACATTGCGATAATGGCTCAATGCCTCGTGGATCGAAGCAATCCATTCAGTGCGTGAGGGCAGTGGATCCGGCAGGTGCAGCTTGTCGAGCAGGGCCGCTTCACCCCAAAGCACCTTATACCCGCCAAGCCAACCGATCCCAATCGAGGGCGGTAGCGAGAAACGGCTGTCGGCTTGGCCGCCGTCGAGCACTTTGGTGGTCAGTTCCAGGACCGGTTTGCCGCGGTCGGCTTCCGGGCGCCAGGCTACTGTGTAGGGGTGGCAGTCAACACGAAAGGCGATGCCCAAGGCGGACAATCGCTCGCGTATCCGTGCCCAGTTGCGCGCAGCGGCGAGGCGCAGATCGGCAGCGCGGCCAGGCTTGGCGATCAAATAAGCGTTGACGTTGGGACGGTCGGGATTGTGCAGACCGCGGGTATAACTGCCGGTGAGAAAGGCGAGCTCAGCCAGGTCGGGATTGCGTTCGCAGGTTTCAACGATCGAAGCCAGAAGGATGTCATCGATGATTTCTGTCCAGGCCAGGTCCGGCCGAGTTGCAACTTCAGGGTTATCCATGAAGCCCTCCCGCTCATAAGAATGTTACCCGCTTAGGCGTGATAGTGATTGACACACTATCTATGGTGGTTCAGCGTTAAGAATATTGTCCCGGGAGGTCAAGATGGACAGCAAGGATTTCGCGAAGGCACTCAAGGAAGACTCTAGCCTGCTTGAAAAATGGGTCGTGGCCGAGGCGGCTGACTTCAACAAACTGCTGGCGTCGGATCCGGACATCCTCGGGCGATTATTCGCCGCTGAACCTACTTATGTTGCCCAGGCTATCGCCTCGGATGAGACCGTTCTGCAGCATGTCGTTACGACCGAGGCTGCTGCAGTGGGGCGTGTGCTGGCCACTGAAAATGCCGCCATGAATGAGGTGGTGACAATGGAGGCGGCCGCTGTCGGGCAGGCTCTGGCGATGGAGTCGGCAGCGATGGATCATGTCGTGACCATGGAATCTGCCGCCGTGGGCCGCGCTTTGGCGAACGAGGCCTCTGCCTTGAATAAGATCGTCACGATGGAATCCGCCGCCGTCGGACAGGCCATGGCCATGGAAGGTGCGGCCATGGATGATCTCGTGGTGATGGAGTCCGCTGCTGTCGGCCGGGCTCTCGCCAATGAAGCCTCTGCCCTGAACAAGATTGTGACCATGGAGTCCGCGGCCATTGGCCAGGCCTTGGCCATGGAAGGCGCGGCCATGGATGACCTAGTGGTGATGGAAGCCGCTGCCGTCGGCCGGGCCCTCGCCAACGAAGCCTCCGCCCTCAATGAAATCGTGGTGATGGAGTCTGCAGCGGTTGGCCAGGCTCTGGCCATGGAAGGCGCGGCCATGGACGATGTTGTGGTGATGGAAGCGGCTGCCGTCGGGCGCGCGCTGGCGAATGAATCCGCTGCCATGGACCATATCGTCGTCATGGAGGCCGCCGCTCTCGGTCAGGCTTTGACCAAAAACGGCAAGGCGCTGGAACATATGATGATGGCCGAGCCCAGCATGATCGGGCATGCGCTGTCGAAAATGGTGCAGCGCTTCAATTCGCTGGCCGGGGCGGTCGAGGAAGTTCGCGAGCTGGTCGGTGGCCCGGCGCTGCAGCTGGAACGTCCGGCGCAGGCCAAGGAAATGCTTGCCGGTCTCAAGGACTAGGCGGGGCTGAAAAGCGTGAGAAGTTTGCATGCTGAGTGAAGCGGAGCTCGCCCCGTTTGCTTCGGGCGAGCTGGCCAAGACCCTCGGGCCCCTGCTGTATGCGCCCAATGGTGTCGGAGAACTGCGGCCGCACGCTCTGGCGCCGTTGGTGTGGGCCACCCTGCATCACGCCCAAGACGTACCCTACTGGTCCGAGCGCATGCCTGATGAGGGCGATCTGGCGCCACTCGACTGGTTGGCCAAGATACCGTCCGTGCGGCGCGACGATCTCGACCGGCAGCGACAGGATTTCTTGTCGCCCCGCTCTACCTTCGCCTTTTGCTCTTTTACCTCAAGCACCTCGACGGGCCGCTCGCTGCTGATCGAGAGAGGACGCGAAGAAGCGCTCTACATCCGCAATTTCTTCGCTGTCATGCAGGCGCGGCGGCCACAGCCGGCGTTGAAAGGGTTGGGGCTGCAAGCCGTCAATATCAATCATGGGGACCTGCTCTCGGCCGGGGGCAGCAGCGGCTATAGTTTTCCGGTCAATTTGTATGTCGCCACCGGCTATGCGACTGCGGCCAATCTGTTGACCCAGGATTTCACCTGGCCCGGCTGGGAGCGCCGTATCGGGTCGCTGAACGGGTCCTTCTCATGCCTCTACCGATTGGCGCGCTATATGGATCATCACGGTTATGAGCTGGAGGACGGACAATTACTGTCCGCTGTGGCGTTTGCTTCGCCGATCCCTCCGGCGGCTCGTGATTATCTTCAAGGCCGTTTTGGCACCCGTCTGCACGACAACTACTCCATGACCGAGGCCTTCGGCTCAGCCGCTTATTGCGATGAATGCGATGGCTATCACATGGCGCCTTTCATCTGGGATGAGGTACTTGATACCGACGAAGACCGGCCGGTGGCTGACGGTGAAGTTGGTGAACTGACGATCACACCGCTGTTTCCCTTCGCCCAGCGATTTGTCCTGCTGCGCTATCGCACCGGTGATCTCGCCGTCCGCTTCAAATCCATCTGCAAGCGTGGAGGGCAAGCGATCCGCCTGCTTGGCCGCAAGCGCAATGCCGTTCGCCTGGCAGATGGGGGCTGGGTGGGGTCGATCCCGGTAGCCTCGGCCCTGTTCGACGAGGCGGAATTACACCGGCCGGAGAACAATATCGAGATCGATGGTGACCGGACGTGCGGCGAGTTTCCCTGGATGAAGCTGAGTTCCAATGAGGTGGGCGATAAGGCTTATCTCGACATTGCACCGACATTTGGCGCCAATAGCGACAGCGCGCGCATGCAGTCCATCGTCGATCGTATTCTGGACCGACTGCCGGATCTGCCGCTCGAGGTGCGGGCGCAACCCCTTGAGACCCTGTCGACCGGCGGAACCTGGAAGCTCTAAACGCCGACGTCCTGCCAATGGCCCGTCATGGCCGAGCGCACGAGCGCGTCGGCGGTTTCAATGCCCCAGACGGCCTCATCCAGGGGGAGGCGATCACTTGGTTTCCGGTCGCGGGCGCAGTCGAGATAATGAGTTAGCTCACGCCGCAGCGCGCCATCAATGTCGCCACCGATCTCCGGCCAGAAGAAGAATTCCGGCCAGTCGGACCTTGCGGCACCTATTTGTTCGACCACAGGCTGGCTGCGCACCGTGAGCGCCTGGTCCCGCGCCAGGAATGTGCTCTCGAAGGCAAAGCCGGCCGGCGTTGCCGCGGGCATGATCCAGGCGTTTTGAATCACAGCGGTATGGCCACTCGCCCATTCCAGCATGCCCGTCGCCGCGATCACTTCACCGCTCTGCTGATGGCGCGAGATATGGCCGAGGGCGCGGGTAGGGCGGGCTCCCTGACTCCAGATCGCCAAGTCAATATCGTGGATACAGGCGCCGTAGAACGGATCAACACGACCGTATACGGCCAGGGCGCTGCGCTGGAAATGGCGCTGGAGGGACAGGTGTTGCGGCTTTTGTCCGAGTGCCTTGAACTGCGCCATCACATGCATGTAGCGCGGGTCAAAGCGCAGGATATTTCCGACGCAAACCGGGAGGTCGGCAGCTTGCGCCATGCGGGCCAACTCGCGGGCATCGGCGCCACTGGTCGTGAAGGGTTTTTCGATGATCACGGGTTTGCCGGCGGTCAGCGCGGTCTGAGCATGACCGGCGTGAAGGGCTTCGGGCGTGGCGATATCGACCAGGTCGATCTCGCAGGCCTGCAGCATTTGCGTGATATCGCTGAAGGCCGGGATGTCCTGAACGGATCTGGCGGCGCCGCCGGTGCCGGCGGTCGTATGAAACGCATCCTGCGCGCTTTCGCCCTCGCCGCGGGCCGCTGCCGCGTCGACATCACAGATCGCCACCACCTCTGCGCCGGGGCAGCTGTCCCAGACCTGACGGTGCAGACGCCCGAACCAGCCCAGTCCTACCAGGCCGATCCGTACCGGGTCTGTCTGCGTTCTGGCCATCCGGTGTGACGCCTTTCCGGCGGGCGGGCCGTGCTAGAGAATGTCGCGGTCGCCGAGATAAGGGCGCAAGGCCTTGGGCACGTTGAAGCGGCCATCCTTGCGCTGATGGATTTCCAGCAGCGGTGCAAAAACCCGCGGCGTGGCGATCGCCGTGTTGTTCAGCGTGTGCACGAAATTGATCTTCTTATCGCCGTCGCGATAGCGCGTATTGGTGCGACGCGACTGCCAGTCATGCAGTGTCGAGCAGCTATGGGTCTCGCGATAGGTGTCGAGCGAGGGCACCCAGGTTTCCACATCATGCATGCGGATCTTGCCAAGACCCATATCGCCGGTCGAACAGGCAACAATCTGATAGGGCAGTTCCAGCGCGCTCAGCAGGGATTCCGAAATCCCCAGCAGGGTGTCGTGCCATTTGCGCGATTCTTCCGGATCATTACGGCAGATCACATACTGCTCGACCTTCTGGAAGTGGTGTACGCGGAGCAGTCCGCGCACATCGCGTCCGCCGCTGCCGGCCTCGCGGCGATAGCAATTTGAATAACCGGCATAGAGGATCGGCAGATCGCTGTCTTTGAGGATGTCCCCTGCGTGCAGATTGTTCAGCACCACCTCGGACGTCCCGATCATGTAGAAGTCGTCGTCGACAAGCTTGAACGCCTCTTCAGTATGAAGCGGGAAATGACCTGTGCCGACAAAAGCGTGCTCGCGCGCATAGGGCGGTACAGTGATCGGCTTGAAGCCTTCCTTGATGAGGCGGTCGAGCGCGAAGCGCATCAGGGCCATTTCCAGCATCACCAGGTCGCCCTTCAGGCAATAGGTGCGGCTGCCGGCCGTGGCTGCGGCACCCTTGAAGTCGACCCAGTCATTCTTTTCCAGCAGATCAACATGATCGAGTGGATCGAAATCGAACTGCGTCTTCTCGCCAACCGTTTTGACGACTTCATTGGCGTCGGCATCCGGGCCGATAGGGGCTTCCTCGGAAGGAATGTTCGGCGTGATCAGAAGCAGTTCACGCAGCTCGCCCTGCCAGGTGCGCAATTGGGCTTCATTCTCCGAAATATCTGTCGACAGGCTCTTTGAGCGGCTCTGCAATTCCTTGCGCTCATCCTCGCTGGCGGAGGAAAACTGTTTCGCCATGGACTTCTTTTCATGGCGCAGTCCCTCGGTCGCCGTGACCAAGCTGCGAACCATGCCGTCGAGCTCGACGATACGGTCGATGTCGACATCGACACCTTTGTTCCGGGCCGCCTCTTTGACGAGGTCGACATTCGCGCAAATGAATTTCTGGTCTAGCATGAAATAAGGGTCTGATCTGGGAGGTAAGAGCGGATGGGCGGTTGCAATCCGGGGCCGTCGCGACAGGGCTGAAACCGGGTGCCCCGATACCGGATTTCGCCAATCCTAGTAGTCAGAACCAGCAACGCCGTCAACCAGACAGACGGCGCTGGATCGGCCAACGCTTAGGTTTTGTGAGGACTGAAAATCCCCTTCGGGTTGCGGGCGTGGGTTGGTGCTGCATAATGCCGGGGAGTGTTTTGCGGAGGGCTCCATGCTGGATACAGCCACATTGCCGGACACCCTGCCTCTGCTCGCTGATCTGATTGCCATCAACAGCGAGAATCCGGGCGGGTCGGAGGCGGAGATCGTCGGTTTCTGCGCGGCGCTGTTGCAACGCCACGGTATCAGCAGCGAAATCGTCGAAGTGCAGCCGGGACGGCCCAATCTGATCGCCCGGCTTGAGGGGCGAAATGATCGCAAAATCATTTACCAGGCCCATCTTGATACCAAGCCGGCTTTTCATGCCGGAGCGGATGCGGATGCCTGGACCCGCCCGCCCTTTCATCCGACCCGCGAAGGCGACCGGCTCTATGGCCTTGGAGCGTGCGACACAAAAGGCGGCGCCGCAGCTCAGCTGGTCGCCATGATCCGGCTGGCCCAGACCTGGTCGCGCGACATGCCGACCTTGGAGTGGCAGGGCGTGGCGGATGAGGAAAATGGTAGTCTCTACGGCGCTGAGCATTTGTGCGAGAGCGGCGCCCTCGAGGCGGATTTCGCCGTCATTGCCGAGCCGACGGATGGCCGGGTTTCATTCGAACAAATGGGCAGTATCTGGGTCGATATCACCGTTGAGGGCGAGCAATGCCATGGCGGCATGCCCTGGCTCGGCGCAGACGCAATGACCGCCGGGTTGGAGCTGATTGAGGTCATGAAGGCAGCCGTGGCCCAGCGCGAGCGGCACCCGGCGGTGCGTTTCCATCCTGATGTCGGTATCCGCATCCTCGAGGGCGGCGGTCATGCTGGCACCGTGGCGGGCCATCTCCGTATCGTGAGCGATATCCGCGTGCGACCGGACGAGGACCGTGAAGACTATCGCGCCTTGTGGCAGCAAGCCGCGGCGCAGATTTGCGACCGCCACAATGTCCGGATCGGCATTGGTGAAGCCGCTGGCGGCGGTTGTGAGCCGCATGGTCTCAAGGACGCCAGCCTGCGGCGAACAATTGAATCGGCCTGGCTTGATGAGTTCGGACAGGCGCTCGAGCCCAGCTTTTTCTATGGCGGTTCAGACGCCCGATATTTTGCCCGGGTCGGCACGCCGGCGATCGTTTTCGGCGCAGGCAGCCTGGCGCACGCCCATGCGCCGGACGAATTCGTTCCTGTGGACGAGGTGCTGCAATGTGAGCGCTTCCTCTCCCGACTGCCCCGGGCGCTGGCGCGGCAATGGGCATGATCGAGACGTCGCTGCAGGCCCAGCTGGAAGCGATTGTCGGCACAGGTTTTGTGCTGACGGGTGAGGCTGAGTGCTACAGCTATTCTTATGATGCCTACGGCGTGCATGGTGTGCCGAGAGCGGTCGTCCTGCCCGCGACGCCGGGCGAGGCGGTGGAGGTCGTTAGGGCGTTGCGTGCCGCCGGCCAGCCCTTTCTCGCCCGCGGCAGTGGCACGGGCTATGCGGGTGGATGTGTGGCCGTGCGTGGTGAGGTGCTGATTGTCACGACCCGGCTCAAGACCATTCGCGCCATTGACACCCTGGCCCGGACGGTTGAGGTTGATGCCGGGGTGGTTACCGCTGATCTGCAGGCTGCCGTGGCACGGCAGGGTTTGTATTATCCGCCGGACCCGTCCAGCTACGCGGTGTGCACCATTGGCGGCAATCTGGCGACCAATGCGGGCGGTCCGCACTGCCTGGGCTATGGCGTGACCAGCAATTACGTCACCGAGATTGAGTATGTAACGCCGCAGGGGGAGCTGGAATGGGTGGGCTCATCTCGTGCCGACCGGCTGGACATTCGCGGGCTGATGGTCGGCGCGGAAAGTGCACTCGGACTGATCACCGGTGCGCGCTTGCGCCTGATCCCCCAACCGGGCGAGATCAAGACGCTCTATGCCGAGTTCGATGACAATGCGGCTGGTGCCGCCGCGATCATGGACATGTTCTCCAAGGGCTTGAAGCCGATCGCGCTGGATATGACAGCGGGCGTCTATCATCCGCGCGGCGCACCGCTGCCCTTTGCCAATCCGTGTGTGCTTTACATTGAAGTCCATGGGGCAGGCGGTGAGGTCGAGCACCAAAGCCAGGCGATAAAAGCGGTTGTCGAAGGTCTTGGCGGGCGCGCGGAAATTCATAGCAAGTCGGATCTGATGAAGCGGCGCTATGAGGTGACGCGGGAACGCTGGCGTGGCGTCGCCAGCAGCTTCAATTTGCCCAATTACTTCCTCTTTGATGCCGTGGTGAAGCGCAGCGACCTCGCCCTTATGATGGAGCGCATCGAGGACGAGGCGAAGGCGGCCGATTTCATTGTCGCCAACACGTTTCACGCCGGCGACGGCAATATCCATCCAACGCCATTCTATGATCCACGGGAGCCGGGCATACAGGACCGGTTGGAAATTTTCCGCGACCGGATCTTGCGGCATGTACGCGATCTGGGTGGAGCCCTTACCGGGGAACATGGGATCGGACTGGAAAAGACCCATCTGATGGGGGAGTTCTTCGGGGCGGCGGCGCTGGAGACCATGCATGCTGTGCAGGACCTGTTTCAGCCAGCAGGAGCTGGTCCCGATCGCAAGCTTCTGCCGCCGCGTACCAGCACGCAGGCCGCGCCGCCGCGCGGCGTATTTGATGCTTTGGATATTTGTCCGGCCGATGGATATGCCGTCTTCCCGGCCGAGACATCCTGGAACGATGTGCGGGAGGCCCTGTCGGAGACGGGTTATGAGCTGCCCTATGATCCGATCGGGTGTTTCGAGGCGTTCTCTCTGGGTGAAACCGTCATGGCGGGGGCGCCAAATCTGCGCGAAATGCGTTTTGGACCGGCGCGCGATCTGTTGCTTGGCGGTGTGCTGACGGCGCGATCCGGGCGCGCAATCGAATTCGGTTCCGTGTTCGCCAAGGACGTGTCGGGTTTCGATCTGCGCAAACTCGTTTTCGGCTCACAGACCCGGCTAGGCGAACTTGACCGCCTGGCCGTCAAACTCGAGCCGCGGCCGCGCTTCCGTCATGTCGTCCGCCTTCGCCCGCATCCGGACTGCGACGTGGAAGCTCTGATCGCCACGCTGATGCAGCCGGACGCGCTGACCAGCTCGATCTGGCTCAAACGGACGGATTCCAGGATCGAGGTTGGGGCGCTGATCGAAGCCAATGCCGATGATCGATCCGGCTGGCTCAAGGCGCAGGGGGTATCCAGCCGGGCCGGGCTGGAATTCCTACCCTGGGACGGCAGGGCCAACAGCGCGCTGGGGATAGATGCGGGGATCTACCTGCAGCCGTGCGAAGCGGAGGCGTCAGCCCCGCCGGACCGGACGGGCGATGGTTTGGAACTGACCCTGTTCGCGCCCCCGCGGCATCTGCGTGCCGTCGATCTCGGCCGGGCGCGCGCCGACCGGCCGCTTGTCTCGACCCGCGACAACCGTTTGGCGGAGGCGTTTCATGCCCTTTGAGCTGCAGCCCGAAACGCTGCTGTCCGACAATCTCGCGCGCTGCAGCCGTTGCGGGCTGTGTCTTCCCACCTGCCCGACCTTCAAGCTCAGCGGGTCAGAAATGGAAAGCCCGCGCGGCCGCATCCAGCTCATGCAGGCGGTCAAGACCGGTGCGGTATCTGCAGCGGCTGCGGCACCCGCACTTGATAGCTGCCTGCGCTGCCGGGCCTGCGAGCCGGCTTGCCCGACCGGCGTAATTGTGGTCGATGCGCTGGCTGATCATTTCGCCGCCGCGGACACCGGGTCACGCTCTTCCCTGAACGAGTTCCTGGCGACCTGGCGGGCACGGCTGAAGCATGGACTGGCTTTGCTGCGCCGGTCAGGTGGCGGACGCTCCTGATGCAATATCAGCGTCTTGGGAGCAGCGATCTGACCGTGTCGCGCATTGGCTTTGGCGGCATGAGTATTGGCGATCCCAGCCAGGGCCGTCACAGCTGGATCCGTGATGGGCGCGAGGCCGAAGTCCTGCTCGGTGAGGCGATCGATTGCGGGATCACGTTTTTCGACACCGCCGGCGTCTATGCCGGGGGCAGTAGCGAGCGCTTGATAGGCCAGTTCCTGCGTCCGCGCCGCAAGGATATGGTCATCGCCAGCAAGGTCGGTGGCGATACGCGGTCCATGGCGCCGCGCGGAGGTCTGCTTGGTGCCGCACGTATCGCAGAGGATATCGACCTGGCCCTGAGCCGGCTGCAGAGCGATTATATTGATCTTCTGCAAATCCATCGCTGGGACCCTGTGACTCCGGTGGAGGAGACGCTTGAGGCGCTCGACCGGGCGGTGAAGGCGGGCAAGGTCCGCTATCTGGGGGCGTGTTCGATCTGGACAGAGCAATTGCTGCGGGCCCTGAAACTGCAGCAAGACAATGCGCTTGCCCGCTTCATCTCCATGCAGGTGCAATACAATCTTCTCTATCGCGAAGACGAGGCCGAGATGATCCCGGCTTGCCGTGACCATGGTCTCGGCGTGATCGCCTATTCGGCCCTGGCCCGGGGAAAGCTGCTGGCGGGTTTACAAGCGCCATCTGAGCGGTCGCGCAGCGATCCGTTGACCGCCCAGCTCTTTGACGCTCCGGCGGATGCGGACATATCCGCAGGGCTGCACCGGCTCGCGGGCCAGTTGGGCGTTCCGCCGGCGCAACTGGCTCTGTCCTGGGCCCTGCACCGTCCGGCCATTAGTGCCGTCCTTGCCGGTGCCTCGAGACCGGGACATCTAACGGCAGCCGCCGCAGCGCTGGCAATCAAGCCTGGGCAGTCTGTGTTCGATGCGCTGGAGCAGCCCTATCGCGCGCGCCCGGTCAGCGGCCACGTCTAGTTCCGCCGCCGCGCGGTGAATTGCCAGCCCTTGTTATACAGGTCGCAAGATGCGATCTTTGGTTGTCAGCTTGGTGCGTAACCGGAGAGCGGGAGGTGGAGGACCTTGCGGGGCTTTGATGCGAAACAGGCGCGCAGCTGGGATGAGAAGGGTTATCTCGTTCTTGAAGGCGCAGCGGATCCGGGGCTCATCTCCGAGGTCCGCGATACGATCTGGCAGGCGCTGGGGATGCGCCCGGACCATCCGTCTGACTGGTATGACGAGAGTTTGCGGGCGCTGACCGGGATTGACCAACGCGGCATGATCCCGATCTATCATGACGCCCCGCTCTGGCGCTGCCGGCAATTGCCCCTGCTTTATGCTGCCTTTCGCGATCTATACGGCGACGAGGATCTGCGTGTGAGTATCGACCGGGTCAATATGAACCCGCCGGTGCGTGCGGACTGGCCCTATGATGGGTTCATTCATTGGGACATCGATGTGGCCCGGCGGCCTGTACCCTTTGTCCTGCAGGGGCTTCTGGCTCTCAGCGATAGCGGGCCGGGGGAAGGCGGCTTCCAGTGTGTCCCCGGGTTCCATCGCCGGATCGAGGCCTGGCTTGATACGCAGCCGGAGGGATATGCCACGCGTTTTCCCGATGTCAGCGGTATGGAAATCGAGTTTGTACCTTTGAAAGCCGGTGATTTCCTGATCTGGCATTCAGCCTTGCCGCACGGCAATACGCCCAATCGATCGGACCGGCCACGTCTGGCGCAATACATCACCATGAAGCCGGCCAACCAAATTCCGGCGGCTGTTCAGGCCCAGCAACTCGAGGCTATTTTGCGGGGCGTAGCACCGGTTGCGCCGGGCGGGACGCAATTACCGCCCGATGCGCGCGAGATCACGTTCAACTGTCACCTGACAGAGCTGGGCCGGCGCCTTGTCGGTATGCCCTAGCCGGGGCTGCGCTGGGCCAGGCTCGGCAATTGGCCGGACGTCTGCGTGCGGCGCTGCAGCAATCCGCGCCGGCTCAGCCAGTAGAGCCGGATACGTACAAGGTCGGCTAGCATTTCGCCGAACACGGCTGACGTTTTTGCAAGTCCCCAGGGGGCCCGTGTGTCGGACCAGGGTATATCGACCTGCAGGATGGATTGGCCCTGCAGCTTGGCCATGTGGATCAGTTCGGCGTCAAAGGCATAGCGGGTTGAAGACATGCGCTGGAACAGGAATTTCGCATAGCCCCGTTCCATCAGTTTGAACGGGCATTGGCTGTCCTTCACATCGCTCGCGATCAGGGTGTTGAAGAGAAACAGGAAGGCCTTGCTCGTTGCCGCCCGGTAGGGGTTCGACTTGAGCGTGCCACGCTTGCGTCGCGTACCAATCGCCATTTCGTGGCGGTCCCGTTTCATTTGCTGGATCAGCTGGGGTAGGCCATCGAGATCGGCTGGAAGATCTATATCGGAGTAGAAAACAAAATCCCCACTGGCCCGGTCGACGCCATTGGCAATGCTCTTGCCCTTGCCGAAATTGCGCCCGTTCTCGAGAAAGGTGACGTCGGGAAAGACTTGTCGTGCGCGCGCGATATCTCCGGCTGATCCGCCATCATTGACGACCAGAACTTCGCAGGTTTCCCGATTGAACAAGGCCTCGATCCGGCGCAGGGAGCGCTCAATTACAGCATAATCCTCCTGGTAGCGGGGAAGGATGATGCTCAGTTCGCGGCGCTTCGGCTCAGTCATGCGCATGCCCTCTTGGTTGCACGCGCGCCAGTTCTGCAAAATGGACAGGTTGGCGCGCAACCCAAGTAGATGTGTGGGCAACTATACGCCTTCAGGATGTGCATTCAAGCATTGTGTTGTGGTGGTCATGCGCCCGGTGCGGGAATTCCGTGCTGGCCGTTCTCACGCTGACCCGGCTTACCGGCGCCGGGCCATCCGGCTTTCGATCGGAATGTAGTCCACGTCATAGCCGAAATAGCGCGGCGAAAAGACGGCCAGGCCTGCCTCGCTGCGCCAGACCGGGTCACACTTGAAGCCGAGCACTTCGACGGCCTGTCCGGCGACGAAGTCGGGATTGTTGACCCCTTCCGCGCTGGCCCGGTCCACCAAAGTGATCAGGTCAGGGCAGGTGGCGACGGTGTCATTGCCGATACGGGCGACCAGGTGCTCGTTCTTATAGTCCAGCCGCATGGTTTGGCCTGTGAAAGCTCCATCGCCCTCGATGTCGACATGGCCGGCCAGGAAACCGTCGCGGTCAGCCCAGTCGAACGGGCCAACGCGACCGGTGAAGAGGCGGTATCCGTCGCCGGCCAGCCGGGCCGCTTCAATCGGGTCTGTTCCTGCTGATTTGGCTTCGCGCACGGCGGCGCCAATTCGCATGGCCAGGCTGAAACTGTTCTTGATCAGGACGCCGTCGGACTTGGCCACGGCTCCGGTGATCGGCGCATCGGCAACGCCGACCAGGCCGCTGACCACAGTCAGGGCGCGGAATACGTCTTCCTGCCGGGATGTGTCGAGCAGTCCTGTGAGGACGATTTCATCGCCAAAGGGTGTGACGGCAGCGGCGGGAATGAGCGAATGCCCGGCAACCCGGACGGAATGTTGGTTGATCTCCGGCGTGGCGCGGCCAACCGTATCGGCATCGAGCGCAGGGACGCCAAGGCGTGCTGCGATGGAGAGGCCTTCAGCCATGCTGAGCGGGCCCATTTCACCCAGGATCACACCGGAAAACCGGGTCTCCAGATGGCGTTCAAGCAGTGAGAAAGCATTGAGAACCGGCATCTCGATGCGCCCGTCCAGAGCCGCCAGGCGCTGTTCGAACTCGGCGCTGAGTGGGGCCAGACTGGCCAGCGCGTAAGGGCAGGCTACCCGGTCGTCATCGTCCAGCGCCTCTACGTCAAGCAGGCTGAAATCATGTCCGGCCGCCAGATCGGCCCGGATCAGCTCGCGGGCTTCGGCAAGAGAGCCACCACCGCCACAACCGAGATAGCTGCAGCCGGTCAGCGAGTCTTCAAGGTCCGCCGGCGACAGGGTGCGGCCCGTATTTGGCGCTGGTGCAGGTCCCGGAGCCGCTGGGGCGGGCGCTTGCGAGCAGGCGGCGGTGGCTATCGAGCCCAGGCTGATCGCCGCTCCGGAAAGAAATTGCCGCCGTCCCAGTGTCATCTTGCCAATCATCAGCCTGCCCCTTTTTCCCTATGATGGATCACGCTAGCGGCCGGTATGCTGGCTGACAATCAGTCGCGCCGAATCGGCAAACTCGCCTGGCGAGCGAGCGGGTGTCCGGCCTGCCTAGCGCGTCAGGTGAATCCCAGAGCCGTGAAAGCCGGGCCTCTTTGATATTTTCCCTAGGGGTAAATTCTTGCGCATTCATGGTCTTAGTTCTGCTCAGGGTTAGCTTTGTTGCGCCGAAATGCGATCCACGAAAAAATATTCTTGCATTTCGCGTGCGCAGGTTTCACGCTGCGCCGCAACATTGAAGAGGCCCCGGCAAGTCATGTCGATCCACACGCGTAAAAAGCCAGTTGCTCTGGCCGTCACCCGGACGGGTGTCGACGTGCGCGCGCTCGGCCTCACTCTTCTCGTACTTGTACTTATTATCGCCTCCATACCGGGAGCGGTGACCGCGCCTGCCTTGTAGACACACTTACTCAGGCAGACCGAGAAAACCCCGCTCCCGAAAAGGAGCGGGGTTTTTCGTTTTGCCGACGGAAAACCGATGCCCAAGCCGAACGCAAAATCCTCTGACACGATAACCCGCGGCGCCGCCCGTGCGCCGGCGCGCGCCATGTTGCGCGCCACCGGCATGGCCGACGAGGATTTCGACAAGCCCATGATCGGGCTGATCAACACTTGGACCACGGTCACGCCCTGCAACATGCACCTGCAGGCCCTGGCCGATCCGGCGCGCGAGGCGATCCGCGAGGCCGGCGGTGTGCCGGTCGATTTCAATACGGTTGTCGTCTCGGACGGCATTTCCATGGGCACGGAAGGCATGCGCGCCTCATTGATCTCGCGTGAGGTGATCGCCGATTCCATCGAGCTCGCGGTCCGCGGTCACAGCCTCGACGGGGTGATGATCCTGGTCGGTTGCGACAAGACCATCCCGGCTGCCGCCATGGCCCTGGCGCGCATGGATGTGCCCGGATGCATTCTGTACGGCGGCACGATCATGCCGGGACGCAAGGGTGACAAGGAATTGTCGATCCAGGATGTGTTCGAGGCGGTTGGCGCACATGCCTGCGGCGAGATGAGCGATGCCGAGCTGGCAGAAGTGGAAAAGGCGGCCTGTCCCGGTGCCGGCGCCTGCGGGGGGCAGTTTACCGCCAATACCATGGCCATGATCCTGTCGTTTCTGGGGCTGTCGCCGATGGGGGTGAATGACATCCCGGCGCCGCATCCGGAAAAACCGGCGGCCGCTGCGCGTTGCGGTTATCTCGCTGTCGAGCTGGCCCGGAACAAGACTTCGCCGCGTCAGTTCATCACGCCGGCATCGTTGCGCAATGCCGCCATCGCCGCCTCCGCCAGCGGCGGCTCGACCAATGCGGTCCTGCATGTCGCCGCCATTGCCGCGGAAGCGGGCATTCCCTTCTCGATCAGCACGTTCGACGAGGTCGCCTGCGAGACCCCGGTGATCACCGACCTGAAGCCGGGCGGGCGTTTCCTGGCGCACCACATGTTCCTGGCCGGCGGCACGCGGCTGTTTGGCCAGCGGCTGATGCAGGCCGGTCGGATCGAAGATACCCCGACCGTCACCGGGCACAGCCTGTTCGAGGAATGCGCCGCAGCAGAGGAATCCCGCGGTCAGCGCGTCATCAAAACGGTCGCTGACCCGGTGAAACCCGATGGTGGTTTCCGGGTGCTGAATGGCGATCTGGCACCTGACGGGGCGGTGCTGAAACTGTCCGGGCATTCGCGCACGCGGTTCGACGGGACGGCCCGTGTCTTTGAGCGCGAGGAGGACGCCTTCGCGGCTGTTGAAACCAATCAGATCAAGGCCGGTGATGTTGTCATCATCCGCAATGAGGGGCCGCAGGGTGGTCCCGGCATGCGCGAAATGCTCGGCGTCACTGCGGCGCTGGTCGGTCAGGGGCTGGGCGAGGATGTCGCCCTGATCACCGATGGCCGCTTCTCCGGCGCATCGACCGGCTTTGTCATCGGCCATGTCAGCCCCGAAGCGACGGCCGGCGGGCCGATCGGCCTGATCCGCGACGGTGACCGCATCATGATCGATGTCGCCGCACGCCGCATCGATACCGAGGCTGACCTGGCCGAACGCCGCGCCGGATGGACCCCGCCAGCGCCCAATCCGATGGGCGGCGTGTTCGCCAAATATGCCCGCCTGGTCGCCTCCGCTGCCCAAGGCGCGGTGACCTGCCAGCCACCAACTCAATCCACACCACACCCGGACGCATCCGAGCCGGATACCAATTCCCAGGAGATTTACGCATGACCGCAGAAACCGCGCCCACGCCGGCCCCGCGCCGCAGCGCCTTCGAGGTCGATACGGCCCCGTTCAAAGCCAGACCGGTTGCCGTGATCGGCTATGGCAGCCAGGGCCGTGCCCACGCCATGAACCTCAAGGAGAGCGGCTGCGATGTCATCGTCGGCGTGCGTCCCGGCGGCAAGGGCGAGGCCCGGGCCCAGGCGGATGGCCTGAAGACGGCTTCGCCGGCCGAAGCCAGCCGGACCGCGTCGCTGATCGCCATCCTGACGCCGGATATGAGCCATGAAGCGGTCTTCCGCGAAGATGTTGCGCCCAATCTGAGCGCTGGCGATGCCGTCCTCTTCGCGCATGGCTTCTCGGTCCATTTCGGCCGGGTCAACGCCCCGGACAATGTCGATATCGTCCTCGTCGCGCCGAAGGGGCCGGGCGATCTCGTGCGGCGGGAATATGAGCGCGGCCGCGGTGTGCCCTGCCTGTTTGCCGTGCACCAGGATGCCACCGGCGAAGCGCGTCAGCGGGCGCTGGCCTACACCGCCTGTATCGGTGGTGCATCGGCCGGGGTCATCGAGACCAGTTTCGCCGAGGAGACCGAGACCGACCTGTTCGGTGAGCAGGCGGTGTTGTGCGGTGGCGCGACCGAGCTCGTCCTGGCCGGTTACGAGACCCTGACCGAGGCCGGGTATCAGCCTGAGGTCGCCTATTTCGAATGCCTGCACGAACTCAAGCTGATTGTGGACCTCCTGTATGAGGGCGGGCTGGAGAAGATGCATGAATTCATCTCCGAGACCGCCATCTACGGCGATCTGCGTTCCGGTCCGCGTGTCATCAATGACGAGACCCGGGCGCGCATGCGCGAGGTGTTGAAGGATATCCAGGACGGCACCTTCGCCCGCGACTGGATCACCGAGAACCAGGCCGGCAAGCCGCAATACACGGCCCTGCTGCGCAAGGACCTGGACCACCCGATCGAGAAAACCGGCGCCGCCCTGCGCGCCGACATGCCCTGGCTGCAGCCGGGCGCCAATGCCTGAGCGCGAGAAGGACGAGTAAGATGAACGCCCTGCCTGCGACCCAGCCCGCCGCGGAAACCTGTCCCCCCATGACCGGGGCGCGCTGGGTCGTACGGACGCTCGAGGAGATCGGCGTCCACCGCATCTATGGTTATCCCGGCGGGGCGATCATGCCGGTGTATGACGCCCTGACCGGTTCCAAGCTGGAACACATCCTGGTGCGCCATGAGCAGGCGGCGAGCTTTGCCGCCGATGCCCAGGCTCGCCTGACCGGCAAGGCCGGCGTCTGCTTGGCGACCTCCGGGCCGGGTGCGACCAACCTCCTGACCGGTATCGCCAACGCTTTTTTGGACTCAGTCCCGATGGTGGTGCTGACCGGCCAGGTTCCGTCCGGACTGATGGGCACAGACGCCTTCCAGGAGGTCGATGTCTTCGGCATGTCCATGCCGGTCGTCAAACACTCCATCATCATCCGCGATCCCGCGCGTATTCCCGAGCTGCTGCGCGAAGCCTTCCATATCGCCGAAAGCGGCCGTCCCGGGCCGGTTCTGGTGGATCTGCCCAAAGACGTCTTACAGGCCGAGGCTACATCCCTCCCTCTCTCAGGGCCTCGGCAGGAGGCCGGGCCGCCGTCTGCATCTCATCCCCCGGTAGATGCAGCGGCGGCCTTGCTGGCCCAGGCGAAACGGCCGGTCCTCTATATCGGCGGCGGCGTCGCCCTGGGCGGAGCGGTCGATGCTCTGCGCGACTTTATGGACCGGACCGGCATTGTCGCGGTGGCAACGCTGAAAGGGATTGGCTGTGCCCATCCCGATGCGGAAAACTATCTCGGCATGCTGGGCATGCACGGCACGCGCGCCGCCAATATGGCGGTGCAGGGCAGCGATCTGCTGATGTGTGTCGGCGCCCGTTTCGATGACCGGGCCACCGGCCGTCCAGACAGTTTCGCTCCCGATGCCCGCATCATCCACATTGATGGCGACCCGGCCGAGATTGGCAAGCTGCGCCATGTCGATGCGGCTATAGCCGGAGATATCAGCGACGCCCTGCAACGCATCGAACCGGGCTATCTCGAGATCGATGACTGGCGCGGGACCTGCCGCGGCTGGGCCGCCGAGCATGCCTTCGACTATGACGCGCCGGGTAATGGCGTTTACGCGCCAGCCTTGTTGAAACAGCTCTCCGAGGCGGCCGGCGATGATTTCATCGCTGCCTGCGATGTCGGCCAGCACCAGATGTGGGTGGCCCAGCATTGCCGTTTTGCCCGCCCGGAAGCGCATCTGACCAGCGCCGGGTTGGGTGCGATGGGCTATGGCCTGCCCGCCGGTATCGGTGCGGCGATGCAATGTCCTGACGCCAAGGTCGTCACGGTTACCGGCGATGGGTCGATCATGATGAATATCCAGGAGCTGGCGACCGCGCGGCGTTATGGCGTGCCGGTGCGCATCCTGCTCCTGGACAATGCCTCGCTGGGATTGGTCCGGCAGTGGCAGGAATACTTCTTCGACCAGAATTTTTCCGAGATCGATCTCTACGACAATCCGGACTTTGCCGAGGTTGCCCGGTCCTTCGGCGTCGAAGCTTTCACCATTCACAGTCGCGACGAGGTGCCCGGCGCCATCGAGCGACTGCTCAACGCCACCGGACCGATCCTGGCGCACTGCCTGATCGATCCGCGCGAAAACGTCTGGCCGCTCGTTCCGCCAGGCAAATCCAATGCAGAAATGATGGAGGACTGATCCATGCACAATATTCGAATTCAACTCGCCGAGCGTGAGGGTGCCCTTGTGCGCCTGCTCAGCAATATCGAGCGCCGCGGTTTCATTATCGAGAGCCTGGACAAGACCGCCGCACAGGACGGGGTGACCGATATCGCTGCCCGTATCACGCCACGCGGCGAGCGCTCGCTGGACGTTCTCACGCGCCAGCTTTCCCGCCTGTTCGACGTCATGGACGTCTACACCCCGATGCCGGCCCACATGGCCAGCCACGCCATGCCTCCAGGAGAGCGATCATGTCGACAATCCCAGTAAACCACCCGGCTGCCGGGGATCACGTCCGGATCTTCGACACCACGTTGCGCGATGGAGAACAGGCGCCAGGCTTCTCCATGACACCGGCGCAGAAAGTTGAACTGGCGCATTTGCTCGCGGCCATGCGCGTTGATGTGATCGAGGCCGGTTTTGCCGCCGCCTCTCCCGGCGATGCGGCAGCCGTCAAGGATATCGCCCGCGAGATCGAGGGGCCAACTCTGTGCTCGCTGTCCCGGGCCTCCATCGGGGACATTGATGCCGCCGCCGAGGCCCTCGCCCCGGCACGCCGCAAGCGTATCCACATTTTCCTGGCCACCAGTCCGATCCACCGAGAGGCCAAGCTACGCATGTCGCGACTGGAAGTGCTCAAGGCGATCGAAACCGCGCTGAGCCATGCCGCTGAATGTTTCGACGAGGTGGAGTTTTCCGCCGAGGACGCACTGCGTACCGAGGACGACTTCCTGACCGAAGCCATGGCATGCGCCGCCGCCCATGGCGCCGATGTGCTGAATGTGCCGGACACGGTCGGCGTCAGCGAACCGGGCGAAATCCGCCGCGTGTTCGAACGCCTGATGCGCGAGGTCGAACGGCCGGAACACGTCATTTTCTCTGCCCATTGTCACAATGATCTGGGCCTGGCTGTCTCCAACAGTCTGGCCGCAGTTCAAGCTGGTGCGCGCCAGGTCGAATGCGCCATCAACGGCATCGGAGAACGCGCAGGGAACTGCTCGCTGGAAGAACTGGTCATGGCCCTGAATGTGCGCCCGGACATCTTCCCCGCAGCGACCCGCATCGACACCACCCAGCTCTGGCCGGCCAGTCAGAAACTGATGCGCCTGACCGGCACCCCGGTCGCACCGAACAAGGCGATTGTCGGCAAGAATGCCTTTGCCCACGAGGCCGGCATCCACCAGCACGGCATGATCGCGGATCGCCGCACCTATGAAATCATGACCCCGGAAAGTGTCGGCGCACCGGGCTCGGAACTGGTGCTGGGCAAGCATTCGGGCAAACACGCGCTCAACCAGCGCCTCGCCCAGCTCGGTTATCAGCCGGATCCGGAACACCTGAACGTGGTCTTCCGCGAATTCAAACGCCTAGCCGATGACCATGGCGAGGTGACCGATGCCGATCTGGTCAGCCTGATGGAAGGCCATGGCGAAAGCGGATCGGCCTGGCAGGTCATGCGGACCGAGCTGCGCACTACAGCAGGTCCTCGCCCCAAACAGTTTGCGCGTGTCGAGCTGGCCCACCCGGATCGCGGGCGGGTCTCCGATATCGCGTCCGGTGAAGGTCCGGTCGCTGCGGCGTTCGCGGCTGTCCAGCGCATTACCGGACGCACGGCCGACGTCGTCGCGCTGGAAACCAAGATGCTGCGCTCCCGGACGGGACGCGAATTTGTCGCCGAGATTGAAGTCGATCTGGAAGGCCAGCGTGTGCGTGGCCGGGCACGGGGTCCCGATGTGGTCACTGCCGCCATCGACTCCCTGCTCTTTGCCTTCGAGCGCCAGCCGGCGCCGCAAACCCAACACCAAGCAGCGCAAACCGCTGTCATGTAAGGATTTATCATGTCTATCCAGGAAACTGACTTCATCTGGCGCAATGGCGAGTTGATCGACTGGCACGATGCGCAAACCCATATCCTGAGCCACGCCCTGCACTATGGCACCTCGGTCTTTGAAGGCATCCGCGCCTACAAGACGCCGCAGGGCCCGCAGATCTTCCGGCTGCAGGACCATGTCCGGCGCCTGTTCGATTCCGCCAAGGTCTATCGCATGCCCCTGCCCCACACCCAGGAGGAGCTGGAAGAGGCGTGTCGCCATGTCGTTCGCTCGAACCGGCTCAGCGATGCCTATCTGCGCCCGGTCGCCTTCTTCGGCTATGGCGGGATCGGGGTCATGCCCGGCAAGGCCGCCAAGGTTGAAGTCGCCATCGCGGCCTTCCCCTGGGGCGCCTA
>NZ_JASBRQ010000073.1 GCF_030149425.1 Maricaulis sp. | reverse complement strand
TTTCGTTTCAGCGCCCAGGCGGCGCTGACACCTGCCAGGCCGGCACCGATGACGATAATGTCCTTGGCCACGCGCGATCGCTCCAGAATCTCATCTACAGACCGTCCTTTGAACTTCGCCGCGATGCAGATAAAAGCAAGCTATATTCCGCATTTGCCCGGTATGGATCACATGGACGGCCTGGTTGCCCAGCTCAAAGCACTCGCCGAACCCACACGCTTACGCGTCGTGGTCATGCTGGCGCGTGGCGAGCTGACGGTTTCCGAGCTGGTGGGCATTCTCGGCCAGAGCCAGCCGCGCGTCAGCCGGCACCTTAAATTGCTTACCGATGCCGGCCTGGCCGAGCGCCTGCCCGAGGGCGCCTATGTCTTCTACCGTCTGACCGATAGCGGCGGCGGGAGGCGCCTGGCCGAGCTGGTCAATGAAATGGTCCCGGCGGATGATCCGGTGATCGCCCGTGATGTCGAACGTCTCGAGCGCACCAAAGCGCAACGCGCCGCGGCGGCGCAGGATTATTTCGAAAGCGTGGCCGAGGACTGGGACCGGATCCGCAAGCTGCACCTGTCCGACGGTGCGGTGGAGGCGGCGATGCGCGATCTCGCCGGGGCGGGGCCGTTCGGGCTGATGCTGGATGTCGGGGTGGCTACCGGCCGTATGCTGGAATTGTTCGCCGACCGGGTGGAGCGCGGTATCGGCATCGATATCAACCACTCCATGCTCAATGTCGCCCGCGCCAACCTGTCCGAGGCCGGCCTGACGCATTGTTCGGTGCGCCATGCTGATGTCGGCGCTCTGCCGTTTGAAAGCGACAGCGCCGATCTCGTCACCGTGCACCAGGTGCTGCACTATCTCGACGATCCGGCCATGGCGGTGTCCGAATGTGCCCGGGTTTTGAAACCCGGTGGCCGTCTTCTGGTGGTCGATTTCGCACCGCACCAGCTGGAAGAATTGCGCGAGGCGCATTTCCATCGCCGCCTCGGTTTCTCCGATGAGGAAATGTCCGACATCATCGACCGCGCCGGGCTCAGCCTTGCAAAGCAGGTCGATCTTCACCCGGAAGAGGATGCGGGCGAGCTGACCTTGAAGATCTGGGTCGCAGCTAAGGGCTGAACGTTCCAACGGGCCGGAAATTCCACTTTCGTCGAATTTTCTGGACGCGGTTGAGCGCCGGATATAATGGGTCGCATCCATTTTTCAGGTGCAATCTCATGGAAGACACAACCCTGCTTGGCTGGGAGGAATGGGCAGCATTCCCAAAGCTTGGACTGCCTGCGGTGAAGGCGAAGGTGGATACCGGCGCGCGGACATCGGCGCTGCATGCTGTTTCTATCGAGCCCTTTGGTCCGATGGAGAAGACGCAGGTGCGTTTTATCCTCCATCCCATCCCGGATAAGCCCGAGATCGAGATCGTCTGTTCTGCTCCCGCTGTCGACCGGCGGGAGGTCGTGTCGTCGAACGGGGAGCGCGAGTTGCGCTGGGTAATCGAAACCCCGGTTCGTATCGGAGACCGCGAATGGCCGGTAGAGCTGACCTTGACCAACCGGGAGACCATGGCCTATCGCATGTTGCTGGGCCGTCAGGCGATCCCTGAAGATATGGTGGTTAATCCGACTCTGTCCTGCGCGCAGGGCGAGCTCAGCTATGACCTGTACAAGGATTTTCCCCGGAGGCGGCCGGTAAAGAGACCTCTGCGCATAGCCATTCTCACCCGAGAGCCGAACAATTACTCGTCTCAGCGTTTACGTGATGCTGCACAGACCCGTGGGCATGTTGTTGAGATGATCAACACGGCCCGTTGCACGCTGGCGATCGATGCCAACGACCCGAAGGTCTATTACGACGGCAAGCCCCTGCCTGTGTATGACGCGGTCATTCCGCGCATCGGAGCCAGCATGACCGGTTACGGGATGGCGGTGCTGCGACAATTCTCGATGATGGGCGCTTATTGCCTCAACACTGCCGAGGCGATTGGCGCGTCTCGCGACAAGCTGTTCGCGCATCAGATTCTGGCGCGTTCAGGCATCAATATGCCTGTGACCGCGTTTGCGCATTCGCCGAAGGATACCGCCAACCTGATTGCGCATGTCGGGGATGCGCCTCTGGTGGTCAAGCTGCTGCAGTCCACGCAGGGGCGTGGTGTTGTTTTGGCTGAAACCAAGAAAGCGGCTGAATCGGTGATTGATGCTTTTCGCGGTCTTGATGCGAACTTCATCGTGCAGGAGTTCGTCAAGGAGGCTGGTGGGGCCGATATCCGCTGTTTCGTCGTTGGTGGCCGTGTGATTGCAACGATGATGCGGCAGGCTGAAGAGGGAGAGTTCCGCTCCAACCTTCATCGTGGTGGCACAGCCAGGAAGGTTCGCATCACCAAAGAGGAACGTGTGGCTGCTGTCCAGGCGACCAAGTCACTCGGCCTGTCTGTCGCTGGAGTTGATCTGCTGCGCTCCGCGACCGGCCCCAAGATACTGGAGGTGAATTCGTCACCCGGCTTGGAGGGCGTTGAACGCTCATCGGGTAAGGATGTTGCCGGTCTGATTGTCGAATATCTGGAAACGCATGTTCGCCCCGCCCGGACGGGCAAGCGCAAGGCGGCGGCACGGACCCCAGCCGAGGCCCGTGCCGAACCGGCTAGTTCGCAGTCGGAATGATGACGCGGTCGACGACGTGGATGACGCCGTTGGAGGTCTGGATGTCGGCCTGGATGACTTCGGCATTGCCGACGCGGACACCATTGGTCGCATCGATGAGAACGCTGGAGCCTTCGACGGTTTCCACCGACAGGATCTGACCGGCAAGCTGATCGCTGGTGATCGCACCCGGTACGACGTGGAAGGTCAGGATATCGACCAGCTCGTGACGGTTCTCCGGGCGCAGCAGACGGTCGACTTCACCGTGCGGCAGGCCGGCAAAGGCGCTGTCGATCGGCGCAAAGACGGTGAACGGACCGTCGCCCTTCAGCGTGTCGACGAGACCGGCAGCCTGAACAGCAGCAACCAGCGTGTTGAACTGGCCGGCGCCGACAGCGGTGTCGACAATGTCAGCCCGGGCGGCGTGGGCATGGTTGTGGCCGGTGTTCGCGGCTTTCGGGTGGCTCATGGCGAGAGCCGGGACAGAGACGAGGGCGGCGGCGATAGCCGCAATAGAGACAAGACGCATTATGCGCTCCCTTTTTCGGTTCAATCGCGTCCGGCGGTGGCCGCCGCCGGTCGCATGTCGGGGGTGTCTCATGCATGTGACGTGAACAGTTACGCGCCCGGTTGCGAAACAGATCTGAATCTTGCGGGAGTTTAATTCTCTAGTGAATTCAAGGCCCCACCACCGGGCGTGGAAATCTCGACCTGATCGCCCGGCTCGACCTCGATGCGAAACAGCCCGTCCAATTCCTGTTCTGAGTTGTCGCTGCGGATGACGCGCTGGGTTCCCGGCATGGCCTCATTGCCGCCATTGACGCCAAAGGGGCGCTCGATACGGCGGGAAGACAGCAGAGCAACATCCATCGGTTCAGTAAAGCGAAGGCAGCGTTGCGAGCCATGCCCGCCGCGCCACGCGCCTGTACCCGCTGATCCCGCCCGAATGCGATGGTGCACCACTTCGACCGGGAAGCGCTGTTCCAGAACTTCCGGATCGGTCATGCGTGAATTGGTCATATGGGTGTGGATGGCGTCAGTGCCGGCAAAGGGCCGGCCATGATGGTCAATGCCTGCGCCCGAGCCACCGCAGATCGTCTCGTAATACTGGTAGCGCGCATTGCCGAAAGTCAGATTGTTCATCGTGCCCTGACCGGCCGCGAGACGACCGGTAGCCCCGAAGAGGGCATCGACGACGAGCTGGCTGGTCTCGACATTGCCCGCAACAACCGCCGCCGGCGCTCTCGGATTGAGCAGGCACCCCTCCGGAATGATCAGTTCAATCGGTTTGAGGCAGCCCTCATTGAGCGGGATCTTGTCACCGACCAGGCAGCGGAAGACATAGAGCACAGCGGCGCGCGCCACCGAGGCCGGAGCGTTGAAGTTGCTCGGACGCTGGGGTGAGGTGCCGGTGAAATCGACCACGGCACTACGCGCCGAGCGGTCAACGCGGATCGCAACGCAGATCTCCGCGCCATCATCCAGCCGGACACGATGCTCGCCATCGCTTAGCGCGTCGATGACCCGGCGCACGGCGCGTTCGGCGTTATCCTGAACATGGCCCATATAGGCCTTCACCACATCCAGGCCGTGCTCGGAAACCAGGCGTTCGAGCTCGGCGGCGCCTTTGGCGCAGGCGGCGAGCTGGGCCTTGAGATCGGCGATATTCTGGTCCGGGTTGCGGGCCGGGTAAGGACCGCCATCGAGAACATCCCGTACGGGCGGTTCGAGGAATCGGCCATCCTTGACGATCAGCACATTGCGGAACTGCACCCCTTCTTCCTCAATCGAGGTCGAGAAAGGCGGCATGGAGCCTGGCGCGATACCGCCGACATCGGCGTGGTGGCCACGCGAGGCGATGTAGAACAAACGCTCGCCGCCAGCGGGGTCATGGACCGGACGCACAACAGTGATGTCCGGCAGGTGGGTGCCACCATCATAGGGGGCGTTCACTGCGACGGCATCGCCCGGGCCGAGATCGGGGTGAGCCATCGCCGCTGAACGAACACTGGCTGACATCGAGCCGAGATGCACAGGCATATGTGGAGCGTTGGCGACCAGACCGCCGTCCGCGTCAAAGACGGCGCAAGAAAAGTCCAGCCTCTCCTTGATATTGACCGAGTGGGCTGTGCGCTCGAGAGCGACCCCCATCTGTTCGGCCACGCTCATGAAACGCCGGTTGAACAATTCCAGCCGGACCGGATCCAGTTCGGTTCCGGCCTCGCTGGTGTCGACATCTTTCTCCTCCCGGACGAGACGCAACATGCCGTCCTCGAGCCGCTCCGCCGCCCAGCCGGGGTCGAGCACGATAGTCGAATTGGCATCCATGATCAGGGCCGGGCCGGCCAGCCGTGGGCCGACGGGCAGGGTCTCAAGCCGGTAAACCGGGCAGGCATGGACCTCCCCCTCTATCACCATGCCGGCTTCGCCGGCGGGCTTTGGCGCGTCGCCGAGCGATAAGGTTTCGGTCCAGTCGCGCGACCCCGGGGGCGCTGCTGCAGCCTCGACCGTGATGGACTCCACCATGAGCCGCCCGGCCGGCATGAACCCGAAGAGTTGTTCGTGGGCGTCCCGGAAGCCGGCGCGCATCCGGTCCGGGGCGGCGAGGGCAATCGGAATGGTCGTGTCGGTCCCCTCGACCTTGATGCGCAAATCGACATTGCGCTGGATTGTGTCTGCACCAATGCCGGCCTGGATCAGGGCATGGGAGGTTTCGCCGACCAGGCGCTCCACAGCCTCCCCGACCGGGCCAAGCGCATCCTCGAGCGGCGCGCCGATTGCGGCCTGCCGGGTTTCGACCAGGTCTGCGAGGCCAATTCCCAGCGCCGAGAGCAGTCCGGCATAGGGGTGGACCAGCACCGTCTCCATACCCAGGCCTTCAGCGACCTTGCAGGCATGTTGCGCCCCGGCACCGCCAAAGGCGCTGAGCGCATAGCGGCCGGGGTCGACCCCTTCGGCGATGGAGATCTGTTTGATGGCTTGGGCCATGCTCTCAATAGCGACCGCAAGAAATCCTTCCGCGGCAGCTTCTGCGGAGGGCAGGTCCATCGCTGCAGCCAGTTCTGCAAGGGCTTTGCGGCTGGCCTCGACATCGATGGGGGCATTGCCGTCCGGGCCGAATTTGCAGGGAAACCAGTCTGGCTGGATGCGGCCAAGCACGACATTCGCATCTGTTACCGTCGCCGGGCCGCCGCGGCCATAGGCGGCGGGGCCGGGCTGGGCGCCGGCGCTTTCCGGTCCGACCCGGGCGCGTTCTCCGTCAAAACTCAGGATGGAGCCGCCACCGGCCGCCACGGTGTGCACCGCCATCATCGGTGCGCGCAGACGCTGGCCGGCGACCTCGGTTTCTTCCACCCGCGCGTAACGTTCACCGTCAAAGCGGGAGACATCGGTTGAGGTTCCGCCCATATCGAAACCGATGACGCGCGGATAGCCGGATTTCAGCGCCGTTTGTGCCATGCCGACGACACCGCCGGCAGGGCCGGACAGGACCGCATCCCGGGCATGGAAATTCTCCGCGGGGGCGAGGCCGCCTGAGGATTGCATGAAGAACAGCGGAGTGCCGTCCACGCCTTCGGCAACCCGGCCGACATAATCCTTCAGCACCGGCGTCAGATAGGCGTCGAGAACTGTGGTGGAGGCGCGTGGGACGATTTTGATCAGCGGGCTGGCGACAGAGGATCGCAGGACGGTGTTGAAGCCGGCCGCGCGGGCGAGGGCTTCGGCGCGTTCCTCGTGGGCTGGATTGCGCCAGGCATGCATGAAGGCGATGGCCACGGTCTCCAGGCCGTCGCGGCGTGCCTGCGCCAGACTGGCGACCAAGGCCGCTTCGTTGAGCGGGGTCCGCTTGGACCCGTCAGCGCGCGTGCGTTCCTCGACCTCGGCGACCTGGTGATAGAGCGGGGCAGGGCGTTTCAGGTCGAGCGCGAAAATGTCCGGCCGGGTCTGATCCCCGATGATCAAGAGATCTTCAAATCCCTTGGTCACCAGGAACAGCGTCCGCGCGCCCTTGCGCTCGAGCAGCGCATTGGTGGCGACGGTCGTTCCCATTTTGACGGCCGAGACCGGGGCTCCGGCACTCAGGCGTTTCACGCCTTCGCTGGCGGCGTCATCATATTCGGGGCTTTCGGAAAGCAGTTTGAGCGCATGCAGGCGCCCGTCGGGGCCACGGCCGAGGATGTCGGTGAAGGTGCCGCCCCGATCGATCCAGAATTCCCAGTCCTGCGACATGCCCGCTCCCCTGATGTGCCGGGCGAGCCTAGCGGCGGGGCGGGGTGAGGCAAGCCCGGTATGCGGCGAAATACCCTAGGAGAATTTGCACCGCGCCTCTCGCATGTCGTGGCGCGAAGCCTTACATTGCTGACGAAAGACGGATGGCTGATGAGTTTTTGGCGCAAGCTTGCAGCCCGGTTGCAGGGCCGGGACTGTTTCCTTGAATGCGACGGTTTTGATTGCGGCCCGGAACGCCGGGTCGGCGATGCCGATTTCGCCATGGCCCTGATTGGTCTGGGCGCCAAGCTGGCCAAGGCGGATGGCGTCGTCACCCGCAGTGAGATCAAGGCCTTTTACGAGGTCTTCCGTCCACCGCCGGAAGGGCGTGCGGCGCTCGACCGGGCGTTTGAACTGGCGATGCAGACCACGCTCGGGTTTGAAGGCTATGCGCGCCGCCTGGCCCGCCGTTTCCGCGCCAATCCGGCCATTCTGGAAGACGTGCTCGACGGGCTGTTCCATATCGCCAAGGCTGACGGGGCGGTGACGGCGAGCGAGCTGGATTTCCTGGAATCCGTCGCCGAGGAGTTCGGCTTCACACCGCTGGAATATCGTCGCATCTACACCGCCCACATGGGAGCGCCTGAGGATGATCCCTATGTCATCCTGGGGATTGATGCGGACATTTCCGATGCAGATCTCAAGCGCGCCTATCGGCGTATCGCGACTCAAAACCATCCGGATCGCATGATTGCACGTGGGGCTCCGCCGGCGGCGCAGAAACTCGCGGATGAAAAAATGGCGGCCATTAACGTGGCTTACGGGAGAATCCTGGAAGAAAGAGGTATCCTCGCCGGGGCAGCCAATTGACCTCGGCGCCTGAAATGCCAACATGTATGGGTGAGGGGATAAAAAGAGACGGTGCAGGATGACTGAAACGCATCAACCAACATCTGGGCCTCGCGCCGGTCGCGTGCTGCGCGACGTGCTGGCTGCCGTTATTGCGGTGGCGACCATTGCGCTTGTTTTCATCCTCGCGGCCATGCTCACCGCTGTCTTCCTCGCTATTCTCGGAGCGGCGCTGATCGCCGGTGGCGCTTACTGGCTCTGGCTCAAAGTGCGGCGCCGCAAGAGCGATGACAGCCCGGAAGTTCTGGTCGCAACGCGCGGGCCGGAAGGCTGGACCGTTGACGGGCTCAATGGCTCCAAGCGCCGCGACTGATTGCAGCTTTCCAAGCCTTCATTGAGAACACGCCAATGTGACTGTACGGCTGCGAGCTGTGCCGCCAATCATCGTTGTCAATCCGCCGGGAGTTGTCGATGCGCCGTGTTCTGATTGTACTCGCCATTTTGCTGCCCTTGATGCTGGTTGGCTGTGTCAGCATGGGCCTGCCCAAGGTCTCTTCGCGTGGCATTTATGACCCGGCTCGGCCCTTAATCGGTCCGCAAGCGGTGTCACTTGAGACCTGGAATGGCGCCCGCGCGGGCCTGGTTCAGGCCTTCGAACGTGAGGTTTACGGCGCTTATCCCGACGCCACCCAAACCGAGATGCTCGACCATGTCGTGGTCGAGACCGGCGCCTTTGAGGGGCGCGGTGATATCGAGGAATACCGCCTCGCCATGGCCGGGCGGGAGACCTATCTGGTCACGGTGACGCCGACGGAGGCGGACGGGCCGGTACCGACCATCATCCTGCAAATGTTCTGCGGTAATCGCGCCGCCCTGGGCGGTCGTGCCGATATCACCAGCAGCCCGAACGATCCCGGCTGTGATCCTGACAGCTGGTTTGCCGGTGCAATTCGCATGGTATTCGGCCGTCATATCATGGAGCCGCCGATCGCTGAGATTCTCGATCGCGGCTATGCGCTGGCGATCATATACCCCGGCGATATTGTCCCGGATCGCTCGTCGAGTGGTCTGGTGGCGCTCGAGAGCATGCTTCCGGATACGCCGAGCGGTGCGATTACTGTGTGGGCCTGGGTGTATTCCCGCGTCATCGACGTGCTCGATGCCGATCCGCGCTATGACCGTGAGCGCACTGCGGTCTGGGGCCATTCGCGCAATGGCAAGTCGGCGCTCCTGGCTGCGGTTTATGATCCGCGTGTCGATCTGGTCATCGCTCATCAGGCCGGGACGGGTGGCACAACCCTGTCGCGCTCGCATGCCGGCGAGAGCATCGCCCAGATCACCGACAGCTATCCGCACTGGTTCTCACCCGCCTATGCGGGCTTTGCGGGTAATGAGGAGGCTTTGTCGGTGGACCAGCACCAGCTCATTGCCCTGGCGGCACCGCGACCAGTGTTGATCGGCGGGGCCTGGCGTGACCAGTGGTCTGATCCGCAAGACAGTTTCCGCGCCGCCCGCTCGGCCAATCCGGTTTATGCCCTGTACGGCTCCGAGGGGCTGCGCCAGGCGGATATGTCGGCCTACGACCCGACCGCTGACCTGGCCTTGTTCATGCGCGGCGGATTGCACGGTGTGCAGCCGTCGGACTGGGACAATTTCCTCGCCTTCCTCGACGCGCACTTCCAACCGTAAATCCCGCACGCGGAATGATGGCTTGTATCGATGCCGCGCTCGCGCGATGTATCGATCATGAGATGGCGTGATTTCCTCGCCCTAGTCGCCGTTTGCGTCGTCTGGGGGCTCAATTTTGTCGTGGCGAAATTCTCGGTGACCGGGGATCCGGGCTGGGTGCCCGGATTTGACGGGGCGCCGCCGATATTCTTTGCCTTTTTGCGCTTCGCCCTGCTTTACGCCTTTCTCGCGCCCTGGCTGCGGCCCGGCCCGGCGGACATGAAGACCATGTTCGGTGTCGCCATGTGTATGGGCGCCCTGCAATACGTGCTGATCTTCATGGGGCTGCAATGGGCCACGCCCTCGGGCATGGCGATCGCGCTGCAGCTCGGCGTGCCATTTGCCACCATTTTGTCCGTCATCCTGTTGAAGGAACATGTCGGCCCGGTGCGCCTGCTCGGCATTATTGTGGCCTTTGTCGGCATCATCATCGTGGTCGCCAATCCGGGCGAGGCGGACCTCTCGCTGGGGCTTTTGATCGGTATCGGTGCGGCCTTTGTCGGGGCTCTGGGCATGATCCTGGTCAAGCGCATGCCGCTGGACAGTATCCGCATGCAGGCCTGGATCGGGCTGATCTCCTGGCCGCCGCTCCTGGTTCTGTCGCTGGTCTTCGAGCGCGACCAGATCGCTGAATCGCTGGAGGGCGGCTGGCTCTTCCTGGCGGCGCTCATTTTCACCGTCGTGCTGGTGAATATTTTCGGCCATGGCGTCTTCTACAATCTCCTGAAACGCTATGACGCCACGCTGATTGCTCCGCTGACCCTGATGGCACCGCTGGTCGGCGTCCTCTCCGGTCTGTTGATCACCAATGACCCGATCGGCTGGCGCCTCTTCGTGGGGGGCGGGCTGACCCTGATCGGGGTCGGTGTCATCGCCATCCGTCAGAACCGGAAACTGCCCAATGCCGGGCTGGCGCGTGAGAAAACCCTGTAACCGGCCATGCTCGATGTCATCGATACCCCGTCGCCCAATTTCAATGACCGCAAACTCCCGGTCTCGCTGATCATCCTGCACTATACCGGGATGAAGGACGGGCCGACGGCGCTGGCCCGGATGTGCGATGAGGACGCCCAGGTATCGGCCCACTACATGGTGGAGGAGGACGGGCGGATTTTCCGTCTTGTGGCCGAGGACAAGCGCGCCTGGCACGCCGGGGTGAGTTCCTGGGGCGGGAAGAGCGATATCAATTCGGCCTCTGTCGGCATTGAGATTGTCAATGGTGGTCATGATTTCGGCCTGCCCGATTTCCCGCAGGTCCAGATTGATGCCGTGATCGCTCTGACGCGCGAGGTGATGCAGCGCCACCGGATCAAGCCGGCCCAGGTGATCGGACATTCCGACATAGCGCCGGGACGCAAGATCGATCCGGGTGAGGTATTCCCCTGGAACCAGCTGGTCTCGGCCGGTTGCGCCTTGAGCCCTGCCGATCTGCGCCCGGACGGGCTCGACTGTGAGGCGGCTCTGAAGGCGATCGGCTATGGTCTCGAGCCCGGCCTGCCAGCCGTCGTCGAAGCCTTTCAGCGCCGTTATCGTCCGGCCAGTATTACCGGCATCATCGACGACGAGACCGAAGCCCTGATCGCCGGAGTGCTCGCCGCTTCCCGCACCTGACGCCCGAACGCCGCCTTCACCTGCTTCTCCTTGCGCGAAAGAACTTTATAATATAAAGTACATGAAAGTGAGGTGAAAAGAGGTTGGTCATGAATATCATCACATCGGTTCCCGGCGGCATTCACACCGCCTTCGCAACGCTTGCCTTGATTGCCGGTGGCCTTGTTCTTCTGCGTCGCAAGGGAACGCGCTTTCATCGCCAGGCCGGTTATCTCTATTTCGTCTCCATGTGGGGGCTGGTCCTGGCCGGACTGCCGATGGCGCATAACGGCATCAGCGCCTTTCACTGGCTCTCTGCTGTCAGCGCGGCCAGTATTTCGCTCGGGCTGCTCGCCGTGCTCGGGGCCAAGGCAACAACGGACCCGGCCAAGCGGGCCGGGCGGCTTTATGCGCACTATAAGTTCATGGCCTGGTCCTATGCCGGTCTGGTCGCCGCAGGGGCATCACAGATCTCGGCGCGCATGGCGCTCTCCAATGGTGGCACGATCGGCGATTTCTGGTGGGCTGTTGCCGGTGGTTCGGCGGCCGTGATTGCCGCCGCGATCATCCTGATCCGGCTCTATGACCGCCGCGCGGGTGCGCTTTACGGGGCGAGCCCGAAAGCGTGAAGAGTTTGACCTCGACCGGCTTCCCCTCCTATGTAGCGCGCATCAGGCGGCTGGACGGTCGCGGCAGCAAGGCTGGAAACGGCGCTGTCGAGGAAAGTCCGGGCTCCACGGAGACAAGGTGCCGGGTAGCGCCCGGCGGGGGTGACCCCAGGGAAAGCGCAGCAGAGAGTAGACCGCCCGCCATTGCCTGCTTGCAGGCTTCGGCGTGGTAAGGGTGAAACGGTGCGGTAAGAGCGCACCGCCCCGACCGTAAGGAAGGGGGCACGGCAAGCCCCACCTGGAGCAAGACCGAATAGGGATGAGCGCGGCTTGCCGCACATGTGTCTCCGCATGTCATCCGGGTAGGTCGCACCAGGTGCGCCGCAAGGCGCATCGCAGATGAATGATCGTCGCCCCGCTCGCGGGGAACAGAACCCGGCTTACAGGCCGCCTGATATTATCTTCGTGCTTGAGGTGCCGCTTGCCGCAGGATTAAGTGCCGGCCCGGGTCAGCTGGTGTTCAGCTTCGCCCGGCAAACTGGGCCCAGTCACCGCGTGGAGTTTGGAACAATGGTTTTGATCGCTTGTCTCAGCCTGGCCGCGAGCCAGCCGGCCGTACCGACGGATTTGCATCCGGTCGATGACATGGAGTTTGCGATTACCGAGCGTCCGGCGCCGGTCGAGACCTTGCCCGAAGGGTTGCAAAGCCTTGTCGATGAGTTGCGCACCGGGATTGCCGAGCGTGATCCCTATCCTTTCGTGCGGGCCGCCGGCCGCAATTTCCGCTATCCGCGCGATCCGGGCGGTTATATCGGCTGGTCCACCAATCGCGGTGTCGCGCTGCTGCGGGCCCTGCGTCTGCACGGCCGCGCCAGCGAGATCCCCGATGAAGACTGGCAAGGCGCGGCGGTGTATTTTTCGAGCGATGACTATGTCGCCACCGGCAACAGAATCTGCGGCGGTTTCGGTGAGGGCGAATGGCGCCAGTATGGCGAGGATAACTGGTCCTACACCGGTCATTGGGTGTGTTATCAGTTCGCACCGAACGGGCGCTGGCAGATCAGTGAATTATTCCAGCCGCTGGTGCCGTAAACTTTCGATCAGCCCATGAAATGAAAGCGGCCCGGCTGGGCCGTACCGGCATCGATCGCGGCCAGGTGCTCCCGGATCGTGCTGCCGTAATGCGCCTCGAAGCGGGCGCGGTATTCGTTCTGTTGCGCCTCATCCAGGCCGGCTTTGCTCATGGCCGCCGCCAGCGTGTCGAGGACCTCGCGCAATACAGATTCAAGCTCGCCACGTTCGATGGCATAGCTCCGGTCGCGATTGAAATAGACCGCCATCAGGGCTGTGAAATCCCCGTCATCAAACGCTGTGCGGCGGGTTGTTTCAGCGGCTGGCGCTGCAGGCGGAGCCGGCTCAGCTGCAGTAATGGGCCAGGCCTCGATGAAAATCCGGTCAATCACGGCGCGCTGGACAGCCTGATAGCTGGCCTGGTCCAGTTCGCTGCGGGCGCGGCTGTAAAACATCCGGCTGGCGATCATGGAAGGGTTCTGCAGGCTCGCCATGGCAAATTCGCGGGCGGGACCGGATTTGGCGCTGCCGGCGTCCATGGCGTCGAGATAGGCGTCCAGGGCGCGGCCCTGCGCGGCGCTGTCGGGCGGATTGTGCTCGCAGGTTACGCGCATCAATTCGAACAGGGCGATTTGCGCCTGTGCCGGAAGGTCGCCGTGATGCGTCTCGACCAGTTCGCGCAGCGTGTTGGGGAGGTCGGTCATGGCCTTAACGGGTCCAGGTTTGAACACTGCCGTCCGCACCTGTGACATAGAGCCGGTTACCCTCATCATTGAACGCCAGATCGGTAACCGCGAAGCCGGTCTCGGTGCGCCACCAGCTCTCCAGCTCCGAACCGACCGACCAGACCCGCAATACACCGTCATAAGAACCAGCGGCGAGAAAGCGGCCGTCGGGGCTGAAGCTGAGGGCGGATACCTCCTCCTGGCCAACAATCACATATTCGGTCTCCCGGGCGAGGGTGCGGTCATGCAGGGCAAGAATGCCGCTGTCATAGCCTGCCGCGATCAGGCGGCCTTGCGGGGCTATGTCCAACGCAGTGCCAGCCCCGAAACTGCGCTCAACAATGGTCAAAAGACGGTCGCCGGACGGCGCGTCCCAGAGCACGATATCGCCATTGCGCAGCAGGCCTGCGATCCGGTCTCCGGCGGGGCCGAATTGCAAATGCCCGACAGGTTCATTGTTCTCGGTTCTCAGGAAGGCGCGGATTGAGCTGCCATTATCGTCCCGGATTTCGGCGAAGCCGGAGCTGTAGCGGTCGGACCCGGCGATCGCGACCAGCTGGCCGTCCGGGCTGATTGTGCCATCAGCGAGCGCGTTGGAATCGGAAGACTGGTGATAGGTGGTGCGCCCGCCATCGGTGATCCGGTGAACTTCCAGCTTGCCGGCAGAGCCGACCACAAGGAAGGCATCGCCCGAGCGATCAAACTCGATGGCCAGGACGCTGCCGCGTTCGGCCTCGTCGTCTTCGCCGCGGAGCTCGGACGGACGCGTCTGGCGATTATAGAAGCTCAAACCGCCGCCGCCGTCTCCGGCCGCGACGATTGATCCGCCTGGGCGTGTATCGATGGCATAAGCGCCTGGTCCGGTATCGTCAGAGGCCAGCAATTCCCACCGTTCGACGGTTCGAAGCGGCCGCTCTTCGCGCGCGGCGGGGCGGCTGCCGCTTCGATCCAGCCCGTTGGAGATCAGCCGGTATTCCCCGGCTCGCAAGACAAAGTCTTCAGAGGTCTGTTGGGTGTAGCGGTCGCCGGGGCTGTAGCGCCGGCTGGTCTCGCTGGTACGTGCTGTTCCGCCACGGGCCATCATGGGGATGCCGGGGATGGCGCATTGCAACATGGATTGAACCCGGGCCGGGCCGGGCAGGTGGGTGCTGGAGCCGGGCAGCCGCCCGACATCGCCGGCAATTGCTTGCACGTCACCGTAATTGCGAATGAAGCCGTGCGCATACATGCGGTTGATAGCCCAGCAATCGGCGTTGATTTCCCGATAGGGGCTGTCGGTCCCGACGCCGCGCGGCAGGTTCAGGTGGGCGCACTCATGGTAGAACCAGAACATCGCGGCCTGCGGCGGGACTTCGTTTAGCCAGCGCGGGCTGATGCGGATATAGGGCTCGCCGGTCGCGTCATTGAAATCCGCCATGCCGATATTCTGATACAGCGCATCGTCAAGCGAGATCGCTACCTGTTGCCCGTCAGCGGTCTGGCACTGCACCGGTATACCGGCAACCTGGATCGCGTATTCAAAGCGTTGCGCCTGAGCGGCCTGTGTCGCCAATGCGCTGGCCAGCAGGGTGGTGGCGGCGAGCTTGGTGGTCTTGATCATCTTGTGTCCCTGGTCCTGCAGCTGCGGACCCGGCTGGCGGTTCTTATGCTGGCCGGAGACTAGCGGGTTGCTTGCGGCACGAACAAGGCGAAAGCACGAACTTATCCGGGCCTTTGCGTTCATCTCTTTTAGTGGGTGAGGGGCGCGCCCCTGATTATATCTTATTCGGAAATAATGTCCTCCATCATGGGAATTCCTGCCCCGCCATGGGTCCTGCTGGTCGCGACCTGTGGATATTAACTTAATTTTCCGTTTTTGTTCTCTTTGCGCGCCGATCTGAATACTTGGATTGGCGCGTTATTGCATGAAATTTGGCCTCTTCGTCATTGTCTCCCACGAAATCCCATGTTATCCCATAGTTAACCATGCAGGGGCTGTGTGGCTGGTTCGGGGAGCGAGCGGACGTGTTTTTGTCCACCACCATTAATGGCGTCGATGCGAAGGGGCGGGTTTCCGTGCCGGCGGATTTTCGCGCTGTGGTGCGCGGTGGTCCGTTCGACGGCATTATCGTCTGGCCCTCCTTTGATGGTCCCTATCTTGAGGGTGGCGGGCAGGCCCTGCTCGAGCGCTACCAGGCGCTGATCGAGGACATGGATCCGTATGACGATGCCCGTATCGCCTTCGAACGTGCGATCTTTGGTGCTGCCAAGCCGCTGGCCTTTGATGCCAATGGCCGGGTGACCCTGCCCAAGGAACTCAGCGATCATGCCGGTCTTGATGGCAAGGCGACCTTTGTCGGTCTGGGGTCGCGTTTCGAGATCTGGGCGCCGGAGGGCTATGAAGAACACAAGCGCAGTGCCCAGGCTTTCGCACGAGACAATAAGCGTTCGCTGCGGCCCGGTGCCCGTCCGGGAGGTGCAGCATGAGCCATATCCCGGTTCTGTTGAACGAGGTGCTGGACGCGCTGGAGCCGAAAGACGGCAAGTGTGTCATCGACGGTACATTCGGTGCCGGCGGCTATAGCCGCGCCATCCTGGAGGCTGCAGCCGTCGATCTGATTGCGATCGACCGGGACCCGGCTGTTAAGGTTAATGCCGATGCCTTCGCTGCGGAATTCGGCGAGCGCTTCTTCTTTTATTCCGGGCCGTTTTCCGAGCTCGAACAGGCGGCCAATGATGCCGGCCGGCAGAGCGTGGATGGTGTCGTGCTCGATATCGGCGTGTCTTCCATGCAGATCGATCAGGGCGAGCGCGGCTTCTCCTTCGCCAAGCCCGGCCCGCTGGATATGCGCATGGCCCAGGATGGTCCCAGTGCCGCTGATGCAGTGAACCGTCTGAGCGAAGCGGATCTGGCAGATATATTTTATGTCTACGGCGAGGAGCGCCGCTCGCGCCGGGCCGCGAAATTCATCGTCGAGGCCCGCCGTGAGGCCCCGATCGAGACGACGGACCGCCTGGCGGACATCGTCACCCGCGCAATTGGCGGAAAACATTTAAAGATTCATCCTGCGACCCGCGTCTTCCAGGCCTTGCGGATTTTCGTCAATGACGAGCTGGGTGAGCTGGCCCGCGCCCTTGAGGCCGCCGAGCGTCTGCTGGCGCCGGGCGGGCGGCTTGTTGTGGTTACCTTCCATTCATTGGAGGACCGCATGGTTAAGGCCTTCCTCCGGGCCCGTGCAGGCTTGGCGGGAGGCGGCGGCTCGCGTCATGCGCCAGCTGTCGAGCAAGGCCCCGAACCGGCGTTCAAACTCGTTACCCGTCAGGCCATCACGGCCGGGGCGGATGAGCTGGAGGTCAATCCGCGGTCGCGCTCGGCCAAGCTGCGGGCGGCGATCCGCACCGAGGCGCCGGCCTGGGCCAAGTCTGACCCCTTGCACAAGGCTGTCGTTCCGCTTGCACGTTTGGAGGCTGCGTCGTGATCCGCACCTTGAATGTCATCGCTCTTGTCGTGGCCGTCGCCCTGGCGGCGGCGCTCTATATTGCCAAGACCGAAGCGAAGTCGGCACAGGAGCGGCTGGAAACCATTCAGGCGCAACTGGCCGAGGAGCGGCGCCAGATCAATGTGCTTAATGTCGAGATCGCGCACTTGGAAGAGCCCGAGCGGCTGCGTCAGCTGGCGCGGCAATATCTCGGCTTTGAACCGCTCGACCCCGCCCGCGAGATCACCATGACGGACCTGCCCTTGCTGGTGGACCGCAGGGAAGAGGACGAGGCGCTGCGCGGCGACATGGTGCTGGCCGGTCAGGCCAGTGAAGAATTACCCGCCCAGGCGCGCCGGGCCGGAGGTCCACGCTGATGAAGTGGTGGCCTTTCAGGAAACCGGTTTCCAGCGAGGCCACGACCCCCGCACCGCCGGCCCTGGCGGAGGCGGCGCCGGCCGACATGTCCCGGCTCTTGCGGCTGGAAAGCGAAGAAACCCAGGCGCTCGATGCTGCGAGAAGCCGTTTGCGCATTATCGGCATGGCTCTCGCCCTTGGTTTTTCCATTCTCGGGATCAAGGCCGTCACCATGGCCACGGGCGGCGCCATCGAGCGCGCACCCCGGCTCGTTGCCGATACCGGTCCCGCTGCCCGCGGCGATATTTTCGATCGAACCGGTCAGGTTCTGGCGACCACTCTGGATACGCATTCGCTTTACGCGGACGCCACGGAGGTCTGGGATCCGGTTGAAACCGCCCAGGCTCTGCGTACGGTCTTGCCGCATCTGGATGAAGACCGGCTGATCCGCGATCTGTCCTCACGCCGTCCCTTTGTCTGGATCCAGCGTAATCTGACCCCGCGTCAGCGCCAGGCCGTGTTCTCGCTCGGCCTGCCGGGGGTGGGTTTCCGTTCCGAACCGCGCCGTGTTTATCCGCGTGGCCGCCTGGCATCGCACATTGTGGGGTATACCGACCGTGATCTGAACGGGCTGGCCGGCTCTGAACGCGCCTTCAATTCAGCCCTGTCGGCAGGCGATGGCCGCCCGGTCGCCTTGTCGATTGATATGGGCGTGCAGTTTCACATCGACGAAGTGCTGCGCCTGGCCATGGCCGAGTTCGAGGCGTTGGCAGCGGTCGGTGTGGTGATGGATGTCCGCTCCGGCGAGATCGTCGGCATGGTGTCCTTGCCCGATTATGATCCCAACCGCCCTATGGATGCTGCTGCTGGAGAGCGTCTCAACCGCGCCGCACAATCGGTCTATGAAATGGGTTCGACGTTCAAGGCCTTCACCGTGGCCCTCGCGCTCGAGGCCGGAACCGCGACGATGGAGAGCGGCTATGATGCCAGTAATCCGCTGCGCCTGGGTGGCCACACCATCAATGACTATCACGCCGAAGAGCGCTGGCTGACCCTGTCGGAAATCTTCACCCACTCTTCCAATATCGGGTCTTCGCTAATGGCGCTGGAAGCGGGCGGTGAAGCGCAGCGCGGTTTCCTGGGTGATCTGCGTCTGCTGGAGCGGGCCCCGATCGAGCTTGCCGAAAGTGCCGACCCGATCCTGCCGCGGCAGTGGTATGAGACTGAAACGGCGACGATTTCCTACGGCCACGGCATCGCCGTCAGCCCCATTGCTACGGTTGCCGCCTTTGCCGCTATCGCCAATGACGGTGTCTATGTGCCGCCGACCCTGTTGCCGGTCGCGGCCAATGAAACCGTCCTCTCCGAGCGCGTAATGAGTTCGGAAACGGCGCGCGATGTGTTGTCCCTGATGCGCGATAATGTGGCCAACGGGACCGGTGGGCGTGCGGAAGCGGAGGGCTACCGGGTCGCCGGAAAAACCGGAACGGCGGAAAAGCCGAGCCGCGGTGGCTATGATTCCGATCGCCTTATTTCCTCCTTCTCGGCGGTCTTTCCTTACGACGATCCGCAATATGCAGTGCTTGTGATGCTCGACGAACCGCAGGGCAATGAATCGACCTATGGCTACGCCACAGGGGGGTGGACTGCGGCGCCGGCAACGGGCGAGATTATCTCCCGTATTGCGCCGATCCTCGGCGTGGAACGCCGTGACGCCGATCCCGACAGCCGGGCGCAGCTGGTTCGTGCGGCCCTGATGCCGGAGATGATCCCGTGACCCTTGCCGACCTCCTCGATAGCGCGCTTGTACAGCCCGGTTTCGATGCGATCGACGTGACAGATATCACCCTGGACAGCCGCAAGGCAGCGCCGGGCTGGGTCTTTGCGGCCCTGCCGGGGGTGAAGGTGCATGGCCGCCAATTTGCCGCCTCGGCGGTGGAGCGTGGCGCCGTCGCCGTGATCAGCGATGCGCCCATTGACGGCATTGATGTGCCGGTCATCGTGGTTGAGAACCCGGCCGAACTGTTCGCCTTCATGGCCGCCAAGGTCTATCCGGGCCAGCCGCAGCACGTCGTTGCTGTCACCGGCACAAATGGCAAGAGCTCCACGGTGGAGTTTCTGCGTCAGATCTGGGTCAAGGCGGGCATTGACGGCGCCAGCCTGGGAACCCTGGGGGTGACCCGGGGTCATGACCGCGAAGTGACAGGCTACACCACCCCTGACGCCGCGGCTCTGCAAAAGGCTCTGAGCGCGCTGGCGCGGGAGGGTGTCACGCATCTGGCAATGGAAGCCTCGAGCCATGGTCTCAAACAGCGCCGGATGGAGGCCGTCGAGATCCAGATTGCCGGTTTCTCCAACCTGACCCAGGACCATCTCGATTATCACCCGGATTTTGAGGACTATTTCCGGTCCAAACAGCGCCTGTTCACCGAACGCCTGCCGGTCGGCGGCACGGCGGTGGTGAATATTGATGGTGAGTGGGGCGTGAAAATCGCCGAAAGCACCCGCGCCCGCGGGGCCAAGGTTCTGACCATTGGCTGGCGCGGCGAAGACCTGCAATTGCTTGAAGTCGTGCCGCGCCCGGCGAGCCAGAGCGTCGCCTTTAACTGGGCGGGTGACACGATCCGGATCGAAATGCCGCTGGTTGGCGAGTTCCAGGTCCTCAACGCCATTCTCGCCGCCGCGATTGCCTTCGAGGAAGGGCTTTATCGCGACACGGTGATCGAGGCGCTGGAGAGCCTGGAAGGTGTGGCTGGCCGTCTCGACAAGGTCGGCGAGACGGCACAGGGCGCTCCTGTACTTGTCGATTATGCCCATACGCCGGACGGTCTCGACAAGCTGATCCGGGCGGTGCGGCCGCATACGCGGGGCCGTATCGTGATCGTCTTCGGGTGCGGCGGTGATCGCGATCCCGACAAGCGCTCGAAAATGGGCGCCATTGCCGACCAGCTCGCGGATCTGGTGATCGTCACCGACGATAATCCGCGGTCGGAAGATCCCGCAGATATTCGCCGAGCGGTCATGGCCGGCTGCCCCGGTGCCACGGAAATCGCCGACCGCGAGGCCGCCATCTTCCACGGTGTCGAGCAATTACGCGAAGGCGATTGTCTTTTGATTGCCGGCAAGGGCCATGAAACCGGCCAGACGGTTGGCGATGTTGTGCACCCGTTCGACGACCGCGAAGTCGGCGCCCGGGCGCTCAAGGCGCGGGAGGCCAGCCATGTCTGAACCGCTATGGACCGCCAAACAGGTTATGGCCGCGACTGGCGGCGAGCTGATCGGATCGACCGATTGGCAGGCCGGCGGCGTGTCGATTGATACGCGTACGCTCAAGCCGGGCGATATATTCGTCGCCCTGAAGGATGTGCGTGACGGACATGCCTTTGTCCCTGATGCCATGGCGCGCGGTGCCGCAGCTGCTCTGGTTGAGCGGGCCGATGCGGGCCCGGGCAATCTGATCAAGGTCTCCGACACGCTTGCTGCCCTGCAGACCCTCGGTGAGGCTGCGCGTCGCCGCTCCGAGGCTGTGCGCGTCGCGGTTACCGGGTCGGTGGGCAAGACCAGCGTCAAGGAAGCCATTGCGGCCGTGTTCCGGGCCGCCGGGCCGGCGCATTGGAGTGTCGCCTCCTACAATAATCACTGGGGCGTTCCCCTGACCCTGGCGCGCATGCCACGCGACACGCAGCGCGGGGTGTTCGAGATGGGCATGAACCATGCCGGCGAAATCCGTGAGCTGTCCGCCATGGTCCGGCCGCATGTTGCCCTGATCACCCGAATTGCTCCGGCGCATCTGGAAAATCTCGGCACGATCGAGGCCATAGCCGACGCCAAGGGTGAAATCTTCGAAGGCCTGGAAACCGATGGCGTCGCCATTTATCCGGCCGATGATGCCCATGCCGAGCGACTGGCTCGCCACGCCAAGCATTCCTCGGCCGCCTTCATGCTGGAGTTCGGCACCAAGCCGGGTTCGGCGATCCGGATTGAAAGCTTTGAAACCGATGCCCAGGGCAGTCGCGGCATGATTGATGTGCTTGGCGTGCGCGTTCCGTTCCGGCTGGCTGCCTCCGGCGATCACTGGGCGTGGAATACCGGCGCAATTTTCGCGGCCGCCGCCGCGGCGGGCCTCGATGCCCGCCATGTCGCCGAAGCCTTGAGTGCGGTTGATGCCGAACGCGGGCGCGGGCAGGCGCTAGATGTCGAGCTTCCCGACGGTGGCCGTTTCACGCTTCTTGATGATGCCTACAACGCCAACCCGGTATCCATGCGGGCCGCGATCAGCGCCCTTGGCGCGGTGCAGCCAGGCCCCGGCGGGCGGCGGATCGCCATTATGGGGGACATGCTCGAGCTGGGTGAAACCTCGCCGCGCCTGCATGCTGAACTGGTCGAGCCGCTCGACGAGGCCAAGGCGGATTTAGTGTTCTGCTGCGGCGCATTGATGCGCAGCCTCCAAGACGCCTTGCCGGAGGCGATGCGTGCAGGTTATGCCCGCTCGGCAAGTGATCTTCTCGAACTGGTCAAGGCAGCGATCCGGCCGGGTGATGTGGTCCTGATCAAGGGATCGCATGGCTCCGGCCTTCATAAGATCGCCTCAGTTCTGGCTGATGGCAGTGCGTTCACGCTTACGGAGGCCTGAAACAGCCCATGCTCTATTTGTTGTTCGCGCCGCTGGCGGAAGACCTCCAGCTGGCCAACCTGTTTCGCTACATCACCTTCCGTACCGGCGGCGCGCTGATGACTGCGCTGATCATCGCCTTTGCCTTCGGCAAGCCGATGATTGGCTGGCTGCGCCGCAAACAGGGCAAGGGCCAGCCGATCCGCGAAGAGGGTATTGAGCGTCATGTGATCGAGAAGGCCGGAACCCCGACCATGGGGGGCTTTTTGATCCTGCTCGGCGTCATGGTCGGCACATTGCTGTGGGCGGACCTGTCCAACCAGTATGTCTGGATCGTGATCTTCGTCACCGGCGGTTTCGGCCTGATTGGTTTCATTGACGATTATCTCAAGGTGACCAAGCAAAACACGGCCGGTTTCAGCGGCCGGCTGAAGCTGTTGGGCGAATTTGTCATCGCTTTCATCGCGGTGTTCTGGGCGACCAGCGTAGCGCGTGAGAGCGGTGTTGATCCGGACATGGCCACTTCGGTCGCCTTCCCCTTCTTCAAGGATTTCGTGATCAATATCGGTCCGCTCTTCTTCGTCTTTGGCTGTATCGTCATCGTCGGTGCCGGCAATGCCGTGAACATGACGGACGGGCTCGACGGGCTGGCCATCGTGCCGGTGATGATTGCCGCGGCGACCTTTGGCGCTATCGCCTATGTCGTCGGCCGTTTCGATTTTGCCGAATATCTTCAGGTCCACCACACGCCGGGCACCGGCGAGCTCCTGGTCTTCTGCGGCGCTCTGCTCGGCGGCGGGCTGGGCTTTTTGTGGTGGAACGCCCCTCCGGCCATGATCTTCATGGGCGATACGGGCTCGCTGTCCCTGGGCGGTGCGCTCGGCGCAATCGCCGTTGCCGTAAAGCACGAGATTGTGCTCGCCATTGTCGGCGGGCTGTTTGTGCTCGAAATGGTGTCCGTCATGGTTCAGGTGGCCAGTTTCCGCCTGACCGGGAAACGCGTCTTCCGTATGGCTCCCATTCATCATCATTATGAGAAAAAGGGGTGGGCAGAGCCGACAATTGTCATCCGCTTCTGGATTATTGCCGTCATTCTCGCCCTGATCGGACTGGCCACTCTGAAGCTGAGATAGGATAATCGGCGCATGATCCCGATCCAGACATATAAGGGCCGGCGTGTCGCCGTCTTCGGATTGGGGCGCACGGGCATTACTGCGGCGCGGGCCTTGAAGGCTGGCGGTGCGGAAGTGTCTGCCTGGGATGATTCCGAACCGGCCCGCGAAAAAGCGATTGCCGCAGGATTGGACCTCGACGACCTCAATCGCCGGGACTGGGGCGATATCGCGGCCTTGATCCTCTCGCCCGGCGTGCCGCTGACCCATCCCAAACCCCATCGCATGGTCGAGCTGGCCAAGGCGGTCGGCGCGCCAGTGATCGGCGATATTGAGCTGTTCGCCCAGGCGCTGAATGCCCTGCCGAGCCGACGGCGTCCGAAAATCATCGGCATTACCGGTACCAATGGTAAATCCACCACCACCGCTCTGATAGGTCACATCCTGCGCTCTACCGGGCGCAATGCGATTGTCGCGGGCAATATCGGTGACGCCATTCTGGCCCAGGATCCGCCGCGCGCCGGGTCGTATTATGTGCTGGAGCTGTCCTCCTACCAGATCGACCTTACCCAGTCTTTGCATTGTGATGTGGCGATCATGCTCAATATTTCACCCGACCATCTCGAGCGCCATGGCGGGTTCGACAATTATTTCGAGGCCAAGATCCGCCTGTTCGAAATGCAGGCACCGGACGGTATTGCCGTTATCGGTATCGATGATGACGAGACCAATGCCTGTTATTCGCGTCTGCGCCGTGAGCGCGGCGAGGAATTCGTAATTCCGATCTCCGCCGGGCGGGTCTTCGCCCGCGGCGTTTTTGCCCTTGGATCCAGGGTCTATGAGGCCCTCGACAGCGCGTCTGTCCCCCTGGTGGATCTCAAGCAAGCGCGAGCATTGCCCGGGCAACACAATGCCCAGAATGCCGCCGCAGCGATGGCCGCTGTACGGGCGCTCGGCGTCGGTGGCCGCGCGGCAGCTGAGGCCATGAAATCCTTTGGCGGGCTTCCGCATCGCCAAGAGGTCGTGGCCGAGCACAACGGTGTTCGCTTCATCAATGACAGCAAGGCGACCAATGCCCTGGCCGCGTTGCAGGCCCTGGGATCGTACGAGAATATCTACTGGATTGCCGGCGGGCGCGGTAAGGATGACGACCTGTCCGTCATGCGGCCGGGCTATGAAAACGTTGCCAAGGCTTTCCTCATCGGTGAGGCCGAAGAGGCGTTTGCCGCCGAGCTGGACGGGCGGCTCGCCTATGAGCGCTGTGGCGAAATGGCCAGCGCCGTCCGCGCAGCTTTCGCCCAGGCGCGGGCTGACGGCGCGGCCAGTCCGGTCATCCTGTTATCTCCGGCGGCGGCCTCCTTTGATCAATTCGCCAATTTCGAAGCGCGCGGCGCGGCGTTCGCCCAGCACGCTCTGCAACTGGAAGATTCTGCCGAGGATGGCGAGGCGGTGGAGAGTGTGGCTTGATGGCGCTCGCACCACGCGGTGTCATCACCTGGTGGCGCGGGGTGGATCGCACCTTGCTGTTCACCATTCTGGCGCTGATCGTGACCGGGCTGCTCCTGTCCATGGCCGCCAGCCCGGCCGCCGCTGACAGGCTGAACTATCCCGACCCGTTTCACTTCATCTATCGCCAGGGTGTGTTTGCCACGCTGAGTCTGGCCGGTTTGCTGTTCGTGTCCTCCCTGAGCGTTAAAGGGGCGCGCCGGCTTGCCGCCCTGGCCCTGGTTGGCTCGCTCATTGTGATGATGGCTTTGCCCTTCATCGGGCATGAGGTGAAAGGCGCGACGCGTTGGATCCGGATCGGTACATTCGGATTGCAGCCCTCTGAATTCCTCAAGCCGGCCCTGATCGTTACTGCGGCCTGGCTGTTCGCTGAAGAGAAGCGCGGGGCGCCGATCCCGGGCCGTATCATCGCGTTCGGCCTTTACCTGGTCGCGGTCGCACTCTTGATGATCCAGCCGGATTTCGGACAGACCGTGCTGCTCACCTTGTGTTTTGGCGGCGTGTTTTTCATCTCTGGCCTGTCCTGGATCTGGGTCGTCGGACTGGGCGGGCTGGCCGCGGCCGGCTCGGCGGCGGCCTATATGACCTTCCCGCACATCGCCAGCCGGGTGGACCGTTTCATCAATCCGGAAAGCGGTGACAACTACCAGATCGAGCGCGCGGTCGAGGCGATTTCCCGCGGCGGCGTGGCCGGGGTCGGGCCGGGCGAGGGGGAGGTGAAACACTTCCTGCCCGATGCCCATACCGATTTCATTTTCTCTGTCGCGGCGGAGGAGTTCGGCCTCATCGCCTCGCTCTCGATCATCGGTCTGTTTTCGATTTTCGTCATCCGTGCCTGGATGCAGGCCATGCGGCTGACCGATCATTTCGCCCAGCTCGCCGTTGCCGGTCTGGGGCTGCAATTCGGTTTACAGGCGCTTGTCAACATCGCCGTGAACTTGAACCTGATCCCGCCGAAGGGCATGACTTTGCCATTCGTTTCCTATGGGGGATCGTCGATGCTGGCCCTGGCCTTCGGTGCGGGGCTCATGCTCGCCTTCACCCGCCGACGCCCGGGGGCTTATTCGAGCCGTTACGCCGTATGACACCACGCCGATGTTTGATTGCCGCCGGGGGAACCGGTGGACACCTGTTTCCTGCCCGCGCCGCTGCCGAAGCTTTGATTGCGCGCGGCTGGCAGATCCGTCTCGTCACTGATGCCCGGGGTATGAAACATACCGAGGGCTTCCCGGCTGTCGCGATCGACCAGATCCATGCCGCCAGCCCGTCGACCAAGAACCCGATCAAGCTGTTGAAGGCCGGGGTCGAGCTGACCCAGGGGCTGGCCCAGGCCCAGGGTATTCTCAAGGCTTGGAAGCCGGACGTAGTCGCCGGTTTTGGCGGCTATCCGGCGTTTCCGGCCCTGGCTGCAGCCCAGGTGGCGCGCATTCCTTTCTGCATTCACGAGCAGAACTCGGTGCTGGGCCGGGTTAATCGGGTGTTTGCCGGCAAGGCCGGCTTTATCGCCTCCGGTTTCGAGCGTCTCGACAGGCTGCCCGAACGCTCGCGCAAACGTCACATGCTGACCGGTAATCCGCTGCGCGACCCGATCGTGACGGCCCGCGCGGCCGGGTATCCCGCGCTGACCGAGGCCGGCCGTATCAATCTTCTCGTGCTGGGCGGCTCCTTAGGCGCGCGTCTCTTGTCGGAAACCGTTCCGGCCGCGATCGCACAACTCGCGGAATCGCTCAGATCTCGCCTTGATGTCGTCCAACAAACCCGCGAGGAAAACCTCGATGTGGCGCGCAAGACATACAAGGACGCCGGTGTGAACGCGACCTGTGAACCCTTCTTCCATAATGTCGGCGAGCTCTATGCCGCCTGTCACCTGGTGATCGGCCGGGCCGGAGCGTCGACCGTGTCGGAAGTCATGGGCGTCGGCCGGCCTGCCATTTTCTGTCCGCTCGGTATTGCCACGGATGACCACCAGACCGCCAATACAGACAGCCTGACCAAGGCGCTCGCCGCCGATGTGCTGGCCGAGGCTGATTTTACCGCTGATCGTCTCGCCGAACTGCTCGAGGCGCGGCTCAGCGATCCCAAGGACCTTGCCGAACGGGCCGCCGCGGCGCGCTCGCTTGGCCGGCCCGATGCTGCCGAGGCGCTTGCCAAGGCGGTCGACGGGCTTGTTACCGGAGCACTCGTATGAATTTCGCAGCCTTGCCCTTTCCCGTCGGGCCGGTCCATTTCGTCGGTATCGGCGGTATCGGGATGAGTGGTATCGCCGAGGTGATGCTCAATCTCGGCTACAAGGTCCAGGGGTCCGACATCAAGGCCAACCCGAATGTCGAGCGCCTGCGCTCCAAGGGCGCCCAGATTGCAATCGGCCATGCCGGTGAGAATGTGGACGGGGCCGGCGCCATCGTCGTCTCGACCGCGATCAAGCCGGACAATCCCGAGCTGGTGGCGGCGCGGGCGGCCAAAATCCCTGTCGTGCGCCGGGCGGAAATGCTGGCCGAGCTGATGCGGTTGAAATTCGCCGTCGCGGTCGGAGGCACCCACGGCAAGACGACCACGACCTCGCTGGCCGCCGTGCTGATGGATGCGGCTGGCGTCGATCCGACGGTAATCAACGGCGGCATCATTTCCGCCTACCAGTCCAACGCCAAGGTCGGACTGGGAGACTGGATGGCGGTCGAGGCCGATGAGAGTGACGGCTCTTTCCTCAAACTGCGCTCGACTGTGGCGATCGTCACCAATATCGACCCGGAGCATATGGAGCATTACGGCGATTTCGACACGCTGCGTCAGGCTTTCTACCAGTTCGTCGAAAACCTGCCGTTTTACGGTTTCGCCGTGCTGTGCACCGATCACCCGGAAGTGCAGTCCCTGGCCAGCCGGGTCGAGGACCGCCGCGTCATCACCTATGGCCTCAACCCGCAAGCCGATGTCCGCGCCGAGAATGTCCGTGCCGAGCCATCAGGGTCGACCTTTGACGTGTCCTTCCGCGTGCGCGGTCAGGATGAAGAGATCTGGCGCGACCTCCACCTGCCCATGGTCGGCGAGCATAATGTGCTCAACACGCTGGCCGCGCTGGTTACCGCGCGCGAGCTCGGTCTGACCGAGGACAAGGCCAAGGCGGCATTGGCCGAGTTCGGCGGGGTGAAGCGCCGCTTCACCAAGGCCGGCAGCTGGAATGGTGCAACCATTATCGATGATTACGGCCACCACCCGGTCGAGATCGCCGCGGTCCTGAAGGCCGCCCGCCAGGCCTCGACCGGCAAGGTCATCGCCATCATGCAGCCGCACCGCTATTCGCGTCTGGCCGATCTGTTCGAGGACTTCTCCACCTGTTTCAACGATGCCGACACGGTCATGGTGTCAAATGTCTTTGAAGCCGGTGAGGCACCGATCGAAGGCGTGGACCGCGACAGCCTGGTGGAAAGCCTCATCGCGCATGGTCACCGTGAAGCCATCGCTGTGACCCGCAATGATGTTGCCGGCGAGGTCAAGACGCGTGCCGGAGAGGGCGATGTCGTCATTTTCCTGGGGGCCGGGGATATCACCCAGTGGGCCTATGCCCTGCAGGGTGAGCTGGAGGCGCTGGCTTGAGCCTGATTTCCCGCCTGCCGGATGTGCGCGGCAAGTATATCGAGGACGCGCCCCTGAAAGACGTGACCTGGCTGCGTGTCGGTGGTCCCGCTGATGTGATGTATCTGCCGGCGGACGAGGACGATCTCGCTGCTTTCCTGGCCGCCACGCCCGGGGATGTGCCGGTGCATGTGCTCGGCGCAGGCTCGAACACGCTGGTGCGTGATGGGGGTATCCGCGGCGTGGTCGTTCGCCTTGCCGGGCCTTTCGCCAAGTCCGAAGCCGTGTCCGAAACGCGGATCAAAGCTGGCGCCGGTGCGCTGGACAAAATGGTCGCCAAGACGGCGCAGAAAGCCGGCATTGCCGGGCTGGAATATCTCGTCGGCGTTCCCGGTACGATTGGCGGGGCCTTGCGCATGAATGCGGGGTGTTATGACCAGGAAACCAAGGATGTCGTGGTCGAGGCCCGGGCCGTTGATCGCCAGGGGCGGGTCCATACCGCTTCGCTGGAAGAGCTGGCTTACAGCTATCGCTATTCCGGTGCGCCGGAGGACTGGATCTTCACATCCGCAATATTCCAGGGGCAGCGCGACGATCCTGCAGCCATCCTCGAGCGCATGGACGCCATTACGACGCGCCGTGAGGGCACGCAGCCAATCCGCGAAAAGACCTCCGGCTCGACCTTCGCCAATCCTGATGCGCCCGGCACGACCAATCAGCGCAAGTCCTGGCAGCTCATCGACAGCGTTGGCGGGCGCGGGCTGAAGCGCGGTGGTGCGAGCTTTTCCGAGCAGCATTGCAACTTCCTGATCAATGACGGCAGCGCGACTGCTGCCGATCTGGAAGATCTGGGTGAGGAAGTTCGTGCGCGTGTGAAGCAACAGCATGGCGTTGAACTGCGCTGGGAAGTCAAACGGGTGGGGGAGAAGGATTAGAGCATGACCCAACGTATCGCCGTTCTTTTGGGCGGGCTCTCGCCTGAGCGCGATGTGTCCCTCGTTTCCGGTGCCGCCGTGGCCAAGGGGCTGCGCGAAAAAGGTTTCGACGTGGTCGAGATCGATGCTGGGCGTGACCTCTATAATCAGCTGTCCGAAGCCGACCCCGATATCGTCTTCAATGCCCTGCACGGTGAGTGGGGCGAGGACGGCCTGGTCCAGGGCGTGCTGGAGCATTTCGGCAAGCCCTATACCCATTCCGGCGTGCTTGCCTCATCGCTGGCCATGAACAAGCAGATGGCCAAGGACGTTTTGCGGGCCGCGGGTATTCCCTGTCCGGAAGGCATCATCGTCAACCGCTTTGACGCGGCGCGCGAGCACGCGATGAAACCGCCCTATGTCGCCAAACCCAACGCGCAGGGCTCCTCTGTGGGGGTGCATATTGTTCTGGAGGGGGCCAATCGCCCGCCGGCGGATCTGGCATCGGAGGCGGACGGTCTCGGCGATGAGGTCCTGGTCGAGCGCTATGTGCCCGGCCGCGAGCTCACGGTCGCGGTGATGGAGGACAAGCCGCTGGCCGTCACCGAGATCATCCCCAACACAACATTCTACGACTTCGAGGCCAAGTACGCGGCGGGTGGTTCGGATCATATTTTACCGGCGCCGATTCCGGAGAAAATCGCGGCCGAGGCGATGGATTTAGCGCTAAAGGCCCATAAAGTCTTGGGTTGTCGGGGGTTGACGCGCTCTGATTTTCGTTACGACGAATCAGCGAATCAGCCTCTATGGTTACTCGAAATTAACACCCAGCCGGGCATGACTCCTACCTCGTTGGCGCCAGAACAGGCGCTTCACTGCGGGATCGCGTTTCCAGATCTCGTAGCTTGGATGGCGGAGAATGCGTCGTGTCGAAGGTGAGGCGCGGTGGACCGAAAAAGTCGGTCCGTCGTAGAACCAAACCCAGGTCCGCCGCGGTGTCCGCACCGCGGCGTTTGCGTAACTGGGCTACGGCCCAAGTCCGAGGTGCGCGTTACCGTGTGGCGAATGCCGCGCGCTTAGGCGGTATCGCGTTGGCCGGTCTGGCCGCGGTGAGCCTTGTTGTGCTTGCCCTGTTCGGACAGCTCGGCGCCGTTAACGACTATGCCGCCCGCACCGCCCAGACCCAGCTCGCCCGTATCGGTTTTGCCGTCGACAGTGTCGATGTCACCGGCGCGCAGGGCGTGATTGCCCATCAGATCGTGGAAGCAACCCAGCTGGCCGGCGGGCAGCCGATCTTTGCTGTCGATCCCGAAATTATCCGGGCCCGTGTCGAGGCCCTGCCGATTGTCCGTACGGCTCAAGTCGCAAGGCTCTGGCCAAACCGTATTGCCGTTGTTGTCGAGACCCGCTCCGCCTACGCGCTCTGGCAGTATCAGGGCGAGCTGTCGATCATTGACCGCGATGGTGTGGTGATCGCTCTGGCCGATGCCATGGAACCACCGGCCCTGCCGCTGGTTGTCTCGGCCGGCGCCAATGAGGCCGCCGCGGAAATTATCGAAGCGCTGGAGCGCTTCCCGCATATCGCCGAGCGTGTTGTCGGTGCTGTACGGGTGAGTGAGCGGCGCTGGAATCTGCGCCTCGACAGCGGCGCCGATATCAAATTGCCCGAGGGTGATGTGCTCGCAGCACTGGCGATCCTGGATCGCGTGCATGCCGAGCGGGGGGTGCTGCGCCTGGCTGCAGAGAGTTTTGATTTGCGCGGTGAGGGCGATCTGATCGTCCGTGCGCGGCCCGACCGGGCTGCCGCAGCCGGGATGCGGGAGCGCGACGCATGAATGTCCTGAATTTCTTCCAGTCGCGTCGTCCGGTGACGCCGCAAGCTGCGCCCGCCAATGCGGTGTATGCAGCGCTGGATGTCGGCTCGTCCAAGATCGCCTGCTTTATCGCCAAGACCGATCAGACCATTGCCGGCCCGCGTCCGCGTATGGTCGGGGTCGGGCACCAGTCGAGCCGCGGTGTGCGCGGTGGTGCCGTGGTGGATATGGATGCCGCCGCTGAAGCGATCCGCACGGCTGTTGAACAGGCCGAACGCATGGCCGGTCAGGCTGTGAGCGCGGTCAGCGTCAGCCTGTCTGCCGGTCAGCCGACCTCGACCCGTATCGCGGCCGAGATCGATTTGCCCAATCGCGAGGTCAACGCCCGGGTCCTGCGCCGCCTCCTTGATGGCGCGCTGTCCGAATTTGCCCTCGAGGACCGTATCCTCCTGCACGCCATTCCATTGTCCTGGTCGGTTGATGATCATCGCGGCATCCGCGATCCGCGGGGCATGTACGGCAGGACGTTGGGCGTGGAGGTGCATGTCATCACTGCCGCGATCGGTCCGCTGCGCAATCTTATGACCTGTGTCGAGCGCTGCCATCTCGGTCTCAAGGCCGTGGTCGCGACCCCTTACGCGTCGGGTCTGTCGGCCCTGGGCGATGATGAGGTCAAGCTGGGCGCTACCCTGATCGATATGGGGGCTGGCGCAACCACGGCGGCGGTCTTTGCCGATGGCGCGCTGTTGCACATTGACGCTGTTCCGGTTGGCGGTGCCCATGTCACCGCCGATGTCGCGCGGGGTCTGTCGACCCCGCTGGCGGCTGCGGAACGTTTGAAGATTCTCTACGGCTCAGCCCTGGATAGCCCGGATGACGATCAGCAGATGATCGAAGTACCGTCGGTGGTGGGCGAGGAGGGGGCGGCCTACGGCATAGCGCCGCGCTCCCTCCTCAACTCCATCATCCGTCCGCGGCTGGAAGAGACGTTCGAGTTGATCCGCGACCGGCTTGAAGCCGCAGGCGTGGAAGACGCCGGTGGCCGCCGCATGGTGCTGACCGGCGGCGCAGCGCAATTGCCCGGTGCCTCCGAGTTGGCCAGCCGCGTGTTCGGCAAGCAGGTCCGGGTTGCAGGGCCGGGTGGTATTACCGGTCTTGGTGATGCGGTTGCCGGTCCGGCTTTCTCGGCCGTATCCGGCATTGTCCGCCGTGAAACCCGCGGAGCAACGGAAGCGATTTCCGGTCCGCCTGTGCTGGGTGGCGGCGCTCGCCGGTCCGCGGCGCGCAGCGGTGAGGGTGAGGCGCGTGGACCCGCTGCCATGTGGCGTTGGTTCGCGGAAAGCTTCTAGCCGGGCGTGCTGCAAAAAAGCGCGACCAAATCCTGCTCATTTCTTTGCATTTAATATTGCGCTTAACACTCGCTTAAGTGTGTGAAGGCGATGATGCAGTTCGAAATTCGTTAACCTTACTTGTGTGTGAACGGGGTCTATCATGACGCTCAACCTCTCCATCCCGGAAACGACCGAACTGCGGCCGCGCATCGTCGTCTTTGGTGTCGGTGGCGCAGGGGGTAATGCCGTCAACAACATGATCGAGGCGGCGCTGGAAGGCGTCGACTTTGTCGTTGCCAATACTGACGCCCAGGCCCTGTCGCGTTCAAGCACGGAAAAGCGCGTTCAGATGGGCGCTGCGATTACCGAAGGTCTGGGAGCGGGTGCGCGTCCGGAAGTCGGTCAGCAATCGGCGCATGATTCCATCGATGAGATCCGCGAGCACCTGCAGGGTGCGCACATGGTCTTTATTACGGCCGGTATGGGCGGTGGTACGGGGACCGGTGCTGCGCCGGTCGTGGCCCAGGCCGCACGCGAGCTGGGTATTCTGACCGTCGGCGTTGTCACCAAACCCTTCCACTTCGAGGGGACGCGCCGCATGAAGCTGGCCGAAAACGGCATTGAACAGCTTCAGGAACATGTCGATACGCTGATCGTCATTCCGAACCAGAACCTGTTCCGCATCGCCACGGAAAAGACCACCTTCGCCGAAGCCTTCTCCATGGCCGACGAAGTGCTGCATTCCGGTGTGCGCGGGATTACTGACCTGATGGTCATGCCGGGCCTGATCAATCTTGATTTTGCCGATGTTCGTGCCGTCATGAACGAAATGGGCAAGGCGATGATGGGCACGGGCGAAGCCGAGGGCGAGAAGCGCGCCGTCGATGCCGCCCAGGCCGCGATTTCCAACCCGCTGCTTGATGATGTGTCGATGAAGGGCGCTACCGGCGTTCTGATCAATATCACCGGCGGTTACGACATGACCCTGTACGAGGTCGACGAGGCTGCGAACGAAATCCGCGCCGAAGTTGATCCGGATGCGAACATTATTGTCGGTTCGACCTTTGACGAGAATATGGATGGCTCGATGCGGGTCTCCGTTGTCGCCACCGGTATCGAGGCCGAAGCCATGGCTGTTGATCCGCGCACGCGCCAGCGCACGGTGACCCCGGCGCCGGAGCGTATCGTCCAGTCCTCGCCGGCCGGGACCGCTGCGGCGTCCGGCGGCAATGACCACATTCTGCCGTGGAAGCGCATGAATACCGACCGTCCGGGCCGTATGATCCAAGAGTCGCGCACCGAAGCGCCGGCTCCGCGCGAGACCGAGGCTCATGAAGAGCCGCTGCGCCGCGCTGTCGGTGCCGAAGATTTGACCCCGCCGCCGGCAGAGCCGACCCAGGGTGAGGTCCAGGGCCAGTCCCTGGTCCAGCCGCAAGTCGAAGCGCCGCGCATGGAAGCCGCCGCGCCGACCCCGCCGCCGCAGGTCGTGGTCGACCAGGCGCGCCTGCAGCGTGAAGCCGAGGCGCTCAACGCCCGTTACGAACAGCGCCGTTCCGAACCGGCTCCGACGATCACACCTGAACCTAAAGCCGAGGAAGAGCCCAAGCGAGGTTTCTCTCTCTTCGGTCGTCGCCGTAAACCCGCAGAGCCGGCTCCGAAAGCGGCTCCGGTCGCGGAGAAAACGCCGCCGGTTCAAGCGCCTCGCGCGCCTTCCGGTGATCTGTTCGGCGATAGTCTGGATGAGGGTGACCTGGAAATCCCGGCCTTCCTGCGCCGCCAGGCCAACTGATTCGGTCGCACGCGTAACAAAGCGCAACAAAGCTTTAATTGTATCATCGCGCCGCTTGTCGTCTTCTCCTAGCGAGGGGCGGCTCGTGCCGCAGATATATAACTAAAAGCGACGGCGAGTTGTTGTGATTTACCGGCAAACATTGGCGGCACCGGTTGTATGTGCAGGGGTGGGACTGCACAGCGGCGAACGTGTACGCCTGGTCATGCAGCCTGCACCTGCGGGCGCTGGCATAGTCTTCATCCGTTCAGATATCACCGATCGGGATAATCGCGTTGAAGCGCGTGCCGATGCGGTCACCGGCATCCGTCTCGGGACGACGATCGCCAATGGTGATGGCGTTTCGGTGGCCACGGTCGAGCACCTGATGGCGGCACTGGCCGGCATCGGCGTAGACGATGCGATCATCGATATCGACGGCCCGGAATTGCCGGTCATGGACGGGTCTTCCGCCCCCTTCGTGGAACTGATCCACAATGTCGGCCTGGTCGCGCATGCCGCACCGCGCCGTGCGATCCAGGTACTCAAGCCGGTCATGGTTGAAACCGAAGGCCGCCGGGCCGGTTTCCTGCCGGCGCTGAAGCCGATGATCGAGGTCGATATCTCCTTCGAGCATCAGGCTGTGGGGCGTCAGTCCTGCGTGTTTGATGTGACGCCGGATATCTTCGCCAATGACATCGCCGGGGCGCGGACGTTCGGTTTCCAGAAAGATTATGACGCCCTCCTGGCCGCTGGCCTGGCTCGTGGCGGGTCGATGGATAATGCGGTCGTGCTCGATGACACCGGCGTGGTGAACCCGGAAGGGCTTCGCTATGACGACGAATTCGTACGGCACAAAGCACTTGATGCCCTGGGCGATCTTTATCTCGCCGGTGCACCGATCCTGGGCCGTTATTCGGCGAGCCGTCCCGGCCATGCGATCAATAACGCAGCCGTGCGGGCCTTGCTGGACGACACCTCTGCCTGGAAAATGGTGACCATGCGGGGTGGCGCGACGCAGGATATTGCACTCGCCAACTCCTAGTATTCCCGTTTCTTTTCGGTGAAGCGCTGACAGCACTCTTTTGCCGCGCGCTTGGATCGGCTACAAGGCAGTGACCACCGGCGCTTAACCAAGCGTCCAACCAGTTGAGTCGTGTTTGATGCTTCGTTCGTCGCGCCTGATCACACCCATTCTCGCCGCAGCCGTTCTGGCCGCTTGTTCCAGCGGTCCGGACGCCGAGGTCGCTTATGTCGAGCGCCCGGCCGAGACGATTTATGGGGATGCCCTCCGTTCCATGGACCGCCGCCAATATCGGCTCGCGGCAGCGCAGTTCGACGAAGTCGAGCGTCAGCACCCGTATTCGGAATGGGCGCGCCGGTCCATGCTCATGGCGGCTTTCGCCAATTACCAGGGTCAGCAGTATGAGGAAGCCATCTCCGATGCGCAGCGCTTCATCTCCCTGCATCCGGGCAATCGCAGCGCGGCTTATGCCTACTACCTGATCGCCATCTGCTATTTCGAGCAGATCATGGATGTCGGTCGCGACCAGCAGACCACCGCCCAGGCCATGGAAGCCCTGGAACAGGTTGTCCGCCGCTTCCCGGACAGCCGTTATGCCACCGACGCCCGCCTCAAGATCGACATGACGCGCGATCATCTGGCCGGCAAGGAGATGGATGTCGGTCGCTGGTATCTGCGCCGTGATTATCACCTCGCTGCCATCAACCGTTTCCGCAATGTGATCGAGGAATACGGCACCACCAGCCATGTGCCGGAAGCCCTGCACCGTCTGGTGGAGAGCTATGTCGCGCTGGGTGTTGACGGTGAAGCCCGTCAGGTCGCCGCCGTGCTCGGCCACAACTTCCCGGGCTCGGAATGGTATCAGAACAGCTATGATCTCCTGACCCGTGAGGGCATTACCCTCGACCAGGTCATCGAGAACGAAGATCCGAGCTATTTCGATCGTGCTTGGCGTCGTCTCTTCGGCTAAACTCGAGGTGCAACCGCGCTGAATGCTGCACGCCCTCTCCATCCGCAATGTGGTCCTGATCGACACGCTCGACGCGGTATTTGAGAGTGGCCTGTGCGCGCTGACCGGTGAGACCGGGGCGGGGAAATCCATTCTTTTGGGGGCTTTGGGCCTCGCAGCCGGCGAACGGGCCGAGCGGGCCCAGCTGCGCTCCGGCGCGGAGGAAGCGCGCGCCGTTGCCACGTTTGACCTCGCTCCCGACCACCCCGCCTGGGCCTTGCTGGATGAGGCCGATATCGAAGCCGAGCCGGGCGAGGCGCTGATCCTGCGCCGCCGCCTGAGCGAAGACGGGCGGTCGCGGGCCCATGTCAATGATCAGCCCGCCAGTGTCGCGCTATTGCGCCAGCTCGGCGATGCCCTCGTTGAAGTGCATGGCCAGCATGATGGACGCGGCCTGATGGATCCCAAAACCCATCGCGGCCATCTCGATGCCTTCGCCGGGCATGACGTCCTTCTAGCTGATTGCCGAACGCGCTGGCACGCCTTGCAGGATGCCCGGGCGCGGCTTGATGATCTGATCTCGGCCAATAACGCTTCCGAAGGTGAGCAGGATTACCTGCACCATGCGCTGGAAGAGCTCGACCGCCTCGCTCCCAAGCCCGGCGAGGAGGGCGCCTTGGCCGAGGAGCGTCAGTTCCTGCAGGGCGCGGAACGCGCGCTCGGGGATTTGCAGGACGCCCAGTCTGCCCTGTCCAGCGATGGCGGCGGGCTGGAAACCCGGTTGAACGCGGCCCTGCGGGGTCTCGACCGTGTGCGCGACCAGATCGGGGCCGGCGGTGGCGATGCTGGCGCGGCTCTGGAGCGGGCCTCCGGCGCCATCGACCGGGCGTTGATCGAGTTTGGTGAAGCCGGCGAGGCGCTGGCTGACGCGGCACAGGCCTTCGATGTCGAGCCCGGCCGGCTTGAAGCTGTCGAGGAGCGTCTTTTCGCGATCCGCGGGGCGGCCCGTAAACATGATGTTCAGCCGGACGATCTGTCGGACATTCAAGCCGCGATCGCGGCCAAGCTGGAGGCTATCGATCAGGCCGGCGACCAGATCGCTGAGGCGGAAAAAGCCGTCAGTGCGGCCCGGGCCCGTTATGACGATGCGGCCGAAGCACTGACCGTGAGCCGCCGCGCCGCCGGTGAGCGTCTCGCTGAAGCGGTCGCCGGTGAGCTGCCGCCGCTGAAAATGGACAAGGCGCGGTTCCAGGTCGCGGTGCAGGCCGACGCCGATCGGGCTGGGCCGAACGGTCGTGATCATGTGGCCTTTGAGGTGTCGACCAATCCAGGTGCCCCCTTTGGTCCCTTGGACAAGATCGCTTCGGGGGGCGAGCTGTCGCGTTTCGGCCTGGCATTGAAAGTCGTTCTGGCGGGCGAGGATCAGGGCCGGGTTCTGGTCTTTGATGAAGTTGACCAGGGTGTTGGCGGCGCGGTCGCCGATGCCGTTGGCCGCCGCCTGAAACGCCTGGCGCGACAAGGACAGACGCTGGTCGTCACGCATTCGCCTCAGGTCGCCGCGCTGGCGGATCATCATTGGAAGATCGAGAAGCAGGATGACGGGCAGGGCAGCCTCCGCACCACCCTGGTGCAGCTGACCGGTGAGGCGCGGCGTGAGGAAATCGCCCGCATGCTCTCCGGTGCTGATATTACTGACGCGGCACGGGCCCAGGCGGATGCACTGATGGCGGTTGAGGCCTAGACTGTCTGCGCACTGATTCAGCGGGACGGATTATGAGCGCACTCAAGGATGTTGACGATCTGAACGCGGCTGAAGCGCGCGATGAACACGCGCGACTGGCCAGGGAAATCGCCACCCACGACAAGCATTACTACCAGAATGACGCGCCGAAGATCTCAGACGCGGCCTATGACCGTCTGCGTCAGCGTCTGGAGGCGATCGAATCGCGCTATCCTGAGCTGGTTGACCTGTTGAGCCCGACCCAGCGCGTCGGTTCTGCTCCCTCCGGCAAGTTCGGCGAGATCAAACACGCCGTCCCCATGCTTTCCCTGGGCAATGCCTTCAATGATGAGGATGTGGCCGATTTCATCGCCCGGATCCGGCGTTTCCTCGGGCTCGGCGATGATGAGCCGGTCGTGATCACGGCAGAGCCGAAGATTGATGGCCTGTCCGCCAGCCTTCGGTATGAAAAGGGGCGGCTGGTATCCGGCGCCACTCGCGGCGATGGTGCGTCCGGCGAGGACGTGACCCGCAACCTGCTCACGCTCGATGATATTCCGGAGAACCTGCCGGGCAGCAGCTGGCCTGATGTGCTCGAGGTGCGCGGCGAAGTTTATATGTCTCATGAGGATTTCGCGCTTCTCAACAGCCGGCAGGTTGAAGCGGGCAAGCCGGAATACAAGAACCCGCGCAATGCCGCTGCGGGTTCATTGCGCCAGATCGATCCGGCCGTGACGGCGAGGCGTCCTTTGCGGTTCTTTGCCTATGCCTGGGGTGAGGTCAGCGCGCCCCTGGCCACGACGCAGTATGATGCGGTGGAGCGCTTCAAGGCGCTGGGTTTTCCGACCAATCCGCTGATGCAGCGATGCCAAACCCTTGATGACGTCCTCGCGGTCTATCGCGATATTGAAGCCAAGCGGGCCGCCCTCGGCTATGACATTGACGGCGTGGTCTACAAGGCCGACCGGCTGGACTGGCAGGAACGTCTCGGCTTCGTCGCCCGGGCGCCGCGCTGGGCAATCGCCCATAAATTTCCCGCCGAACAGGCCACAACCCTGCTTGAGGGGATCGATATTCAGGTCGGTCGTACGGGGTCGCTGACGCCGGTTGCTCGCCTTAAACCGGTCACCGTCGGCGGCGTAGTCGTGTCCAACGCCACCCTGCACAATGAAGACGAGATCGCCCGCAAGGATGTGCGGGTCGGCGATACGGTGGTTGTCCAGCGTGCTGGTGATGTCATTCCGCAGATTGTACGGGTCACCGATCCCGACCGCCCCGGACGAGCGGAGCCGTTTCAGTTTCCTACCCGTTGTCCGGTCTGCGACAGCCAGGCGGTGCGCGAGCACGATGAAAAAAGCGGCAAGCTGGATGCGGTTCGGCGCTGTACCGGCGGGCTGATCTGCGCGGCCCAGCTGATCGAACGCCTGAAGCATTTCGTTTCGCGCAAGGCTTTCGATATCGAGGGCATGGGGACCAAGCAGATCGAAGCCTTCCATACCGAAGGACTGGTGCGGCAGCCCGCCGACATCTTTACGCTTCGCAGGCGAAATGATGCCGATGAGATTATTCCGCCGATCCAGGAGCGCGAAGGATGGGGCGAGACCAGTGCGGCCAATCTCTTCAATGCCATTGACGAGCGGCGGGCCATCGCCTTGGCGCGGGTGATCAACGCGCTGGGTATTCGCCATGTCGGAGAAAATACCGCGGCTCTGCTGGCGCGGACCTATACGAGCTGGACGGCGTTCAAATCAGCCTCAGAGACCTTGAGCGATGAGACCGTTCGCGCCGAGATGTTGGACATTGATGGTCTCGGTCCGGCGGCGGTGGAGGCGCTCGAACAGTATTTCTCCGAGCCGCATAATCGCGACATGCTCGATGCCCTCGCATCCGAACTCGACATCCAGAACGCCGAAACGGTCGCCAGCGACAGCCCGGTTGCGGGCAAGACGGTTGTGTTTACCGGCACGCTGGAACGCATGACCCGGGATGAAGCCAAGGCCAAGGCGCAATCACTCGGTGCCAAGGTCGCCGGATCAGTCTCGAAGAAAACCGATTATCTCGTCGCCGGACCCGGAGCAGGTTCCAAGGCCAAGAAAGCCGCCGATCTGGGTGTTGAAACTCTCAGCGAGGATGACTGGTTCAAACTTATCGGCGAGGGCTAGTCGGCGGGCTCCAGAACGGCACCATCCAGGACATAGCCCTCGTTTTCTTCCAGATAGAAGGTGAGGGCCTGTTCCAGCTGGTCCAGGCTGGATACACCGCAATTGCCGCGGCTGTCGCGCTCCAGCCCGGTGGCCTCCAGAGCCTCAAGGGAGAGGTCGTCACACTGCGGGAAGTGGGCGAAGAGCCGATTGCCCGGATAACGGAAGACGATCACGTAAATCCGCTCATCGCCCTCATCGACATCATCGGAGACCGCAATGAAGAGGTCCGGCGACATTTCGTGGAAGATGGCGTCCTGCAGTGGCATGTCTCCGGTGTCCGAGTGCAGGCGGCCGCTCTTGTAGACGACCTCGCCGGCCCAGTTGTCGTCATCGGTTGCTTCACCCAGCTCGTCGACCGAATAGGCGCGATAGCTGCCGGGCGGAATGGGACGGACGCTGTTCTCCGCCGTGATCAGCGGCTCAAAGGAATAAAAACACCCGGCCAGGGCCGTGGCGAAGGCGATGATCAGAGCGACACGAACGCTTTTGAACATAACAAATTCCCCCTGTCGTTGACTCGAGTCTAGGGAGTTCGCGTGCCGAAAATGAGGCGGTTAGTCGAGGCGCCGGTAAACGCCATCGACGCGCGGTGCGCCGCCCTGCTCCTCCAGATAGGTCAGCAAGACGGCTTCAAGCACATCCCAGCGCTCGATGCGGCAGGTGCCTTCCTCCATGTCCACGGTCAACGCGTAGCGTTCGCGCGCGGTTTCCGACAGATCAGAGCAGGAGGGGTTGTGATAGGTGACGACGCCGCCGGGATAGGTGAAGACAAGACCGAACAGGTAATTGCCGTCATTCTCGCGCTGGGCGGCGTAGAGCCCATCGGTCAGCGCGCGCAACCGGACATGCTGGTGCGGAAAGGCCTCGGTGTCGGAGGCATAGCTCCAGCCCTCGCGTTCAATCTCGCCGTTCCAGGTGGGCCGGTCGAACGGGCGTCCGTCCGGGTGATAGGGCGTGTGGGAATAGCGGCCCTGATCGAGCGGGAAATCCGCCGCCCGCCGGGTGATCAGAGGATCTTCGGCGTAAAAGCAGCCGCCCAGAAGGGCGGCCGCCAGAATGATCAGAATGCCGGTCCGCATCAGGGCGTGGCGCCGGCCAGAGGTTCGGTCGCCTTGAGCAGCCAGTCCGCGACTTCACCCTCGACCAGCGGCAGGACTTTCTCACGCACCAGGGCGTGATAGCGGTCCATCCACATCAGCTCTTCCGGCGTCAGCAGATGCAGATCGATCAGCGTGCGGTGGATCGGTGCAAGCGTCAGGGTCTCAAAACCAAGCATCGGGCGGTCGCCGCCGGGGATGAGCGCGGCATCGGTGACGACCTGCAGGTTCTCGATGCGGATGCCGTAGGCGTCTTCCTTGTAATAGCCGGGCTCGTTGGAGACGATCATGCCCGGTTCCAGAGCTACGGCGCTGGGCGCCTTGGCAATGCGCTGCGGGCCTTCATGCACACCCAGGAAGCTGCCGACGCCATGGCCGGTGCCATGGTCATAGTCAAAGCCCGCCTGCCATAGCGGCAAACGCGCCAGAACGTCGAGTTGGGTGCCGGTCGTGCCCTTGGGGAAGCGGATCATGGACAGCGCGATATGGCCCTTGAGAACGCGGGTGAACTGGGTCCGCATTTCTGCCGTCGGGGTGCCGATGGGAACCGTCCGGGTAATGTCCGTGGTGCCGTCGGGATATTGGCCGCCACTGTCGACAAGATAGAGCGAACCGTCTGCGAGTTTGAGATTGCTGTCTTCGGACACCCGGTAGTGGGCAAAGGCCGCATTGCCTTGGGCACCGGAAATCGTGTCGAAGGACAGGTCGCGCAGCTCCGGCAATTCCTTGCGCAGGCTTTCCAGCTTCTGGGCAGCCTGGATCTCGTCGACCTCGCCGGACTGGCCCTCAGTGTCGAGCCAGTGCAGGAATTTGACGATCACTGCGCCGTCGCGAATGTGTGCCTGGCGTGAGCCCTCGACCTCGGCGGCATTCTTGGCCGCCTTGGGGCGCATGACCGGGTCTTCCAGCTCCTGCACCGTGGCACCGCCAGACTTGAGCTGTTCAAACACCCAGGCCGATGCCGTGTTGGGATCAACGCGCACGGTTTTGCCGTCGAGCTCCGCCAGGCCGGCAGCGAACTCGGTTTCCGGTCGTAGTGCAACTTCATTGCCGAGATGGGAGCGGGTTTCGTCGGTCAGTTTTTCCGGAGCCACAAATAGGGTCGCCTTGCCGTCCTTGCCGAGAATGGCGGCAGACAAAGGCAGGGGCGAGCGGGATACATCGCCACCCCGGATGTTGAACAGCCAGGCGATGGAGGGTGGCGCTGTCAGGACCGCCGCGTCAGCCGCGCCGCGCTCGATAGCAACGCCGATGCGCTCGCGCTTGGAGGTATGGTCTTCGCCAGCAAATTCGATCGGCTGCGGATTGATCTTTGCCATGGGAGCAGCCGGGCGATCGCTCCAGGCCGTGTCGAGCGGATTGCTGTCAACACTGACCAGCTCGACACCGGCGCGCTCGGCAGCGGTCTGCAGCCGTGCCAGAGAGGCGGGGCTGTGCAGGCGGGCGTCATAGCCGATTTTCTCACCGGCCCGGCCGGCGCTCTCGATCCAGCCATGCATGCCCTGATCGACCAGGTCGCGATACTCAAACAGATCGCCATCGACCTGCTGGCGCACCTGCAGCGTATAGCGGCCATCAACGAAAACCGCGGCGCGATCAATCATGGCGATAGCCGCGCCGGCCGAACCGGAGAAACCGGTCAGCCACAACAGCCGCTCATTGCAATCGGGCAGGTATTCGTTGTCGTACTCGTCCTCATGCGGCACCAGGAAACCGTCCAGCCCGAGGGCTTTGAGCTCAGTGCGCAGCTTGGGCAGGTTGTCGCGGCCAAATTGCGGGCCGCCCTTTACGTCGAAAGTCTGTGAGATCATCTGGGTCATGGCGGGAAATTAGGCCCGCTGCATGACGCTTGCAATCAGGCTTTCACCGCAATCAGCGTTTCCCAGCCCTCAATCGGTTCCCGGCGCTGCACCGTCAGGCCCGCCGCTTCATAGGCCTCGCGCACCCAGGCTTCCTGTTCGCTCAGCAGGCCGGAAAGAATAACCTTGCCGCCCGGGGTGAGGGCATTGGCGATGCCCGGTGCCAGGGCCACCAGGGGACCGGCGAGAATATTGGCGAAGATCAGTTCGAACTGGCGACCCTTCAGCTTGGCGTGGTCGAGCCCCTCGGCGACAAAGCAGTCCACGTCCGGTGTGCCGTTCTTGTCGCAATTGACCTGGCTTTCCTCGACCGCTTCCGGATCGATGTCCGAGGCCAGGATTTCAGCATCTGCGAGGGTTTTCGCCGCAGCGATTGCCAGGGCGGCTGTGCCGCAGCCCAGGTCAAATACCGTGGCCGGGCGCTCGCCGGCTTCCAGCATGGCGTCATAGGCCAGGAGGCAGCCGCGTGTCGTGCCGTGATGGCCGGTGCCAAAGGCCGGTCCAGCTTCGATTTCCAGCTTCACCTTGCCGGCGGGGATCTGGTCGCGGTCATGTTCGCCGAAGACGATGAACCGGCCCGCCTCGACGGGCTTCAGCCCTTCCAGGGATATACGGACCCAGTCTTCATTCGGGACCGGGCGGATCTCGGCGAGGATGTCAGTCGGCAGACCGGACGCGGCACGGAATTGCGCTTCATCGGGCGGCGTGTCGAACAGCACATCCAGGCGCGCCGGATCGGTGTCGTCAAACAGCGACCAGGACAGGGCCAGCGGCGGATAGGCCTCGTCGAGACGCTCGGCGGCGTCGGCGAGGGTTTTGAAATCGGCCTGCGCGGTGAGGCGCCAGAGTGTGGACATGATCAGCTCCCGGGAGGCTCAAAGCCTGGCGGCGGGGTGTGACCGGTTTTTGCCCCCGAGGCAAGGGCTAGGGCAGGTCCCGCAGGAAGCTTTCGACCACTTTCTTCTCGCCGGCCTTATCGAACTTCACCGTGTATTTGGCGCCGTCGGCCTTCTTCACTGTTCCGTAGCCGAATTTGTCGTGGAAGACCCGATCGCCGGCCTGCCACTTGCCGGTCTTGTCCGAGCCGCCGCTTTCAATCAGCGTTGCCTTGGCGTTGATAGTCGGCGGGTCGCTCTTGCGTCCGGACTGGGTATTGGCTTGATAGCGCTTCCAGCCGGGTGAGGAATAGCTCGACGCCATCGGATCGGCATTGGCCGTGAAGCTCTCGCGGCCCGGGCCGCCGTCATAATAGCCGGTCTCCGACTTCGCTTCGACGTGATCAACGGGCATTTCGTCGATAAAGCGCGAGGGGATAACGGCTAGCCAGCGTCCATCGATCATGCGGTTGGCGGTAAAGGTGATGATCGCCCGCTCACGCGCTCTTGTGATGCCGACATAGGCCAGACGGCGCTCTTCCTCGAGCGAACGCGTCCCGCCTTCATCCAGCGAGCGCTGTGAGGGAAACACCGTCTCTTCCCAGCCCGGCAGGAAAACCAGGGGGAATTCCAGCCCCTTGGCGCCATGCAGGGTCATCAGCGAAACTTCGTCATCATCCTCGCTGGCGCGGTCGGCATCGGTAACCAGGGCGACATGTTCGAGATAGGCTTCCAGCGTATCCCATTCGCCCATGGAACGGACGAGTTCCTTCAGGTTCTCCAGCCGGCCGGCGGCCTGGGGCGTTTTGTCCTCGCGCCACATGGCAGTGTAGCCGCTCTCGTCGAGCACAATCTCGGCCAGTTCGTCGAGCCGCGAATGCTCGGCCTGTTCGCGCCAGCGGTCGACATCGCGCAGGAAAACCTGAAGCGCTGTGCGGGCCTTGCCGCGGATCTCGTCGGTTGTGACCATGACCCGCGCGGCCTCGCTCATAGGCACGCCCATGGCCCGTGCAGTCATGGCGATCTTCTGCACTGAGGTGTCGCCGATACCGCGCTTGGGCGTGTTGACGATGCGCTCAAAGGCAAGATCATCTTCCGGCGAGCGGACCAGGCGCAGATAGGCGTGCGCATCACGGATCTCGGCGCGTTCGAAGAAGCGGGGGCCGCCAATCACCTTGTAGGGCAGACCCAGCATGATGAAACGGTCCTCGAAGGCGCGCATCTGCCAGGCAGCGCGCACCAGTACGGCGGCGTCGGAATAGGCCCGGCCCTTGGAGGACCAGTTTTCAATCTCCTCGGCGACGAAACGGGCTTCGGCTTCACCATCCCAGATGCCGCGCACCTGGACTTTCTCGCCGCCGCTGTCCTCGGTCCAAAGGGTTTTGCCCAGCCGCGAGCGGTTGGCAGCAATCAGGCCCGAGGCCGCCGCGAGGATGTGTTCGGTTGAGCGGTAATTGCGCTCCAAGCGCACCACATGCGCGCCCGGGAAGTCGTTTTCGAAGCGCAGGATGTTGTCCACTTCGGCGCCGCGCCAGCCATAAATGGACTGATCATCATCGCCGACGCAGCAAATGTTTCCCGTACCCTGAGCGAGCAGCCGCAGCCAAAGGTATTGCGAGACGTTGGTGTCCTGATACTCGTCGACGAGCACATAGCGGAACTTCTTGTGATACTCCGCCAGCACATCCGGGTGATCTTTGAAAATGTGCAGGGTGTGCAGCAGAAGATCGCCGAAATCGCAGCAATTCAGTGTCTTCAGCCGTTCCTGATAGATCTGGTAAAGGCCCTGGCCACGGCCTTCCGCAAACGACCACTTGTCCTCTTCACCGAGCTGGTCCGGCAAAAGGCCACGGTTTTTCCATCCATCGATGAGCGAGGCGAGATGGCGGGGTGTCCAGCGCTTCTCGTCGATGTTTTCCGCCTGGATAATCTGCTTCAGCAATCGAAGCTGATCATCGGTGTCGAGAATGGTGAAGTTTGACTTGAGCTCGACCAGCTCGGCATGGCGACGCAGGATCTGCGCGGAAATGGAGTGAAATGTGCCGAGCCAGGGTACGCCTTCAACCGCCTCACCGATGATCCGGCCGACGCGCTCTTTCATCTCGCGCGCCGCCTTGTTGGTGAAAGTCACGGCCAGGATCTGCCAGGGCTGGGCCCGGCCGGTGGCCAGGATGTGGGCCAGGCGGGTGGTCAAAACGCGTGTCTTGCCGGTGCCGGCGCCGGCAAGGACCAGTACCGGGCCCTCTACCGCCTCAACGGCCTCGCGCTGCTCCGGGTTCAGCCCCTCCAGATAGGGCGAGGGCGGCGCGGGGCGCGCCATATCGGAGATGGAGAGATTGGACATGGGTCGGCGCCGTACAGCTTGCGATTCGTATCAGCTGAGCAGTCTGACCCGGATATGGGCTAATCCCAAGAGCCCAGGTGTATTTGTTCGGTGTTTGTTCAGGGGGCGGCCGCACGGGCCAGCTCTTGCCTTAAAGAGCTGGCCCGGCCGGGGGGAGGAAATGGGATCTACGCTGCGAGGGCCGGTGTCTGGTAGGGACCCATTTCCAGAAAATGGAAAAATGCGTTGGAAAGCTCGCCATTTTGCGAGCGGCTGTCTTCGGCGAAATTCGCCAATTCGGTCAGGAAACCCTGGTGCTGGCGCGCGATAAACAGCGGCGAGACACCATCCTGATCGGCGATGGCCGTCTCAAGGCACTCGAAGAGGGTTTCGTAGGCCACGCACAAGTCGTTGATCAGCATGAGGAGCTGAGGACCGTCGCCACCATGGTGCTGCTCAATGCGAATAGCGTCCAAGATCTTCTCGATCTCGCCGGTGGTCGTGTCGACAGTCACTCCTGCAAACGTCATACGCGCGGACATAAGAGGCCTCCCCAGGCATCCCGGATTAACTCTGTGCGCTATCCCGCACCCGTTCCGCGGGATTGAAAACGAATTATATAATATAACCGCGAAAATGGAAGCGAAATCTGTAGCTATAACAGGGAATTAGAGTTCGATTCCGAGGTGATTTGGTCGTTTTTCAAAACCGGGGGAGGTCCGGTTTCGGGGCGGGGCTTGCCTCGCTACTCAACCAAACAGCGCATCGATATCGGCCTGGAGCGCCTCATCCGGCTGGTCCTCGACCGGTTCGGACTTGCCATTGATAGCCGATGAGGCCGCTGCGATCAGCGGTTTGATGTCCTCGCTGGCCAGGCGCGCGATCTCGGCACAGATTTCCGGTGCCTGGCTCTGACGCAGGAAGCTCTGCGCCCGTTCAACCTCACCGTCGATCTGCAGGATCAGGGTCTCGAGATGAACCCGCACAGCGCGCGGTGCAGCGCCATAGGCCAGGATGGCCAGATCCTTGTCCTTGAAAGCGGAATGATCGAAGTGCTCGCAATAGCTCGACGGCTTCCACTCCAGGACATCTTCTGCGCAATCGCGCATGTCCGGGAGCATCTCCATCAGCATAACGACTTCATTGAAGTGGTTGAGATAATCGGTAGCCAGCCCGGTGTCGGGATTGATGTTAGCCGCACGCAGCGCATCTGCCGCGAGCACACCGTCTCCCAGTATGGGGCTTTCTTGCCCGTCTATCCGACCCACCATAGCCATCATCAGCTAAGCTAGCCGAACAATCTTTCCGAAGCCTTATTGGCACTGATATCCGGTGTTTTCAGGCTACCGGTGCTCTTCTTCACTGATCTCGGCGAGTGCCCGGGCATAGGCAGCCTGGGCATCGGCCTTGGTCAGCCAGCCGATGATCGGCTGATCGCCGGTGCGGCTCCTCACGGCAGCGCCTTCGAGCTGTTCGGCGTCGAAAACGCCCATGGCCCGGCCTAGCGTATCGTCTTCATAAAGGCAGACACCACTGTCGATTTCCGCCTCGCCCCAGCTGTCGAGCGGCATCATGCATTGGCGGACGCGGACCATTTGCAGCACCAGGCGGCTGGCGCCGCCGGAAATGTCATAGCCGCGGCGCATAACCTGTTTCTGGAACAGCGATCCGCCCAGGGCTGACTGGGTCAGAACCGTCGCGACCGATACGGCGACCAGCACCGCCACGGCCGCCTCATAGCTGGAGGTCAGTTCAAACACGATCAAGGTCGTCGAAAGCGGGGCGCCAAGGACTGCGCCAGAAACAGCGCCCATACCGACCACGGCGAAGAAGCCGGCACCGGCGGTTTGATCGCCGAAAAGCGAAACCATGATCAGCCCAAAAGAGGCGCCGAGCATGGCGCCGAGATAGATCGATGGTGAGAACACCCCGCCGGCAAAGCGAAAGCCAATGGTCACGAAAGTCGCGATGGTCTTCAGCACGATCAGGATAATCAGCTCGTTGAACAGGTATTCGCCGGCTAGGGCATTGCTGGTCGCTTCATAGCCCACTCCGAGGATCTCCGGTGCAAGCAGGGCGAGGCAACCGATCAGCAGGCCGCCGGGTAAAGGAAGCGCCCAGAGCGGCAGGCGAAGCCGCTTGGCCAGGCCGTCAATCCAGTTGCCGCCATGCAGAATGCCGCGATCAAAAAGAATGGCGAGTCCGGCAGCGGCGATGCCCAGCAGGGCGGCGGCCGGATAATCAAACAGGTGGCTCTGGTAGACTTGGGTGATGGCAAAGGCGGCATCATCACCGAGGTGAAAACGGACGATCAGAGCGCCGATAACGCTGGCGACAGCCACCGGCGCGATCGAGCGCAACGCATAGTGACCGAGGATGACTTCGAAGGCGAAGAGGGCGCCGGCGACCGGTGCGTTGAAACTGGCTGAGACGGCTGCCGCGGCACCGCAGGCGAGCAGGATGCGGCTGCCGCGCGGGTTCAGGCCGATCAGGCGGGAGATCTGGGAGGCGAGTGTACCGCCGAGATGCACGGCTGGTCCCTCGCGCCCGGCACTGCCGCCGCCGCCCAGGGAAATAGTAGCGAGTAGCGCCGAGAACAGCCCGGTCTTCAGCTCGATGCGACCATTCTTGACGGCGCGCGCTTCGATAACATCGGGGACGCCTGAGGCGCGGCCACCATTGAGCCAGCCCATGCGGCCGCCGAGCCAGAGCAGGGCAGCGATAACGCAACCGGCCGCGATGGGAATCAGCATCAGCCGCCCCGCCGGAAGATCCGCGGCAGCGCTGGCCAGGCTTTCTTCTGTCACTCCGAAAGCGAGGACTTCAATGGCGCTGATGGCGAGGCGCAGTCCGAGGGTGGCATACCCGGCAACGAGGCCGACCGCGATCCCCATCAGCCACAGCGCTCCGCCGCGCCCGTCGCTGAAAGCGGCCGTCAGGTTGGATAGAAGTCCACGATTTGCCCCGGAATCGTTCACGTGAGCCAATAGGCGCGAGGGGCGTGCGAGCGTCAAGCGCAAGCCCGCTCACAAATACGGAACCCGCCGGTGAGGGGCGGCGGGTTCCAGAGCAGACCGACGCAAGCGTCAGCCTATTGCGGGCCGGAGCGCGTTGGCGCCCGAGCAGGTCTTGTATTGGTGGCAGGGGGCTGTCCCTGGCCGCCGCGGGTCGCGGTGGCGCGGCGGGCGCGATCAGGAACGGGCTGGGCGATCATGCCACCGCCGGCATCGACCAGGGTAAGGACATCGCGGATATCCGGATCGCCCTGGTAGAAGATGTTTACCGGGACCGCGATCCGCTCATAGCCGCCGCGCACCTTGTCACCTGAACCGCTGTTGTAGAGACAATGACCGACCAGGTTGAGCCGGATCTGGTGGTTGAAGACATCGTCCTGGCGCAAAAAGTCCGCCGCTGTCCCGGCATTGTTGGCGATGAATTGCTCCATGCGGTATTCGACATAATCGACCGGATTCCAGGTGAAGCTCACAAGATTGCTGGCTTGCCGGGGCACATCCATTTCCAATACGAGCTCGAAATCGGCGGCCGGGTACTGGCCGGAATAGTCCTGGCTTTCGCCCCAATAGGTGAATGTGGTCTGCACCGGTGTGCCGGCACCGGTCGAGTGCAGGAAGACAGTGCCGCCAAAACTGGCCTGCATCTCTTCCGCGCGACCGTAATCGCCCGGGCCAAAGACCTCGCAGAACATGCGCCCTGAAACGGTGAACTGCGGATTGTCCGAGATCACCTGAAGATCGCGATCAGCCGGATCCGTGGAGGCCGCCATATTGCGGATTGTGATCATCAGGGGCGGGATATTGGACTGCAATTCAATGCGGTCTATCCCGTTCGCATAGTCGGACTCCTGGGCCAGGGCCGGCTGACACAGGGCCGTCATGGCCGCTCCGGCCAGTAGAATAGTCGTCAGGTATTTCATCTTTCATCTCCCGTGACGCCGCGACAGTCCCTCTTCGCGAACGGCATTGATGCCCCTCTTATGCGAGGCCGTGCCGGATGCGATCAGTTGCAGCGGCGCACGCCGGAGCGCCTCGGGGGTTGCACGTGAGTTGCATGAGAGTTACACGCAAAAAGCGCGTCTTTTCAGTGATTAAGATTCACTTCCAGCGATTTGTGCGGGGCGATCAAGGCGCTAGCGAATGATCACTTACCGGCTTCCGGGCGCCGTCTTGATCGCGCCGGAGTTGCAAGATGAACCGGATGTGACCGGGCGCGTCTTGTTTAAAACGTAAGTCTATGCTTACATAAAGTCATGACGCATGAAAAAGCCCTTTCCGCGCTGGCCGATCCGACCCGGCGTACTGTTTTCGAGCGATTGCGTTCGGGGCCTAAATCCGCCGGACATCTGGCCCAAGGGCTGGCGGTCAGCCGGCCGGCCGTGTCGCAGCATCTCAAAGCACTGCGCGAAGCCGGACTGGTCGCTGACGAAAAACGCGGGCGCAGCCGGATCTATCGGATCGAGCATGGCGGGCTTGAGGCATTGCGATCCTATCTCGACAGCTTCTGGGGCGATGTCCTGGACGCCTACAAGGAGGCACTGGAACATGATGAGCGCGACCAGAACAGCGATTGAACCCCTGGTGAAAACGATCGAGGTCGATACCGATGCGGCCACCGCTTTCGCCTTCTTTACTGACCGGATCGATTCCTGGTGGCCGGCCGAAACCCACTCCATGGCCGCTGATCGCGGCGAAACACGGCCCGACCGGATCGTTTTCGAGCTCAAGCCCGGCGGGCGGCTTTATGAACGTGGCGCGGATGGCCGCGAATGCGATTGGGGCCGGGTCAGGGTTTACGAACCCGGCAAGCGGGTCGTGTTTTCCTGGCATTTGCAGCGCCCGGCCGATGAGGCGACGGAAGTCGAGGTGCGCTTCGAGGCGTTGAGCGATGTCACCACCCGCGTCGTCCTGGTCCATCGCGGCTGGGAAAACTGGGCCAATGGGGCGGAGATGCGCCTGCGCTATGACGGCGGCTGGGACCTTGTATTGGCACCCTTTACTCGCGCTATAGCGGCCTGAGGTCCATGGGAGCGGATGCGTGGTGCCAACGCATCCCCGGGGTTTGAGCTAGCGGTCTTCACGCATCAGCCGGCGCAAGACCCAGACCCGGACCGATGAGGCCAGCGGGTCTTCGCCGCGTTCCGCGTCGATCGCATTGATCAGCGCGGCCAGGGAGCGATGTTCGAGTGCTGCGGCCTGATCCAGTACGGTCCAGAATTCGGGCTCCAGAGACAGGCTGGTGCGGTGACCGGACAGGGAGAGAGAGCGTTTGATCAGGGGCATGGCCGAAGATGTGACCGATCCGCACCGGGCTGGCAATGCATGGGCGTCGCTTTAAGGCCTTGCTTACCCTGAACGCGCTAGGCCTGAGGCGTAGCTTTCCTGTCCAGACCGTTTTCATCATGCGCCGTTGGCACAAACCGATACCGCTTTCCAGCCTGCTCAAAGCCCGCGTACCAGACACGCCGGGCGTCTACATGTTGCTGGGCGATGAGAGTGATCTGTCATCGGTGCTGAAAATTGCGCCGGCACGCTCGCTTCGGGCCGCCTTTGAGCGCGCCCTTGAGCCAGCCGACAGCTATCAGCCGGCGACGCCGGAAGCGTTGATGTTCTTTGAGACCGTGTCGGAAACGGCTGAGGCGGAGCGGCTGCTGGGCGCTTACAAGCGCAAGCACGGGCAAAACCCGATCCTCAACTCGCCATTCTAGCTGGACTGCGGGGCAGCGGTGCTGGATCGGCTGGCATCGGGTTCCGGACTGTCGCGGCGGCCCATGGCCCGGATGCTCATGATCCGCTTGAGCAGGTCAAACCAGAAGGGCGCGCCCAGCGACAGGGCGATGGCGGTCAGGAAAAGTCCGAGCATCTTGAACGCGATACCGCCGATCACCGGCCCGATGTCGCGATGATCCCAGTTCTCGCCTGGCCGGCCGCCAAGGCGGGTGGCGGTGCGCTTGACGTCCTCGTCCATGCCGGTAATGCCGGTCAGCGGCATGAGGGACATGGCCTCGCTGAGCCGCTGCAGGCGCTCGCGGGCGTCTTCCAGGCTGACGCCGTCAGCTGTCTCGATGCCGGGCTGGGCCCCGGTTTGCGGGTTGTTGGGCGCGGTTTCGGTGCTGATTCTGTGTGCTGCGGGTTCCGATTCGGGCGTGCCGGGGTCTTCTAGCGGTGCGTTTTCGGTGCGCGCGGCGTGCCCATCCAGTGCCGAACAGTCCACCCGCGCATCCGCATTCTCACCCTGTAGTACACAGCTGTCGGCATAGGTCCCGGCGACATCGATAATCGCCTCGCGCAAGGTCCGGTCGGTCCAGAGCCGCTCGGCGATGGTGATGGTGTCGGCATTGGACAGGACGGCCAGCGAAATGGCGATCCACAGTGTCCAGATATGGACCTTGCGCTTGAACGTTCCGCTCATGCGGTCGACGGCGCGCTGATACACAGCCTCAATCTGGCCGATCATGTCCTCGACCTTGTTGTCCGCGGTCATCACGGCGGTCTGGATCGAGGCTGTGAAGGGGGTGTCGGGCAGGTAGTTGAGGCTGTCCAGCAGGCTGTCCGTGGTCAGGACATGCGCTTCGGAGCGGCGCGTATCGCTGAGCTTGGCACCGGAGGTCAGGGCCTCCGATATCGCGTCATCGCCATCGGCTGCGGTCTCGCCGGACGTTGCGCCGGCCTCTTCTGACTGGGCTTGGCGCTGCTTGTCCTGGGCCCATTCCAGCAGGCCTTGGGCGAATTGACGCGGTGCAATCGAAGACGGCCCCATACCGTGTTTCAGCGCGCTCTGCGGGTCCGGGTCGAGGGCGTTGCCCGACAAAAAGGCGGTGCGGATGCTGGGGGTCTCGAGGAAGGCTGAAAAATTCTCCAGAGCCTGATCGGTAGTGTCGCGACCTCGGGGTGTTTTGGGCTGGATCCAGGGCACACCCTGATGCAGGCCGAGCGCCCGTCCGACCCGGTCGGTCAGCGACCCGCCCGTTCTCGGGTGGGTTTCATGCTTGCGGCTCTCAAGCAGAATATAGAGCCCTTGCATCAAGGTCCGCTGTCGAAGCCGGGCCAGGCCGTTGGCGATCAACTCGACCAGTGCGGTCGCAAACAGGCTGAGCAGAAGATATACGAAAATCAGGCCTATAGAGACCTCGAGCGCGATCCCGAATGCCATCTTGTCCCCCCGGATGATGTCTCACCTTAGGGGAGTTAAATCTCGTGCGCAATTTATGCGGGTTTAATCCGTGTCCGGCGCGTCGCGCTTCTTGGCCTCAAGCTCGCGCAACAGACGGTCGCGCTCCAGCCGGACTGGCTCGCTCAGGGTTTTCGGCGTCCCATGGGCGACCCGGTTGGCCTCGGCCTGTTTCGCCTTGTCCTCACGTTGCTTGCGCTTGCGGAACTGGCGGAGATTGACGGGTTTTGAGGTCATGGGAAAACCCTAGCAAACAAAACCCCGGGCGCGAAGCGACCCGGGGTTCCATGACAAGCAAATACTGAGCGCGCTCAGGCCTTCGGCCCGATCATCTGCTCGGGACGTACGATCGCGTCGAACTGTTCTTCGGTGACAAAGCCCAGCTTGACCGCTTCCTCGCGCAGCGTGGTGCCGTTCTTGTGCGCCGTCTTGGCGACAATGGTGGCGTTGTCATAGCCGATCGTCGAGTTGAGCGCGGTGACCAGCATGAGCGAGCGCTCCATGAGCTGTTTGATATTGTCCTCGCGCGCCTTGATGCCGGTGACGCATTTATCGGTGAAGGTGCGCGCTGCGTCGGCCAGGATCTGGATCGATTGCAGCACGTTGAAAATGATCACCGGCTTGAACACGTTGAGCTCGAAATGACCCTGGCTGCCGGCGAAGGAGACGGCGGCGTTATTGCCCATCACCTGGGCACAAACCATGGTCATGGCTTCACACTGGGTCGGATTGACCTTGCCCGGCATGATCGAGGAGCCCGGCTCGTTTTCCGGCAGGGCGATCTCGCCAAGACCGGAGCGCGGTCCCGAGCCCAGGAGGCGGATGTCATTGGCGATCTTGAACAGTGACACGGCGACTGAGTTGAGGGCGCCATGGGCTTCCACCAGGGCATCCTTGGTGGCCAGAGCCTCGAACTTGTTCGGTGCGGTGATGAAGGGCAGGCCGGTAAAGCTGGCGGCTTCCTCGGCAAAGGCCTCGGCATAGCCCGGCTTGGTGTTGAGCCCGGTGCCGACCGCGGTGCCGCCCATGGCCAGCTCGTGCAGGGCATCGCGCGTGGCTTCAACACGGCGGATGCCGTTCTTCACCATCGCGGTATAGCCGGAGAATTCCTGGCCCAGGGTCAGCGGCGTGGCATCCTGCAAATGGGTGCGGCCGATCTTGATGATGTCCTTGAACTCGTCCGTCTTGGCCTCGAGCGCGGCATGCAGGTGCTGCAGGGCCGGGAGCAGGGCATGGGCGACCTGTTCGGCCGCAGCGATATGCATCGCCGTCGGGAAGGTGTCGTTGGAAGATTGCGAGCGATTGACGTGATCATTCGGGTGCACCGGATCCTTCGAGCCGACCGTGCCGCCGAGAAGCTGGATGGCCCGGTTGGAGACCACCTCATTGGTGTTCATGTTCGACTGCGTGCCCGAGCCGGTCTGCCAGACCGAGAGCGGGAAATGGTCATTCCACTGGCCTTCGGCGACTTCCGTGGCGGCGGTGACGATCGCGTCGGCCAGTTCCGGCTCGAGATTGTCCAGGCGCTTATTGGCCAGGGCTGCGGACCGCTTGACGATACCCAGAGCGCGGATCAGCGCGACGGGCATGGTTTCCGTGCCGATCGGGAAGTTGATCAGGGAGCGGGCCGTCTGCGCGCCGAAGAGTTTTTCGGCGGGGACTTCAAGAGGACCAAAGCTGTCGGTTTCCGTGCGCATCTCGCTCATGAGGGGAGGCTCCTTGCAG
>NZ_JASBRQ010000070.1 GCF_030149425.1 Maricaulis sp. | reverse complement strand
CTCGGCGGGTCTTGTAAACTCAGCCAAGGAGGCTTCCACCATGTTGCTCAAGAAGAAGATCACCATCGCGCTTGCAGGCCTCGCCGTGCTCGGCGCCGCGCCTACCTACGCCCAGGGCATCGGCCACAGCTTTTTCATGCGTGGATCGATCGTCGGCAAGGACACGACCGGAACGGTCGTTTGTGTGGGTAAGGCCGACGGCGCGACCGTAGGCCAGGTCCTCGAGGTCTACCGTGTGGAAAGCACACCTGGACCTTCGAAGACCCCCGGCGCGGGCTTCCGGCGCGTGGCCGTCGGGCACGTCAAGATCGATCACATTTTCGATGACCATTTCGCGCATGTGAGCATCGCCGACGGCACGCCGAAGGTCCACGACATCGTCGAACTCCGCAGGAAATAAGTCGGCAGCGGGGACGGCGACCGCCGTCCCCACCATCAACGCCACCTCGCTGCAGAACGAGACCGGCACGATCGCTCGCAACCAAGCGACGAACACCGGCCTGGGTGCACGAGACATGAATTGAAAGGAATCGAGATGCGCTTCAAGAAGTCAATATCGATGGCCATGGCGAGTATCGCCCTCGCCGGCGCGGTCCCCGCTCTGGCGACCGGCATCGGCCACAGCTTTTTTATGCGTGGATCGATCATCGGCAAGGACACGACCGGAACGATCGTGTGTGTCGGCAAAGCAGATGGCGCGACAGTCGGACAGGTGCTTGACGTCTATCGCGTGAAGACGCTGCCCGGCTCCGGCTACAAAGGAAGCGGCCCCGCTTATCGCCGAGACCTCATCGGCCACGTCAGGGTCGATCATATATTTGACGACCATTTTGCGCATGTGAGCGTCGCCGACGGCGCTCCCGCAGTTCACGACATCGTCGAGCTCCGCAAGAAATAAGGGCGTGCCGGGGAGGGGCTTGCCGCTCCCCATGATGCCTGATGGCGGCCGCAAGCGACGAAAAGTCGCGCGGCCTTTGAGCGGACAGGAGAGCGGCGATGATCGACCGACGTCCAAATATTTCTCTTGACCCTGGACCTAGGTCCAAGCGGCACTGTGCCTCCGAGACTTGCCATGTCACGGCTTAGAATCGGTGAGCTGGCCGAGGCTGCCGGCGTTCGAAAGGACACCATACGTTATTATGAGCGCACCGGCCTGCTCCCCGCTCCGCAACGGACCAGTGCAGGATACCGCGTCTATCATCCTGCAGACGTCGAACGCATCAAGTTCGTTCGCGCTGCACAGGGGCTCGGTTACACCCTCACCGAAACGCACGCGCTCCTGCTGGTGCGGGCCGGAGACGCCCTCGCCGGGTCGGATATCCTCGCCGTCACGCGGGTCAAACTGCGCGAAGCACTGGTCAGGGTGGAACAGCTCAAGCTTATCGAAACAGGCCTTGAGCAGCTGGGTGAAGCGCCCTCGCACGAAGCCGAAAGCGACCCTTGCCCGATCCTCTTTCTGGTTCGGGACGGGCGGCTGTCTCAATTGGCCGCAGATCAGCCAGAACAAATGTCCGTGGGAGAGGACCACACCACCTGCACAGGGAAGGACTGAACATGAAATACTCTATCTCGCTGGGATTGCTACCACTGGCGCTGCTCGGCGCTTGCGCGACCCTTCCGCCGACTAGCGCGCAGATCGCGAGCTGCAAGGCCATGGAAGACAATATGGGTCTCGCGACGCCCCATGATCACAACGAGATGAAGGGACAGGGGCGCAACCCGATGAATCTCTCGCACGATCGCTGCCTGCAGATTCTCAAGCAGCAATGACACCCTGATCTGTCGGTCGAGCACGCTTATCAAGCTCGTCCGACGGGATTTGCGTTCGACCGCTCACTCTCATTCGGAGACACATCATGAAGACTCACCTCACGAATACGTCCGGGAAGATCGTCTCGGGGCTCACAGCCCTTGCGCTTCTCGGAACGCTTGCTGCGTGCGGCAAGAAGACGGACGGCACGCAAAACCAGGCTGCCTCCAATGCCTCTGCAAGCGCGCCCGGCGCTCTTGAAAACGACACCGCCGCCGCCACGGACTCTGTCGGGACCGACAACACGGCGGCCGATATGGATGAGCGCCACCGTCAGGATATGGACCACAGCGACATGCGCCGGGGTGGGCCGATGATGCCCAATGGCGCCCCGCCTACGAGCACGCCCGACAACAGTCAGTCCGCCCCGATGAAGGATATGTAAGCCGAGCAGGCTGAAAACCCCGGCACTGCCCGACCTGAGCAAGACCAATTCGAAGGAATAATGCCGCGACCTTTCGAATGGTCGCGGCAACGGAGACGCGCCATGACATATTTCACGATCGGAAAGCTGTCGCGTGCGCTCGGCATCCGTCCCGATACCATCCGCTATTACGAGCGCAACGGTCTGCTTCCTCCGCCCGCCCGGTCTTCTGCCGGTTACCGCACCTATGGCGACGCCGATCTCGAGCGCGTGCGGTTCATTCGCAAGGGGCAGCAGCTGGGTTTCACGCTTCGCGAAATCGGAAGCCTGCTCGATTTGCGCGCGTCCGACACCGCGACAACTGCCGATGTCCTGGCCATCACCGAGAGCAAGATAAATGAAGCGACCACCCGTATCGATGATCTGACCCGCATCAAGACCGCCCTGTCCGCCCTGTCCGCCCAATGCTCGATCGACATTCCCATCGCGGATTGCCCGATCCTCGCGCATCTCGCGAGCATTCCCAGGGGAAGCCCACCTGGCGACGGCGACCCTCATGCCGCCCGCGCAGTGAAGGCGTCCATATGAGACCTGTTTTGCAGCGTTTGGGTTTACTGCTGCTTTGGGCAAGTCGGCGCCAAGCGCGCGCGCTCCTCAGCCGAGCAAGTTTAGCCTTGGCTGTTATCGCTGCGGTTGGCGGCCTGGCCCAGCCTTCTGTTGCCGAGCATCTGCCCGGTCAGCATTTGGGCTCGAAGACGGATCTCATCGGTATCTGGTCATTCGACGCCCGGTCCGGGTGCAAGACCGGTACAGCCTGGGAGTTCCGGGCGGATGGATCTTATAATGAGATCAGTTTGCCCGACCGTGCACCGCAGGCCACCGGGACGTGGTACGAACGCGGTGACATCATCTTTTATTCCCTGGCGCGGCCAGAGACAGTCGCCCCGGGGCGGCCTGACAAACGCATGGTGATCATCGAACGCGAACCCGATCGCCTCGTCGCATTGGGAGGTCGCAGAGTTCGCCACGTGATGCACAGGTGTCCGTGATGACCGAGAGCCTCATTGTGGAGGGCATCCACTGGATCACGCGTGCCATCGAAGTCACCGGGACGGCGATCATCGTCGTGGGCGCCGGTTCTTCGCTGATCAGATTCCTGCAGCAATCCCTGAAAGGTCCGATCGACCAACATGTCGTCGGCAACTTCAGGTCGAGCCTCGGTGAAGCCATTCTTCTCGGACTCGAATTCCTGGTTGCGGCCGACATCATCAACACTATCGCGATCCAGCCAACGCTTAGCAGTCTCGCGGTCCTTGCCGGCATTGTGCTGATACGAACCTTCCTGAGTTTCTCGCTAGAGGTCGAGATCAAGGGTCGTTGGCCCTGGCAGCGGGCGACGGGAACCCCGCGCGATGATTGAGCATCGGCGCCGGCTCCGGGCGCCCGGGCGACAACGCCGGGGAAACAGGAAACTACGTATATTGGCGAAAATCGATTTGTGGTCCCTCGGGGCCGTTGCCAGCCGGATGTTCGGCCGGTCATAGCAATGGAGTATTGATCATGATCATGACGCGTTCTTCCCGCTTGCGCGCGCTCGCCCTAGGGGGTGCAATCGTGCTGTCGCCCGCCATCGCCTCGGCCCAGGGGCAAACCACCGGCCATCCGTCGACCCAGTCTGCGCCCTCCGCCAACGGGTCGATGCCGGCAGGCGGCATGGAGAAGCACGACGCGATGCCAGGCATGGCCGGCATGCCGATGCAGGACGACAAGATGCCTGCGGCCATGCCTCCGATGGCAAAGAAGGCCGGATGCTGCGGCATGAAGAAGATGCCGATGGCCAAGCACAAGGCAGCCCCGCACCGCCGCCATGCGAAACCCGCCACCGCGAAGCCGGCGCCGATGCCCGCGGACAAGCCGATGCCCATGAAGGATGACATGTAAGGAAGTCCTCAGGTGACGCGCCCTCACAACAACATCACCGGCCTCAAGCTATCGCGGGCTTTGAGGACGAGCGGTATCGCACTCGCGCTGGCGATGATCTCCGGATCACCGCCAGCGTCGGCGCAGATGGCCGAGTCAGAGCACGCGTCGCATCATCCAGCGGGCGGAGCCGCCGCGCCAGCGGCGATGCCAGCGGGCAACGTGATGGGGGCAGCAGCTCCGGCCGCGGCGAAAGCTGCCGATCCCATGGCGGCGATGATGAAAGGGATGATGGTGCCGTCGCCGGGTACCAAAATGGGCGCGGGACCGGCGGGATGCTGTGGAAACGGCGGCGCCAAACCCTTCTACCCCTCGCTGATGGACTGGCCCGTCCTGACCGATGAGGCACGACGGACGGTACGCGCCGCGGCTCTCGCCCGCCTGGGGTCGGGCGCCGAGGTCCTGACCGCGGAGCAAGCCCGGCTTCACCACGCTCTCATGTCGAACGACACGAAAGGAGCCCAGGATGCGATCAGGGGCGCCCGCGAAGGCCTCGCACTCGCGGACAGCGGAGCAGGCGCGCTCAGGGGCCTCGAAGAGGGCCGCCCTCCCCGGCAGATTGCCCTGAGCTGGTTCAAGACCCAGTCGGGTTTTGCCGTCAGCGACCAGATGGCATACGGAAACGAGCTGGCGGGCCTTTCCTGGTGGCACCTGATCGCGATGGCGCTGCTGGCGGCGGCTCTGGTTGCGGCGCTGCTACTCCGATGGGCGCGGCTGCGCCGCATCGCAAGCTTGGTGGAGCGGCTCGCACCAGGCGGGGCTACACCACCGGCCAGTCCGGCCACCTCTCCGGCCACCTCTCCGGCCCCGGCCCCCATCGTGCCGGCGCCCGCTGCTCCTGCAGGCGCAGCTACGCCCGGCAGCGCCACGCCGGCAGCGCCGCGCCTGTGGAAAGGCGTCCTGCGGATCACCGCGATCTTCGACGAGACCCCGAGCGTCAAGACGTTCCGGCTCATGGAACCGAACCGCGGGCCGATGCCGTTCACGTTCCTGCCCGGCCAATATGCCTCGATCACCTCGGAGATCGAAGGCCAGAAGGTCCGACGATCCTACACGATCTCGTCGTCGCCCACACAGCGCGACTATATCGAGCTCACGATCAAGCGCGAACAATATGGGCTGGAATCGCGCCATCTCCATGATCATGCCGCTACGGGCGACCTTCTCGAGATTGCGGCGCCCGCGGGCCGGTTCTTCTTCACCGGCAAGGAAGCCGAGGGGATCGTCCTGATCGCCGGCGGAGTCGGCATCACACCGATGATGAGTGTGCTGCGCAGCCTGACGGACCGCTCCTATGAACACGACATCTACCTCCTCTACGGTGTCAACACGCCGACGGATCTGATCTTTCGCGAGGAATGCGACTATCTGGCGCGGCGCCACCACAAGCTTCACATCGTCTCCATCGTCGCAAAGCCCGAAGGGACCGACTGGGCCGGGCCTTCCGGTTATTTGACGGCCGATTTCATCGCCGCTTCCGTTCCCGAAATCGCCAGCAGGCGCGTTCACCTGTGCGGCCCGCCGCCGATGATGGACGCGGTGAAGGCGGCGCTTGCGCAGCTCAAGGTGCCGGCGGAGCAGGTAAAGACGGAGG
>NZ_JASBRQ010000039.1 GCF_030149425.1 Maricaulis sp. | reverse complement strand
GGCAGCATTACCGGCTTCGGTCTGGCCAGTTATTTGCTGGGGATTGATGCCGCCGTTCAAAGCCTGAACACCTGAAAACAATCAAAGGCCCATCTCCATGAGTTCTGATTCCAAATCCGGTGCCCCGCTCAACACCCGCCTGGTTCGCGATCTGGCGAAGATCCTGCGCGATACCGAGCTGACCGAGATCGAAGTGGAGCATGGCGAGCTCAAGCTGCGCATTGCCCGTCAGCTGACCGCTGCCCCGGTCGTCCAGGCCGCTGTCCCGATGGCCGCTCCAGCCCCGGTTGCTGCAGCGCCGGCTCCGGCCGCAGCGGCCGCCGCGCCGCCGGAAACCCCGGCCGCACAGGACGCCACCGACCTCTCCGCCCATCCGGGCGTGGTGAAGTCGCCGATGGTCGGCACGGTCTACCTGAAGGCCAATCCGGAAGCCGACAATTTCGTGGAGGTCGGCTCCAACGTCTCCCAGGGGGATACCATCCTGCTGGTCGAGGCGATGAAGACTTTCAACCCGATCACGGCGGAGAAATCCGGCAAGATCGCCGAAATCCTGGTGCAGGACGGCCAGCCGGTCGAGTACGGCGAGCCGCTCTTCATTCTCGTCTAACGCTCACCCTTTAACGCGCGAGCGCCCAGAATGTTCGACAAGATCCTGATCGCCAATCGCGGCGAAATCGCCCTTCGAGTCCACCGCGCCTGCCGCGAGATGGGCATCCGCACCGTCGCCATCCATTCCGAGGCAGACGCCGATGCGATGCATGTTCGCCTCGCCGATGAAAGCGTCTGCGTCGGCCCGCCGGCGGCGGCCAAGAGCTATCTCAACGTCCCGGCCATTATCGCCGCGGCCGAAGTCACCGGCGCCCAGGCCATCCACCCGGGCTATGGCTTCCTGTCGGAAAATGCGCGCTTCGCCGAGATCGTCGAGGCCCACGGCTTCACCTTCATCGGCCCGACGGCGGAACATATCCGCGTCATGGGTGACAAGATCACCGCCAAGCAGACCGTCATGGATGCCGGCATCCCGGTGGTTCCCGGCTCAGAGGGCGGTGTCGAGACCTATGAAGACGCCATCCCGGTCGCCGAGAAGATCGGTTACCCGGTCCTGATCAAGGCCGCCTCCGGTGGCGGTGGCCGCGGCATGAAGGTCGCCGAAACCGCAGCGGACCTGAAAGAGGCGATGGATACCGCCTCCACCGAGGCCAAGGCGGCTTTCGGTGACGGCACCGTTTATATCGAGAAATATCTCGGCCGGCCGCGCCATATCGAGATCCAGATCCTGGCCGATACGCACGGCAATGTCGTCCACCTGGGCGAACGCGATTGCTCGCTGCAACGCCGGCACCAGAAAATCCTCGAGGAAGCCCCCTCGCCGGCCCTCAATGCCGAGGACCGCGCCAAGATCGGTGAAACCGTCCGCAAGGCCATCGGTGCGATCGGCTACCGCGGTGTCGGCACGATCGAAGTCCTGTGGGAAAACGGCGAGTTCTACTTCATCGAAATGAATACCCGCCTGCAGGTGGAACACCCGGTCACCGAGATGATTACCGGCATCGACCTGGTACGCGAACAAATCCGCGTCGCCGACGGCGCACCGCTCGACATCAAGCAGGAAGACATCACCTTCGAAGGCTGGTCGATCGAGTGCCGCATCAATGCGGAAAACCCGAAAAACTTCACGCCCTCGCCGGGCACGGTCAGTGATTTCCACGCCCCCGGCGGGCTCGGCGTCCGTCTCGATTCGGCGCTTTATGCGGGCTATAAAATCCCCCCGTATTATGACAGCCTGATCGGCAAGCTCATCGTGCACGGGCGGACCCGGACGGAAGCGCTTCTGCGCCTGCGCCGGTCGCTGGAGGAAATGGTCGTCGGCGGTGTCGAAACCTCGATCCCGATCTTCCTGGCCCTGCTTGAAGAGCCGGAATTCGTGAACGGCGACTACCACATCCGCTGGCTTGAGGAGTGGCTCGCCAACCGGGAGGCCTGATCGGCCAAGGGTGATATGCGGGTCTTCGGGACGGCGGAATTGCTGGACTGTTATGCGCGTGGCGTTTTCCCCATGGCGGAAGCGCGCGACGACCCGCGCATCTATCTTCTCGATCCGGACGAGCGCGGCATCCTGCCGCTCAACGGTCTGCATATTCCGCGGCGCCTCAAGCGTACGGTGAAACAGGCGCCTTTCCAGGTGAAAATCGATACCGCCTTCGACACGGTCGTGCGCCTGTGTGCCGAGCCCGGCCCAGGGCGCGAGGAAACCTGGATCAATGACGGCATCCTCGCCCTCTATAATGAGCTACACCGCGACGGCTTTGCCCACAGCGTGGAATGCTGGGATGGAGAGCAACTGGCCGGCGGCCTCTATGGCGTCTCGCTCGGCGGCGCGTTTTTCGGCGAGAGCATGTTCTCTGCCCGCACCGATGCCAGCAAGATCGCGCTCGTGCATCTCGTCGCGCGCCTCAATACCGGCGGTTACAGCCTGCTCGACACCCAATTCACCACCGAGCATCTGGAGAATCTCGGCGTCGAAACAATCTCGCGCGACGCCTATCACGACCGGCTTGAGGGCGCGCTCGGGACCACGGCGGATTTTTATGCGATGGGAATGGATCTGGGTGCGCAGGATGTGCTCGCGCGGGCGCTCGGCTTGAAGGACTGAGCTGACCGCGCTCGATTTTTCCCCGGCTTCATTCCAACGCCGGGTGGAGACGTGCTCGACGCCGGGATAATGCGCGGCCCCGACCTTAAGTCGGCGCAAATGGGTAGATAGTCTTCCCACCCACTTGTCATCTCTGACGGCTGCCCCGCGAAAGCGGGGCGCAGATCAGGGACCTCGATGAGCCAGACTGGGTCCCGGATCTCCGCCCGAACTCGCGGAGACACGCCCCACGCCCTCGGGGTCCTGATTGACATCAGGATGAGGGGATCTGGGAAAGTTGAGCGAAACGCCCGGCCCTAGTCCGTACGGCAGTCCAGCACCCAGACGTCATAGACCGGATGCTCGAGCGGGTTCTGCGCGGGACGGGAGGCGAACATCCAGCCGGAGAAGATCGTCTCGCCTTCAACATCAACGCCGAAACCGTCGGTGCGGCGGTCAGCGATCTGCAGGAAGGCATAGGTTTCCGGCGTCTCTTCCGGCGGGCGCTTGCGGCAATATTGCGCCGTGATGGTCAGGGCGGCGAATTCGACGCTCTCACCGATCGTCACTTCGAAATCGCGCGTGCGCGCCGTGACCTTGTCGAGGCCGCGGAGGACGACGACATTGCCCGGGCGGCTGGACAGGGGCTGGTTGGCACGCGTATCCGGATCGGCGGTTTCCAGCGGGTCATCGCCGCGCATGAAATCATCGATATCCTGCGCCATGGCGGGTGCCATCACGCTGCAAGCCAGAACAAGTGCTGTCAGAGAACGCATCATGGGAGCCAAGCTGCCGAGAGATTATGACGGTGTCGAGGCGGTTCCCCGCACAGGCGACAAGACCGGGGTCGGTTAGCCCTGATTCGGCGACCAGGCTTCGTAATCACCGGCCGTGGCTTGGCGCTTTTCCGTTGAGGTCAGCGAGCCGGTCGGCCGATAGGCGTGTACCGTTCCGGTCAGGTTGGGATGGTGGTCCTTTTCCCAGGTCTGGCGCTTGAGCGGAGTTTCGGTCGGCGGTGCGTCGAAGGTGTGGTGCAGCCAGCCATGCCAGTCCGACGGGACGCGCGACGCATCCGCATAACCCTTGTAGAGCACCCAGCGACGCTTATTGCCGTCCGGACCGGTCTTGCCCTTTTCCTCGAAATAGCGATTGCCGAATTCATCTTCGCCGACCTGCTGGGCGCCGCGATTATGCAGGGTCAAAAGCGTGCCCGGCGTGGCGTCTTTCCACCAGATGAAAATCTTCGAAATCAGTCCGAGCATGAGAGGGCTCCGAGTCGGTAGGGTTATTCACAGCCGTATATGCCTTCCCCGGGCCATTGGGTCCAGTCTCGAGCGCGGCGGGGTTCAGGCCGGCCCCCCGGAGGAGTAAACTTTTGCGATTACCGACCGATTCGGTGGGCAAAAGGGTGGACAAATGACTAATCCGGCAAGCTTGGCCGATCTGGCAGCCTCGGAGCATTTTGATCTCTCATTGGAGGCGCGCCTGCTCAACTGCACCGCCGACAATGATGATGACGGCCTCGGCGATGATCGCGCCCTACGCGTCCCGCCCGCCTGGAGCGATACGGCGGCGCTCACCCTCGCCGCTTTACTCGACACCCCGCGCCCGGTCAAAACCCGGCCGAAGCCGGGGCTCAAAGCCTATGCCGGGCTGGCGCCGCAAATACCGGCGAGTGACGAACGGGCACTGGAGGACGGTATCGACAAGGCGGCCGCCCGTCTTGCCGGCTCACTCACCTGGGCTGCGGGGCGAATGGGCGCCTTTGCCGCCGTCGATGAGGCCAATCTGTTCTATGCCGGCCTGTCAGCCAGCCTGATCACTCGCCTCGCCGTGCCGGATGCTGACCTCTGGCGCCAGGGCGGCACCGACTGGGCCTATGGCGACGACATCACGGATACGGCCGCAGTGCCGGAACGCCGTCACATCCGTGCCGACGCAGAGGACGCACCGGAAGCCCTGCGCGTCGTGGCCGCCGACGCGCTGCGCGGCTCGATCCTGGAAACCGGCGCGCGGGTCACCGAAGCGCGCCTGAAAGCCATCGGCGAAGCCATTCGTCGCTGTTCCGGCGACGGTGAGGTCTGTTTTGACCCCCGTCAGAACGCCGCGCTGGCCCGGGCCATGCGCCATGCCCTGCGCGATGGTGTGCCCGAGGTTGCCGTTGAACGGGCCCTCGCCATGGCGCGCCAGGGCGCTGATGACGATGCGCTCGCAGCCCTGGCTCCGGAGCACACAGCTGTGCCCGAAACCGTCTTGCACACCCCCGCAGCTTTCGCCTCTGCCGTCGTCGCTGACGATGCCTGGAGCTTTGGCGAGGCCGGCGGCAGTGTCCGCGCCCGCCAGTTCCGCAATGCCGTTGCCCGGACGGTCTGGAGCTTCGGTGCGCCGCGGCTGGCCTTCCAGGAAAGCCCGCAGCAGGAAGGCCCGGCAGTCTATCTCAACCTGCCCGCCTTTATTGATGACAGCGCCGGTCTCAATGCCGAATTGCTTATGGATACAGCGCGCTGCTGGTCCAAGGCCCTGATTTTCAGCGCCCACAAGGATGCCGGCAATGCCGGCTCGGTCTCGCTAACCGGCATGGCGCCGGCTCTGATGGCTCTGGGACTGGCTTATGACAGCGATGACGGCCGTCTCGCCGCTGCCGCCATTGCTCGCCTGGTGACCATGGCTGTACGCGAAAGCTGCGCCGAATGCGGTGCCATCGCGCCATCGCTTGGCATGGATATCGCGCCGGCGAGCCTGCCGGCCGAGCTGGCCTCCATCGCCAATGCGCTCCAGCGTCATGACAGCCGCTTCGCGGCGCGCTCCGCCCTCACCCGTCCGGGTCCGCTGGTTTGCGCCCTTGATATTCCCGCCGACCTGGCCGGGCTGTTTGACGGCGAGGCCGGCGGCTGTCGCCCGCTGGTCAATGCCATCACGCCCGATCGCGATGAGCTTGGCGGCACCCGGCTGCGCGATTGTGTCCGCACCGGCCTGACACGTCTGGGCCTTGATGCCACGACGATCGAGCGGGCCGAGGATCATGCCGCCGGACAGGGCACGCTGCGCGGCGCGCCGGCGATTTCCTTCGAGGATCTGATGTTGCGCGGCATCCCGCTGGATGCGCTGGAACGGCTTGATGATTCCATTGGTGAAGGCGCCTCGATTCGCTTTGCGCTCAATCGCTGGACGCTCGGTGACCGCGTATGCCGCGACATTCTCGGCCTGACCAGCGATGTGATTGAAGCAGATGGTCAATCGCTGTGCGCCGCACTGGGCTATAGCGAACAGGATATCGCCCTGGCTGACCGCTACGCCCAGGGCTCAGCCACCCTTGAGGATGCCGATGCGGTTCCGGCAGAATTGCGGACGCTGTTTGCCTACCCGTCTGTCGAGGCACAGCTTGATCTCGCGCATGCGGTGGAACAGCAGATCTCCGGTCATGTCGCACTGGACATTGATCTCGATGCCGACGCGTCGATCGATGATGTGGCGGCGCTGTTTGACCATGCCAGCCAGCTCGGCCTTCGCGACCTCGCAATGTCGCGTACTGGCTCCGGCCTGTTCGACATGCTGCCCTCCATCGACTTCGACAAGGGCGATTACACCGCCGAGCAAACGCGCGAACGTATTGTCGAGCGCACGGTTGAGGTCGAGCGCGTGGTCGAGAAACCGGCCGCCCGCCGCAAACTGCCCGACCGCCGCAAGGGCTATATCCAAAAAGCGACGGTCGGCGGCCACAAAGTCTATCTGCACACCGGCGAGTTCGATGATGGCGAACTTGGCGAGATCTTCATCGACATGCACAAGGAAGGCGCGGCATTTCGTTCGCTTATGAACAATTTCGCCATCGCCATCTCGATCGGCCTGCAATATGGCGTGCCGCTTGAGGAATTTGTCGATGCCTTCGTCTATACCCGCTTCGAACCGGCCGGCGCGGTCGAGGGTAATGACCAGATCCAGCACGCCACCTCGATCCTGGATTATCTCTTCCGCGAACTGGGCGTGTCCTATCTCGGCCGCGATGACCTGGCCGAGATCTCTCCGGACAAGGCCGACCCGGGCGGGATCGGCAAGGGTGTGCAGCAGGAAAAGCTGTCGCAGGAAGATGCGGCCCGCTTCATCTCGCGCGGTTTCAGCCGCGGCCAGGTGCCCAATAATATCCTGATGTTCGCCGGCGCCTCGAAAAAGGCGGCCAATGCCAATGACACCGATGCGCCGACAATTGAGACGGAATATACGCAGGTCGAGGATCACAGCATCACCCGGCCGGTGACCGGCGCGACCGCGTATACGGGTGATCCCTGCCCTGAGTGCGGCCATTTCACCGTGGTCAAGGGTGAAGGCGGTCTGCATTGCGATGCGTGTAACTGGACCGGCTAGCGCGGACAGCGGTTCAGGGCTTGCAGCGGGCACAAGGAAGACAGCCCGGAGTGTACCGAAATGGCACGCTTGTTTGCATCGCTCATCCTGCTGGCCGCACTCAGCCTGCCAGCCACCGCTCACGCCCAGAACCGCGGCGAGATTGCGCGCGTCCAGGCGGGACAGTCCTGCAGCGGCTGCAATCTCTTCCAGGCAGACCTGTCCTACCGCGAACTGCGCAATCTCGACCTGTCCGGGTCGCGCCTGCGCCAATCCAACCTGTCCCTGGTGATCATGGATGGCAGCCGCTTTGACGGCGCCAACATGTCCATCGCCAATCTCTTCGGGGCCCGCTTTGTCGGTGCCAGCTTCCGCGATACCGATCTCAGTGATGCCGTCCTGGTCGGCACCTATTTCAACGCGTCCAACCTGGCTGGCGCCAACCTCACCGGGGCCAACCTGTCCGGCGCCTATCTCAGCGATGTGCGCGGCCTCACCCAGCACCAGCTCGACCGGGCCTGCGGCGACGCCGATACGCTATTGCCGCCCGGCCTGCATATCGCAGACTGCCGGTTGATTTAGGCAACCGGTATTACTGTCATTTAAGTCGCATTTCTTCCTAACCTGCCGTATCGAGGGAGGTATGCGGACTACAGCCGTCTCCATAGTTGCACTTCTCGCTGCGAGCACTGTCCTTGCCACGCCCGCTTGGGCGGGCGGCGGAGATACGCCGCGCCGTGGCCTGGCCATTGGCGGTGAGTGTGAAGGCTGCGATTTTTCCGATCAGAATCTGGCCGGTGCGAACTTCATCGGCGCGGATTTCGAGGGTTCCAGCTTTTCCGGATCCAACCTGCTCAATTCCACATTTGTGGAATGCCGCTTTACCGGCACCGACTTCTCCGAAGCGCAGATGGTACAGGCGCAAATGACCGGGGTTTCCTTCTCGCGCGCGAACATGTCTGACGCGAACATGTCGGAAACCCAGATCGAACGCGTGAATTTCTCCGACGCCAATCTGCGCGACGCCAATTTCAGCCGCTCGGAGATGGTGTTCGTGACCTTCATCGGAAGCGAGCTGGAATCGACCCGCTTCGTTGATGCGCAATTGCACCAGGTCAATTTCCTGCGCGCCGAGCTCGACGACACCAATTTCCGCCAAGCCGAGCTGCGTCATGCCAATTTCGCCCAGGTGACCGGCGGCAAGGTCGATTTCCGCGATGCCGACCTGACCGATGCCAGCTTTGAAGGCGCGCATCTGGAAGAAGTCGACTTCCGCAATTCCGATCTGACCGGGGTTAATCTCAGCGCGGCTGTGTTTGAACGTGTGCGCGGGCTCAACAAGGCTGCCCTGGCCAATGCTTGCGGCGACGAGGCCACCCGGCTCGGCGAACATACCGTCAGCCTGCGTGCCTGCCCGCAAGGCCATGTCTCCCACTACCAGATCAATACCGTCTCCCTGCCCCAGCTTTCCCAGTCCCAGGTCACCGAAGTCGCCGAGACGCTGGCTGAGATCGAAGCGCTGGAAACCTTGCGCGTGGAAATTCTCGCCGAGGTGGGCCTGGCTCTGGAAGAGCATGCCGAGGATCTCGACCGCGAGGCCGTGCAGCGTGCAACGCGCGAAGCCATGCGCGAGATTGCCCTTGCCGAGCGGGAAATCCGCCGCGCCCTGCGCGACGCGGAGCGCGAAGGCCGCAATCGTGCGCGCGACGCCAGGCGGGAAGACCGGGCCCGTAATATCGAACTGCGGGTGATGGAGCGCGAGGCTGCCGAAGAACTGCGAGAGGTCGAGCGCGAGTTAAGCGATGCAGAACGGGAACTGGCGGAGGCCGGTATCGAGGCCCGCCTTGCCGGTCAGCCCAACCACTCGCTTTCGGCCCAGCAAGCCGACTGGTTTGCCTATGAGATGTATAATGAGGACGGCGAGAACGTCTTTATCCTGCGCCATAATGGCGACGTGATCGTACCCAAGCCGGCTATTCCGCCTGAACCGGAAAACCCGCAATAGCCATCCTGGCTTGAGCCCAGACGAAAAGAGCCGCCCCGAGGGGCGGCTCTTCGCATTTCAGGGCGGCATGCCGCGCTTACTTCTTTTCTTCCGGCACCACGGTGCGGATGTGCAGCTCGCGCAGGTGCTTGTTCTCGGCCGTACCCGGCGCGTTCATCATCAGATCGCGGGCCTGCTGGTCTTTCGGGAACATCACCACTTCTCGCAGGTTTTCCTGGTTGCAAAGCAGCATGACGATACGGTCGACACCCGGTGCAATACCGGCGTGCGGCGGGGCGCCATAGCGGAAGGCGTTGAGCATGCCGCCGAACTCTTCCTCGACCACGTCCTGGCCGTAACCGGCATAGGAGAAGGCCTTGAGCATGACGTCCGGACGGTGGTTCCGCACCGCGCCGGAGGACAGTTCCACACCGTTACAGACGATATCGTACTGCCAGGCTTTCATCGCCAGCAGCTCGTCATCGGACGGGTTGTCCAGCGCCAGGAATTCCTCGGCCGTCAGCTGCGGCATGGAGAACGGATTGTGGGAGAATTCGACCTTCTTGTTGTCCTCGTCCCACTCATACATCGGGAAGTCGACAATCCAGCAGAAGCGGAAAGTGTCTTTCTCGCACAGGTCCAGCTCGGTGCCGACGACATCGCGGGCGCGACCGGCAAAGCTGGCGAACTCGCTCGGATCACCGGCCGCGAAGAAGACGGCGTCGCCCGCTTCAAGGCCGAGCTCGACGCGCAGCGCCTCGGTGCGCTCCTCGCCGATATTCTTGGCGATCGGGCCCGCTGCCTCGAGACCGCCCTCGGCCTCGCGCCAGAAGATATAACCCATGCCCGGCTGACCCTCTTTCTGGGCCCAGGAATTCATCCGGTCACAGAAGGCGCGCGAACCGCCGGTCTTGGCCGGGATGGCCCAGACCTGGATTTTCGGATTGCGCTCGAGCATGCCGGCAAAGACCTTGAAGCCGGACCCGCGGAAAGTGTCGGACACGTCCGACATCTTGATCGGGTTACGAAGGTCCGGCTTGTCAGAGCCATACCACTGCATGGCGTCCTTGTAGGCGATATGCGGGAAGTGCTCGTCCGGCACGGCCCAGCCCTCGGAGAACTCCTCGAACAGCCCCTTCATCACCGGCTCGATGACGTTGAACACGTCTTCCTGGGTGGCGAAGCTCATTTCCATGTCGAGCTGGTAGAACTCACCCGGCGCGCGGTCGGCACGAGCGTCCTCATCACGGAAGCACGGTGCGATCTGGAAATAGCGGTCAAAGCCGGAGACCATGATCAGCTGTTTGAACTGCTGCGGCGCCTGCGGCAGGGCGTAGAACTTGCCCGGGTGCAGGCGGGCCGGCACCAGGAAGTCGCGCGCGCCTTCCGGCGAGGAGGCCGTCAGGATCGGCGTCTGGTATTCGGTAAAGCCCTCATCGACCATGCGGCGACGGATCGAGTCGATGATCTTGGAGCGCTTGATGATGCGCGCGTGCAGGCTCTCGCGGCGCAGATCGATATAGCGGTGCTTGAGGCGCACTTCCTCGGACCATTCCGGCTCGCCAAAGACCGGCAACGGCAGCTCTTCAGCGGCAGACTGGATGTCGAGATCCTTGACCCGCAGCTCGATCGCACCGGTCGGCAGGTTCTCATTCACCGTGTCTGCGGAACGGGCGACGACATCACCGGTAATGGTCACAACGCTTTCCACGCGCAAACGCTCGAGCGTTTCAAAATGCTCGCTCTCCGGCTCCAGCACGCACTGGGTCAGGCCATAGTGATCGCGCAGGTCGATGAACAAGAGACCGCCATGGTCGCGCTTGCGGTGGATCCAGCCGGAAATACGGGCCGTCTGGCCAACATGATCCGGGCGCAGTTCAGCGCAGGTATGGGAGCGATAAGCGTGCATGGGTGCGTCGTCCGAAATGAACATGAAACAGGTCGCCGCGACATGCCGGTTTGCGGGGTGGAATGTCAAGGATTGTGGGGGAATGGGTGCAGTTGGAGACGGGTAGCTTCTGCGCCCTCCTGCCCCCTCATCCCGAGCTTGCCCCGGGACCTCGACGACGTTGAACTCCACCGAACATGCCGCTCTATGCTCTCTAGGTCCTGACTTGCGTCAGGATGAGGGGGTATCTGCCGAATGAAATAGTGCGCTAATTCAGCTGACTAGCCTCCTCTCCCGTACTTTTCCCACCATGTAAGTAACTATTCACTTGCATTCTCCGTGGCGACCCGCCATAAAGCTTGTGAATGATCGTTTACTTACACCACTGGGGAGTGCGAGCGATGGACACCGGAATGCTGAGAGCAGACATTTTCGAAGACATGGATCCCAATCAGGGTGTCACGGCGCGCTATGGCACGACCAAGGCCCGCATCGAGCGCGCCGCGCTGAAACTGTTTGCCGAGCATGGCCTGGACGGTGTCTCGATCAAGCAGATCGCCGCCGCCTGCACCATCTCGGACGGCGCCATGTATCGCCATTTCAAATCCAAGGACGAGCTGGCCCGGCTGATGTTCGAGGCCATTCACCAGAAACTCCAGGACCTGGTCGTCGAACATCTCGTGCCCGACGCCAATATGGAAGAAACCGCCCGCGCCCTCGTCAAAGCCTACTGCGAACTGGCCGACAGCGACCCGGCGCAATTCACCTATCACCTCACCCATCGCAACAACTTCATCGCCGCCTC
>NZ_JASBRQ010000035.1 GCF_030149425.1 Maricaulis sp. | reverse complement strand
GAAAGCTGACACCGGCATTGCTTTGAAACCTTGAGCTGACTTAAGGATGGGGGCTAGGCGTGTCAATCAAGGCGCGCGGCTGAGCGGCAAGCGGAAAGAGCTCGATCGCCCAATGCTGACAAGAAATCTGATGACTTTTGCCGGGCTGTGTCTGATTGCCGCGCTTGGCGCCTGCGGTCCCCAGCCGCGCGAGACCATCCCGGATGTCGCCGACGCACCGGCCTTCTCACCGGATGAAGACAATCCGGTACTGGCCCGCGTTAATGGTTCACCGATCCGCCAGGACGATGTGCTCCGCGAGGCCATGGCCCAGCGCGGGCCTGGTACCGAACAGCCCGATCCGGTCTATGGCGATGAGGAATTCATGCGCGTGCTCGGTGAGCTCATCGATCAGCGCCTGCTGGCCCAGGAAGCGCGCAATCGCGGCCTGCATCGTTCCGAGGAAGCGCGCCGGCGTCTGGCCGCAGCGGAGGAGCGGATACTCGGTACTGTGCTGATTGCCGAAGTGCTCGAGAACGCGACCTCGGAGGAAACCCTGCGCGCGATCTACGAGCAGCAGGTCCGGCTGCTGCGCCTCGATGAAGAAGTGCGGGCCCGTCATATCCTGGTGGAAACCGAGGAAGCTGCCCAAGCGGCCAAGGCCCTGCTCGATGCCGGTGAAGACTTCCGCGAGCTGGCCATCCGGATCTCCCAGGATTATGCCACCCGGCTGGATGGCGGAGATCTGGGCTATTTTACGCGCGAGGGTGTGCTGCCCGCCTTCGGTGCCATGGCCTTTGCGACCCCGGAAGGGGCGGTGTCCGAGCCTTTCCGGACGCAGTTTGGCTGGCATGTCCTGCTGGTCGTGGACCGCCGCCGCCAGCCGCCGCCCTCCTATGAGGAATTGCGCCCGCGTATCGGCCAGTATCACGGCTATGAGCAGCTCGAGGAGCTTCTCACCGAGCTGCGCGCCGGGGATGCGGTGACGCGCTATCAACCCCCGCCGGTCGAAGTTGAAGCGCTTGAAAATCAAGACGAAGAAACCGATTAGTCCGGGATTAACCACGCTTGTGCACGGCGCTTTAAGGGAGATCGCGCATTATGTCTGATAGCCGCACCAAACCGGTCGTCCATGTGGCGGCCTGTGCGTTGCTCGACGCGGATGGGCGCATTCTTCTGGCGCGCCGCCCGGCGGGTAAACCGATGGCGGGGCTATGGGAGTTTCCCGGTGGCAAAATCGAGCCGGGGGAGACGCCGGAGCAAGCGGTGATCCGCGAGTTGAGAGAGGAGCTGATGGTCGAGCCATGCGAACGCTGTCTGCACCCCTTTGCTTTCGTGTCTCACCCCTATGACGATTTCCATATCGTCATGCCGCTCTTTGTGTGCCGGACCTGGGATGGTTTCCCGACCCCGACCGAGGGGCAGGAGATTGCCTGGGTGCGCAAGGAAAGACTGCGTGATTATGCCATGCCGGCTGCCGACCTGCCGCTGGCGGCTGAGCTGAGGGACCGGTTATGAGCACATTTATCAAGAGCTTCCTGGCCGACACGCGCGGCTCCACGGCGGTCGAATACTCGATTATCGCGGTCATCATTTCGATTGCCGGGATCGGGGCCCTGATGATTATCGGGCCGGCCGTCATGGGCATGTTCACTGACGCCCAGGCGCCGTTCTAGACCCTAGCTGCCGGCTTTCTCGCCCGCAGAGATTTCCTTTACCCCGAGCGCGTCGGCCAGGCGGTGCGTCGCCGAGCCGGGCCGCTTCGGCTTGGGCTGATCGGGATGCGGGGCCCAGCCACCGAAATGTACAATCTCGAATGTGGCGCGGATCCGGCCATCACTGTCCGCGAAGCGCTCGCCATAGATCTGGGCGGCGCGCATGAACAGGCTGCGCGTGGCCGGTTTGCGCGGCCGGTCAGTGAGAATGCTGGTTTCGCCCATACCGCGCAGATCGCGCATCAGGGCAAAGGCATTGTCATAACGCACCGTGGCCCGGTCGATATCGGCCACTGGAAGAGCCAGGCCGGCGCGCTGCAGCAGCGCGGCCATGTCGAACGTCCCGGCATAGGGTGAAATGCGTGCAGCCGCACCACCGGTCAGTTCACTTTCCGCCGCCATCAGGCATTGGCGGAATTCCGTCAGCGTTGCCCCGCCAAACAGGGCGCCGGCAAAGAAACCGTCCGGCTTCAGGGCCTGGCGGATCTGGACCAGCGTGCCCGGCAAATCATTGGCCCAGTGCAGGCCAAGCGGTGCGAGGATGAGATCGAGGCTGTGATCGGCAAAGGGCAGGCGTTCTTCATCGAGAACACAGGCCCGCGGCCCCAGCTGTTTGGCGACGTTCTCGGCCAGGTCCGACTGCATCCACCAGCCGATCTTCTCGGCCGCGGGCGAACGCGCCAGATCACTCATTACATCGGGTCCGCCGCCGAGAATCGCCGCCGTGTCGAAATCGCGGGTAATGCTCGCCACACGGTCGCATAAATCTTCGAATGCACGTTTTGCGAGAAAATTATAGTCTTGCATCCCGGCCGCTGCGCGATTGCGGCGGCGTTGCAACAAGGAGCGATCGAAAAGCTGTGGCGGCAGATCGGACAACATACTCCGGATATAAAGGTTTGCAGGCCGGAAGGAAGGGGCTGTGATGCGCCCGGGCCTCATCGCTCGGGCCGCGGACTGGCTCTGGCCGCCGGAATGCCCGGTTTCGCGGGTGCGGGTCGATACCCATGGCCGTTTCGCGGCCGGCGCCTGGGGGCGGCTCAGCTTCATCGCCGATCCGCAATGTATCCGCTGCGGCCGGCCCTTTCCCTATCCCGGCGGCACGATGAGCGGCGCCCTCGATACCTGCGCGCCCTGCATCGCCAGGCCGCCGCGTTATGACCGGGCGCGGGCGCCGCTGGCCTATGATGAAGCGGTCAAGCCGCTCGTCCTGGCGCTGAAGAATAACGACCGGCGCGACATGCTGGCGGCCTGCGCCCGCTGGATGGCTGTGGCGGCAGGTGATCTGCTGCAGCCCGGCAGTCTGCTTGTCCCGGTCCCGTTGCATTGGCGCCGCCTGATGCAGCGCCGCTATAACCAGTCTGCCCTGCTGGCCCGGGCGTTGGGCAGGGAGACGGGGCTGGAGGTTGAAACCGGTGCGCTGAAACGTCTCCGGGCCACACCGAGCCAGGCCGGCCGCAGCGCCGATGGCCGCAAGCGTAATGTCGCCGGTGCCTTTCAGGTCGACCAAGTCGAGCGCGTCCGGGGACGGCATGTCGTCCTGGTTGATGATGTTCTTACGACCGGCGCGACGGTTTCCGCTTGCGTGCATCAGCTCCGGCGGGCGCGGGCAAGCGGAGTCGACGTCGTGACACTCTGCCGTGTTGTACGCGAGGAAGATGTGACTATTTAGGAGCCAAAGGAGAATCCCATGGCTCAAGTCACCATCTATACCCGCCCGATGTGCGGCTATTGCGCCCGCGCCGTTTCGCTGCTGAAGAAGAAGGGCGTGGCCTTCAACGAGATCGATGCCGGTTTCAGCCGCGAGAAGCGCGCCGAAATGGTCCAGCGCTCCAATGGCGGCAATACCTTCCCGCAGATCTTCATCAATGACGATCACATCGGCGGTTGCGACGACATGATGGCGCTGGAACGCGCCGGCAAGCTCGACGCCCTGCTGGCGGCGTGAGGACGAGCCTCGACATTGCCCTGATCCAGATGCGCTCGGGAACCGACCCGCAGCGCAATCTGGATGAGGCGGCGGCGTTGATCCGCCAGGCCGCCGCTGACGGCGCACGCCTGGTGGCGACGCCGGAGACCACGCATCTGGTGCAAAAAGATGCCGATCAGGCCTTTGCCGTAATGCAGACCCAGGAGGATGACCCGGCGATCGGGTTTTTCTCCGCCCTGGCTGATGAGCTGGGTATCGACCTCTTGATCGGGTCGCTGGCGATCCGGATCGGCGAACGCAAGGCCGCCAACCGGTCCTTCCTGTTTGGTCCGGATGGCGCCCTCAAGGCGACCTATGACAAGGCCCACATGTTCGATGTCGGGCTGGGGCAGGGCGAGACCTATCTGGAAAGCGCCAATTACCGGGCTGGGGATGAGCTGGTGGTCACCCAGGCCGGCGGCATCAAGCTGGGCCTGTCGATCTGCTATGATTTGCGCTTTGCCTATCTCTACCGCGCTCTGGCCCAGGCCGGGGCGCAGGTTCTGACCGTTCCCGCCGCCTTTACCCGTCCGACCGGCCGGGCCCACTGGGAGGTGTTGTTACGCGCCCGGGCCATTGAGACCGGTAGTTTCATCCTGGCCCCGGCCCAGGGTGGGCTGCACGAGGACGGCCGCCGCACCTGGGGGCGCTCCATGGTGGTCGGTCCCTGGGGCGAGGTCATCGCCCAGCTCGACCATGATCAGCCGGGGGTTTTGCCGGCGCGCCTGGATATGCGAAAATCGGACGAGGCCCGGCGCCGAGTGCCGGCTCTTGAGCATGACCGCGCGCTGGCCTTTGCCCCAACCGGGACGACGAAAACGACATGATCAAATACGCGTTGCTATGTGATGAGGAGCACAAGTTCGAGGCCTGGTTCTCCAGCTCGGACGGCTATGACGAACAGGTCAAGCGCGGCCTGGTCGAATGCCCCCATTGCGGCTCAACGCAGGTCCGCAAGGCCCTGATGGCCCCGGCCGTCTCGACCTCGCGCAAGAAAGAGGCGAGCCCGCAGGCCCAGATGCAGGCCATGGCCGCCAAGGTCCGTTCGCATATCCGGGAAAACTACGATTATGTCGGCGAGGATTTCGCGACTGAGGCCCGTGCCATGCATGAGGGCGAAAAGCCCGAACGCCTGATCTATGGCGAGACCTCAGCGGCCGAGAGCCAGTCGCTGCAGGAAGACGGCGTGCCGGTGACGCCGCTGCCGGATGCGCTGGCGCCAACGCCGCCGAAGAAGGCGAATTAGGGTGTGCCGTTAGGTCTAAAACGGCAACTCCATGTCCTGATCATTAGCTCCCAGCGCGGTCACTGGTAGCGGCATGTTGGCCGCCACAAACTGATCGAGGATTTCATCTCTATCCATGAAAAGGATTTGGCTGCGTTTGGTCGCGTCCAGTTTTCCTCCCAGCCAGTTGCGGGCCGCTTTGGTAATCTCGCCGCCAGCCACGATGAAAGCGTGGTCTACGAGGACTCTTTTGTTCGAATCTGGGTCAAAAACCTCATGGCCGAGCATCATCAGGGCCTGATCATATATCTCTGCAATGTTGGCGTTTGAGCCCTTGCTACGACCCGCAGCGTCCAGTTTGCCCTTCTTCACTTGAAGGCCGAAGTAGAGGATATGCTGGGTTGGTAGGGTAAAGCGCATCCAAACGTCTTTGCCATACTCTAGCGCCTTATCCTTATGGCCGGCGGCAGTAACGCGTTCGAACCCGAGTTGCCGAAATAGTGGCAAAAGGATCAATTCGATCAGCTCGTCTTCAGAGCACTCGTTGAGGAACTCCGCTAACGCAGCGCGCTTCTCGCGTTCCGCTTGTGTGAACGCTCGATGTGGTGATCCGGGATTGGAAACGACGCTGCTACCCAAGTGCCTGACATATAGGATATCGTCGTCCCCATAGAAGGCTTCAAAACCTTCGCGCCCAAGCGGCTTGTTCAGTTCTGCAAGGGCTTGGGTTCGATCTGGATCGCCGTCCACAGCGTCGCCTCGCTGCATGAGAACCCGTAAAACCTGTACGAACCGAGGCGGAAGTTGGTTTTGTGCTGAACGCGGTTCGCTCAGCAGCTCAGCCAAACGATCAGCGGTCCAAGACCAACGTGTCGAGCCGTCGTGAACAAAGCTCAGACCGCATTCATCGAAAAACTCCGTTATGTAGCTGCCTGATCGATATATGAACGGCCCTTCGTCCCCAACCACGATACGTGCGATGGCGCGAAGATTTCTTTCTCGGAACTTCATTCCGACAACGTATGAGTTATTGGTAGCGTTTTGAAGTGCTGCCAGTTGCGGTAATTTGGAGCGAAATCCCAGCCGACGAGTTTCAGCCCGGTATCTAGCGTTGCCTAGCCCGCCTTCTCCGCCACCATCATGTAGTTCACCGACGCGTCGGAGCCGATGCGCCACTGGTCGCTGAGCGGGTTGTAGCTGACGCCGACCGGCGGGCGGACATCCATGCCGCCTTCGCTCAGGGCCGCGCGCAGCTCGCTCGGTCTGACCAGTTTTTCGAACCGGTGCGTGCCGCGCGGCAGCCAGCCGAGCACATATTCGGCCCCAAAAATGGCCAAGGCGAAGGCTTTGGGCGTGCGGTTGATGGTGGCCCCGATCATCAGCCCGCCCGGTTTGACCAGCCGGGCGCAGTCAACGAGGAAGCTGTGCGGATCGGCGACATGCTCCATGACTTCCAGATTGAGCACGACGTCGAAGGGCGGCTCATTCTCTTCCAGCAATTGTTCGGCAACGCCATGGCGATAGTCGATCTCAAGACCTTGTTCCTGCGCATGCACGGTCGCGGTCTTGATATTGGCTTCCGCCGCATCGACACCGGTCACCGCGGCGCCGAGACGCGACATGGGTTCGGAGACGAGACCGCCGCCACAGCCGATATCCAGCACACGCAGGCCTTCAAACGGGCGCTCGCCGCTCCGGTTGAAATGGGCGCAGATCGTGTCGCGGATAAATCCGAGACGGACGGGATTGAATTTGTGCAGCGGTTTGAACTTGCTTTCCGGGTCCCACCATTCCGCCGCAATACGCGAAAACTTTTCAACTTCTTCCGGATCGATGGACGGGCGGCTCATCGTTTCGGGCGCAGCAGCGCTGGACATGGCGTCTCTCCAGACTTCTCGTCGGTCTTCTCTTGTCGCGCGAACGCTTTGGCGATTGCGTTCGGGCGTTGCGATCTTTTTGGCGCCCGCGTAGGACATGGCCCAACACAGCGCACTTTCGCGTCACAATATGGCCTCGCTGGCGCTGCTAATCGAGGCCGGTGCGACATCTAGCGCAGCCATTTGTCAGGGCGCAGCAGCGAGGGACCGCCGCAATGACGCGAGTCGTGGCGAAATTTGGGGGCACATCGGTCGGTTCGCCGGAGCGTATCCGCCATGCCACCAAGCTGATCAAGGCCTCTGCCGACAAGGGCGAACAGCCCATTGTCGTCGTCTCAGCCATGGCGGGGGAAACGGATCGTATTCTGGGCCTGGCGGGAGAATTCGGTGCCGGGCTGGGTGATGTCGAAACGGATGTGGCCCTGGCCGCTGGTGAGCAGGTTTCCGCCGCTCTCATGGCCCTGGCGCTGCGCGATGAAGGCCTCAAGGCGCAATCGGTGATGGGCTGGCAGGCGCCGGTCGTGACGACCGGACCGGCCGGTGCGGCCTCGATCGCCGATCTGGGCACGGAGGCCTTCGAGGCGTTGCTGGCGGACGGTGTGGTGCCGGTGTTGGCCGGCTATCAGGGAATTGATGAAACAGCGCGAATCCAGACGCTGGGGCGTGGCGGCACCGATTTGTCTGCGGCGGCGCTGGCTGCGGCCCTGGGCGCGCGCTGCGACATCTATACCGATGTTGACGGCGTCTACACGACCGATCCGCGTATCGAGCCCGCGGCCCGCCGGCTTGATGCGGTCAGCCATGATGAAATGCTCGAGCTGGCCGCGCAGGGCGCCAAGGTGCTGCAACCGCGCTCGGTCGAGTTCGCCAAGGCGCGCGGCGTGCCGATGCGGGTGCTGTCCAGCTTTGCCAAACCGGGCGAGGCGAACGGCACCGATGTTGTTGCTGCCGATCCGATCGCGGAAAAGCGCCTGGTCAGCGGTATCGCCTATGCCCGGGAGCAGGCGCGGATTGCGCTGTTGGGCCAGGCCGATACGGCGCGCGTCGCGCCTTCGGTTTTTGAAGCCCTGGCCGAGGCCGAGGTGGGCGTCGACATGATTGTCCAGGCGCAGGCCCGCACACCCGGTGTCGCCAATCTGGAGTTCTCCGTTGCACATCGCGACCTGCAGCGTGCGCTCGATGCCCTGATGGCCTTGCCGGGCCAGAGCGATATCCGCTCGGAAACCGGCCTCGCCAAGGTGTCCGTTGTCGGTGCCGGTCTTCGTCAGCGGGCCGATGTCGCCCGGTCATTGTTCGGGGTGCTGGCGGGAGCGGACATCGAGGTCAAGGTGCTGGCGACCTCGGAGATCAAAATCTCCGCACTGATCGAAAATGATGCCGTCGAGCGAGCCGTTCGCGCCTTGCATTCGGCCTATGGATTGGATCAGGTGTAGCCATGCTGGAATCGAATCCGCCCTCGGGCTCAGATCCGCGCAGACTGCTTTCCCGCATGCGTGCCTTGATGGCGGCGCAGGAAAACGCGCAGGAACGGCTCGACCACCTGACCGATCTGATCGCGGAAGAGGCAGGCTGGGACGTTTGCTCCATCTATCTGGCGCGCCCAAGCCAAGCGCTGGAATTGTGTGCCACGCACGGGCTCAAGCCCGAAGCGGTGCACAAGGTACGGCTGCAGCCGGGCGAGGGCCTGGTGGGTTTTGTTGCCGGTTCGGTTCGGCCGATGTGGACGGCGAATGCGCGCGAACATGAGAATTTCTCCTACAAGCCGGAGACCGGCGAGGAACCCTTCAATACCTTTGTGGGCGTGCCGATCCTGCGCGGTGGCCGGCTGGTCGGCGTCCTGACGGCGCAAACCGAGGCCGAACGCGCGGTTGCGGAAGAAGAAATCGAGACACTGCAGACTGTCGCCATGGTCCTGGCCGAGATCGTCGCCTCCGGCGATATCGCCGAAGCCGAGGAAATGGCCGAGCTCGAATTGCGCCAGTCCAAGCCGGAACGCTTCCAGGGCGGGGCGTATTCCGGTGGTCTCGCCATGGGCGTGGCGGTCGTGCTGGAGCCGCATGTCGGTTCCGAACACCTGATCGCCGATGACAGTGAGCGCGAGATTGAACGCCTTGATCTTGCCATTGCAGCGCTTCGCGCCGGCATTGACGACATGCTGGAGGGCGGGCGGATCCCGTTTGGCGGACCGACGCGCGACGTATTGCAGGCCTATCGCATGTTTGCCCATGACCGCGGCTGGCTGAACCGGTTACGCGAGGCGGTCCAGCTTGGCCTCACGGCGGATGCGGCGGTCGAGCGGGTGCGAAACGAGAACCGGGCCCGTTTGATGCGGTCCAATGACCAGCTTTTCCGCGAACGCCTGCACGATCTGGAAGACCTGGCAAACCGGCTCCTGCGCCATCTTGATGACGCCCAGAGCCAGATGATCGAGCATCTGCCGGACAATGCCGTCATCGTGGCCCGTAATATCGGTCCGGCTGAGCTGCTCGAGCTGGATCGCTCCAAGCTGCGCGGCATTGCGCTGGAAGAAGGTGCAGCCTCATCGCATGCAGCCATTGTCGCCAAGGCTCTGGGGATTCCCCTGGTTGGCGGTATTGAAGGTGCGCTCGACAAGACCGAAGCCGGTGACACGCTGATCATCGATGGCGAGTTCGGCCTGTTGCATATCCGCCCGACCGACGATGTCGTGGCGACCTACAAGGAACGCATGCAGGCCCTGTCCGACCGCAGGCAGGCCTATGCAGAACTGCGGGGCCCCTCGGTGACCCGAGACGGCAAGCGCATCCAGTTGTCGATGAATGCCGGCCTGCTCATTGAGATGACGCAGCTGGAGGAGACCGGGGCCGATGGTGTCGGGCTGTTCCGCACCGAATTCCAGTTCATGGTCGCTGATACCCTGCCGCGTCTCGACGCCCAGGCCACGGTGTACAAATCCGTGCTCGATGCGGCCGCCGGCAAACCGGTTGTTTTCCGCACGCTCGATCTGGGCGGGGACAAGGTGGCGCCGTTTGCCCCCTCGACGGTTGAGCCCAATCCGGCCCTGGGCTGGCGCGCCATCCGCATGGGCCTCGACCGGCCCGGCCTGCTGCGCTACCAGCTGCGCGCCCTGATCCAGGCGGCGGCCGGCAAGCCGCTGCACCTGATGTTCCCGATGATCGCTGCGCCGTGGGAGATGCGCGCCGCCCGCGACATGCTCGACCGGGAATTACGTCACGCCAAGCGGCGGGGACATGACATGCCGACCGAGGTCAAGGTGGGCATGATGCTGGAAACGCCCGGCATGGCCTGGGCCATCGGCGAAGTCCTCGATACGCTCGATTTCGTCGCGGTCGGGGCCAATGATCTGATGCAGTATTTCTTTGCGGCGGACCGCCAGAATGCCCGGGTCGCCGAGCGCTATGACGTGCTCAGCCCTCCCGCTTTGGGACTGTTCAAGCAAATCCGTGACGCTTGCGCGGCGAAGAATGTACCAGTTTCGGTCTGTGGCGAGATCGCGGCCAAACCCTTGGAGGCGGCGGTGCTCATTGCCCTGGGTTATGACAGCCTGTCGATGGCCGCGGCACATATTGGCCCATTGAAAAAAATCGTTGCTGGCCTCGATGCCGGCAAGCTTGGCACCTGGCTTGCTAGTCACTTGAACGATCCGGTTAATTCGCTGCGGCCCGCCTTAACAGCGGCAGGCGAAAACGCCGGATTGCCCAAGGAGGCTGTTGAAAACACGGTTAAGATTTGATCTTATAAGGCTAAGCGGTGTGGGAAACTTCCCGTAAATCGCGTATTTTGAGGGTGAGATCGCTCTAAAACCAAAGGGCGATAGGTGGTTATGTCGAGTCACGCAACGAGCGCAGGTTTTGTGCCGGTGGATGCAGTCTTTTCAGAAGACGCAGCGGATGTGCTGTCGCTAAGTGCGGGGGAGAAACTCCGCGAAGCCCGGGCGCGAGCCGGTCTGACCCTTGATGCTGCCGCGGACCGGACCCGCATCCGGCGTGATTATCTTGAAGCCCTTGAAACCATGGACCCGCGCGGCCTCCCGGCCCGGGCCTATGCGATTGGATATCTGCGCACTTATGCCTCGGCCCTGGGCCTTGATGGCGGTGCCATTGTCGAACAGTTCAAGCGAGAGGTCGATACCGAGACCGGCCGCGCCCAGCCCAGTGCTGCGGCCAAGATGCGCAAGGAAATCAAGCTGCCGCGCGGCGTTTTCGGTGCGGTCATGATCCTGGCCAGCGTCGCCGCTGTCGCCATGTGGTATGCCGACCAGTCTGGCCGCTCGCCGGCGCTGAACAATCTGCCGTCGCCGCCGGATGCGGCGCCGGAATGGGCCCGGGCGGATTTCCGCGTCGACAGCCCGCTGCCCGGCGTCGACCAGATCTGGAACGACCTGCCGCTCGGAGCCGCGCAGGAAAGTGCTGTCCTCCGGGCGATTTCACCGACTTGGCTGGAAGTGCGCGATGCCTCCGGACGCGTCCTCTTCGGGCGTGAACTCATGGCCGGTGAGACCTATACCCTGTCCGAGCCGGGGCTGACGGTTTCAGCGGAGAATGCCGGGCTGATCCAGGTCGAGCAGGCCGGTGAGCCGGTCCGTAGCCTGGGCGAAGCGGGTATTGCGGTCGAGGGCCTCGCTGTCCTGGCCCAGGCCGAGACTGTGGACGAGCCGCAATAAATCGCCGCAGCGGCTCGCAAGCCTTCCCAAGAGACGCTATATCCCGCTCGAACAAGCCGGAGCGCGTGATGTCTGACCTGTCCAAAGATCCCCGTTCGGTGCGCCCCTGGCGCATGATTGATCGCCGCAAGTCGCGCAAGATCAATGTCGGCGGTGTCGAGGTTGGCGGCGATGCCCCGATCACCGTACAGACCATGACCAATACGCCGACGGCGGACGCGGCTGCGACGATCGACCAGATCAAGCGCTGCGAAGAGGCCGGTGCGGATCTGGTCCGGGTGTCCTGCCCGGACGAGGACTCCACCGCGGCCTTCAAGACCATCGTCAAGGAAACCTCGGTGCCGCTCATTGCGGACATCCATTTCCATTATCAGCGCGGCATCGAGGCTGCTGTCGCGGGCGCGGCCTGCCTGCGCATCAATCCGGGCAATATCGGCTCGATGGACCGGGTCAAAGAGGTGGTGCAGGCGGCGCGCGATCATGGCTGTGCCATTCGCATCGGCGTCAATGCCGGTTCGCTGGAACGGCACCTTTTGGAAAAATATGGTGAGCCTTGCCCGGAGGCCATGGTCGAGAGCGCGCTGGACCATGCCCGAATTCTCGAAGATCTCGACTTCCAGAATTACAAGATCTCGGTGAAAGCGTCCGACGCCTTCCTGACTGTGGCAGCCTATCAGCAGCTCTCGGAAGCAACCGATGCGCCGCTGCATCTCGGCGTGACCGAAGCCGGCGGCCAGCGCATCGGTACGGTGAAATCCTCCATCGGTATGGGCTCGCTGCTATGGGCCGGGATTGGCGATACGATCCGGGTCTCGCTTTCCGCCGAGCCGGAGGAGGAAGTCCGGGTCGGGTTCGATATTCTCAAATCGCTCGGCCTGCGCACGCGCGGCGTCAACATCATCGCCTGCCCGTCCTGTGCCCGGCAGGGTTTTGACGTCATTCGCACGGTGGAAACGCTGGAAAACCGCCTGGCGCACATTTCCGAGCCGATTTCGCTGTCCATCATCGGCTGTGTCGTCAACGGCCCGGGCGAGGCCCTGATGACGGATCTCGGCTTCACTGGCGGCGGCGCCGGACGGGGCAAGATGTATGTCTCCGGCCGTCCTGACCACAATGTCTCCAATGAGGAGATGGTGGAGCATATCGTCGAGATGGTCGAAGCGCGCGCTGCCGAGCTCAAGGCCGAGCGGGAAAACGGCGTCGCAGCCGAGTAGGCGGCCTCCGGGACGCTTATAATCCCCGCGTCGGGTTCGATTGAGAGCGCGGCGAGTGACGGGGCCGGGCCTGCCTCATTGCAAAAGTGTGTGATGAATGAAGCCGTGAGTGGTCCGGCCATTCTCGGAGTATTCGACCCCCACCCAGACCTGGTCGGCCGTCACGCCGACGGTTCGCACCCGTGCACCGGCCGGCACGACCAGGACCCGCGCACCACTCAGGTTCGGGGTCTGGCGCATATTGGCATGGGTGCGCACGGTCATGACGGGGTCCAGTTCACGCATCGCCTGACTTGCGGGCTGGAGGCGAATGCCATTGACGCTGCCCATCTCCCGGCTGGCTGAACCGGTCGGCGGTGACGGGACCATGCCCCAGGCATCACCAATCGTGCGGTTGAGCACAATGTCCGAACAGATCAGCAGGAATGCGGCGATCAGGGTTGCGATCAGCACACGGGGATAAAACAGCACCATGGCGGCTGAAGCGATCAGGATCAGCGAGGAGGAGATAAACAGGACGATCCCGAGCATGAGATCGGGCCATGTCGTGTTCGCCTCAACGGTCTTGTTGATACCGGCGAGAATGTCGCTCAGTGCGAGCAGCGGGATCAGAACAATAAGCGCAATGCCAATACCCAGCAGGGTCGAATAGACGAGTCGCGTGCCAATCGTATCCGTCTCTTCGTTTCTAAGCTCCCGACCGCGCTTGCTGGACCAGTGGAAGATATCGTCGGCGCCGGTGAAAATACCGCGGATCAAAAGGCCCAGCGAAAGTACCAGGATCGTCATGTATTCCGCGATCATGCCGGGCAGGGGCAGGTTCAGGAAATCGAACCATAAAAGCCGCGCCAGAATATCGATATTGAAAGCGATGAAGGCGAAGAACGCCCAGTTCAGCGAATAGTTGAACGTGGCCAGAAAGCCGATAACGCCGATTATGGACAGAAACAGAAGCCACCCGTCGCTCCAGACGCGACCGATCTCTCGTATCACCAGCATAATCTGACCCCCCCAGGTCAAAGAATTACCGTGAATGATAATATACGCGGAGGTTGTGACAAGCCGTTGTCAGAGTTTAATGATGCGCCGCGCCCGGGTTTTACTGGGCGTCCGCCGTCGGCAGCGGCCCGCCCCAGCAGCTGGGATCTTCCGCCGGGGCCTCGCGCACACCGAGCGCTTCAAGCCGCGCCAGGACATTGTCGATCGCGTCTTTCTGGCGTTCATCATTCGCTTGCGAAGAACGATGGAGGTTGTGCAGATCTATCAGGGTATTGCGGATGCCCGGCTGCGCGCGCATGGCCTCAAAATCGACGCCACTGGCGACAAAGAAACCATTTTCCTCGCTCAGTGTCCGCTCGGTGAAGCCGTCAATGCGGGGCATGACCAGAAGAAAATCATGTATCTGGGACATGCTGGTAACGGTGCTGGTTGAGATGCTTTGCGCCGCCAGGATCAGCCCGCGCAATTGATCGTCCGAGATGGATTCGATCAGATCGCCGGCGACGAGAGCGCTCGTATTGCCCTCTAGGGGAAGTCCGGGCTGTGAGACCTGGCTCATAGTGATGGCGAACAGGGCCCGCTCGTACTCGCGCTCGGAGAGTTCGGCTCCGTCGACGGCATCGAGCAGGTGCACCAGGCCGCGGCGGATCTCTGCTTCCACGTCGATGCGGCAGATTATGATGTTCTGATAGATCGTGTAGTCCGTGGCGATACCTTGCAGATATTCCGCCTCGCGCGCCGCGACTTGCGCCTGGTCATAGCGCTGGGTCAGCTGGAAGCCGACCGCGACACCGATCACGACGATGAAGAATTCAAGCACGACGGCGAACCAGTTCTGTTCGCGGATGGCCTTGGTCAGACGGGACAGGATCATGGCGCCAATCTAGAGGCTGCGACGCGTATTGTAACCGGCCAATACACGCCCAGGGCGCAGGCCGGGACGATAAGCCGATTTTTCCCCCTATAATGTTGCGTGAACAAAAGCTCATTTGCGAGCGGTCCCAAATCCGTAGGAGAATTGGGACGGGTACACATTTGCGGGGACGCGGCGGCAAAGCGCTGCGACAGAAACATGCTAGAACTTTCCGGACTGACAAAGACTTACGGCAATAAGGTGCGCGCTCTTGATGGCGTCAGCCTGTCCATCCCGAAAGGGATGTTCGGATTGTTGGGGCCCAACGGGGCCGGCAAATCCTCGCTGATGCGCACCATCGCGACGCTGCAAGCCCCCGATCAGGGCAGTTTGACATTCGGTGATATCGATATCCTCAAGGACCCGCAGGCCCTGCGCGCGACGCTCGGCTATCTGCCGCAGGATTTCGGCGTCTATCCGCGCATGTCCGCCCGCGCCATGCTTGACCACCTCGCCGTCCTCAAAGGCCTGTCCAACACCAAGGAACGCAAGAATATCGTCGAGACCCTGCTGGAACAGACCAATCTGACCCAGCATGCCAACAAGGCCGTGGCCAGCTATTCCGGCGGTATGCGCCAGCGCTTCGGTATTGCCCAGGCGCTTCTGGGTGACCCGCAACTCATTATCGTCGACGAACCCACCGCCGGTCTCGACCCGGAAGAACGCAACCGTTTCCACAACCTGCTCTCGGAAATCGGCGAGAATGTCGTCGTCATTCTCTCCACCCATATCGTCGAGGATGTGTCCGACCTTTGCCCCAATATGGCGATCATGAATCGCGGTCGCATCGTCTCTCACGGCGCACCGGGTGACCTGATTGCCGAGCTGGAGGGCAAGGTCTGGGCAAGGATGATTGAAAAGTCCGAGCTCGCCGGTCTGCGCGACCGTTTCCAGATCATCTCCGAGCGTCTGACCATGGGCCGGGTTCGTATTCACGTCCTGTCCGACGAGAACCCGGGCGAGGGTTTTGAAAGCGTCACCCCGGATCTGGAAGACGTCTATTTCGCGACGATCCGTGGTGGCGTCGCCGAAGCCGCAGCAGCCTGATCCTCCAACCCGACAGAAAGGAGCACGTCATGCTCTCCAAAATTGCCGGGTTCGAGGTGCGCTATCAGCTCTTCTCACCCGTATTCATCGCGGTCTTCGCAATCTTCTTCCTGCTGGTATTCGCCGGTGTCACCATCGACAATGTCCAGGTCGGTGGCGGTGGCGCCACCAATATCAACTCGCCCAATGCACTGACGATCAATATCGCCATCTTCTCGCTGATCGGCGGATTGATCCCGGCGGCATTCCTGTCCTCCGGCGTGATCCGCGACCGGAGTTTCAAGACCGAGGAACTTTTCTTCTCCCGCCCGGTGAAGGAATTCGATTTTGTTCTCGGCCGCTTTATCGGCGGTTTCGTCGCCACGGCGCTGTGCTTTATCTCGGTGCCCCTGGCCTTCCTGCTCGGCTCATGGATGCCCTGGCTTGACCAGGAATTGATCGGGCCGACCAATCTGGGCTGGTATCTGTATCTCTACGCCTCGCTCGGCCTGGTGAATATGTGGGTCGTGGGCACGGTATTGTTCACCGTGGCCAACTTCACCCGTTCGCAGATCTTCGTCTGGGTCGCCTTCCTGGGCCTTCTGGTTCTGTATTTCGTCGGCAGCGCCATTGCCGGTCAGGAACCGGAATTGCGTGATGAACTGGCCCTGATCGATCCGTTCGGCTTCAACACTTTTGCCGAGGTGACGCGGTATTGGACCGCCTTCGAGGCCAATTCCCAGGTGATCCCGTTTGAAGGCCTGTACATGGCCAACCGTTTCATCTGGATCGGTGTCGGGCTTGCCCTTCTGGCGATCAACCTGGCGACTTTCCGCTTCCGCAAGGGTGGCTCGGCCGGTGCGTCCAAGAAGAGCAAGGCGCAGACCAGCACGGGGCCGAAAAGCGCGATTTCCGATCTCGACCTGCCGCGCATGACGCCGGTCCTGAACGGGGCATCCACCCGGCAGCAATTCTTCGCCCGCCTCAGCTTCGAGGTGAAAGGTGTGGTCCTAAATGTGGCCTTCTGGGTGATCCTGGCCTTTGGCCTGTTCAACACCGTGCCGGGCTTCTTCTTCGCCAACGGGCTCTATGGCACGGATAATTATCCGGTCACGCGGGTGATGATGGATATCATCGCCGGGGCGTATTCGATCATCCCGATTATCATCGTGATCTATTATGCCGCCGAGCTGATGTGGCGCGAACGCCGCTTCCGCTTCAACGAGATCACCGATTCAACGCCAACCGCGAGCTGGGTTTTCATCACCTCGAAATTCCTGGCGATGATGGTGGTGATTGTCTCCCTGGCCCTGGTCGCGGTTATCGCTGCTGCGGTGTCGCAGCTGATCATGGGCTACACCGTGTTTGAGTTCGACCAGTACACGATCCGCGCGATCATGGAGATCATTCTGCCGGCAGCCTTGCTGGCGGCGCTGGCGATCTTCCTTCAGGTGCTGATGAACAACCGCTGGCTCGGCATGGCGGCGATGCTGGTCTTCTTTGTCTTCTCGCTGGTCGCCAGCCAGATGGGCTTCGACCATAATCTCTACCAGTACGGTTCAGCACCAGGTGCGCCGTATTCCGACATGAACGGGTATGGCCATTTCCTGGGCATTTCGCTCTGGTTCTCGCTTTACTGGTCGTTCTGGGCGCTGTTGCTGATGGTCCTGGCCTATCAGCTCTGGTCGCGCGGAGCGCTGACGCCGATTACGACGCGTCTGCGCCGTCTCTTCGTCGGTTTCACCCCGGCGACGGCCAGCCTGGCGCTGGTCGCCCTGGTGGGCGCCGGTGCGACGGGAAGCTGGATTTTCTACAACACCAATATCCGCAATGAGTATATCTCGGGACCGGACCAGCGTGCGCTCGCAGCGGAGTATGAGCGGACCTATTGGCATCTTGTTGATGAGCCGCAGCCGACCGTCACCGATACCGCCTATGAGGTCGACATCTATCCCGATGAGCGCCGCTATACGGCCACTGGCCAGTATACGGTCCAGAACAAGACCGATGTCGCCATCGAGACGGTGTGGATCTCATACGGGCAGGGTACGGATGTGCTCTCGCACGCACTCTCCGGCGCGACCCTGGCGAGTGAGGACGAGCGTTTCCTGCTCTACAGCTTCGAGCTGGATCAGCCGCTGCAGCCGGGTGAGAGCCTCGTCTATGACTTCTCGGTCGAAAACGGCAATCCGGGTTTCCGTAATTCCGGCAATGTCACCACGACCAATTACAACGGCACCTTCTTCAACAATTTCCAGTCCATGCCGGTCATGGGGATCAATACCAATCTGCGCCTGACCGACCGGTCGCAGCGGCGGCAGCAAGATCTGGAACCGGTTGAACGGGCCTTCCCGCTGGAAGACGAACACCGGCATTTCGAGAATGGTATCTCCAATGCCGACTACGTCACTTTCCGCTCGATTGTCTCGACCAGTAGCGACCAGATCGCTATTGCGCCGGGTTATCTCGAGCGGGAATGGGAAGAGGGTGGCCGCCGCTATTTCGAGTATGTGATGGATCGTCCGATCCTGAACTTCTACTCGTGGATGTCGGCGGACTACAGCGTGGCGGAACGTGAAGTGGACGGGGTCAATCTCCAGGTCTTCTATCACGAGCCGCACCACTGGAATGTCGAACGCATGCTGGAGGCCTCGGCGGATTCGCTGGCTTACTTCTCGGAGAATCTGAGCCCCTACCAGTACCGCCAGTTCCGCATTCTGGAATTCCCGGCCTATCAGAGCTTCGCCCAGGCTTTCCCGAATACGATCCCGTACTCGGAGGGTATTGGTTTCATTGGTGACCTGCGTGACCCGGACGATATCGACTATGTCTACTACGTCACCGCGCACGAAGCGGCGCACCAGTGGTGGGCGCACCAGGTGATGGCGGCCAATGTCCAGGGTGGCACCATGCTGATCGAGACCTTCGCCCAGTATTCCGCCCTGATGGTGATGCGTGAGGAGTATGGCGAGGATGCCATGCGCCGCTTCCTCAAATACGAGCTCGACCGCTATCTCGGCGGTCGCGGTTCCGAGGCCATCGAGGAGCAGCCGCTCTACCGGGTCGAGAACCAGCAATACATCCACTACCGCAAGGGTTCAGTGATCATGTATGCGCTGCAGGACTATCTCGGCGAGGAAACGGTCAACCGCGCCATGCGCCGCCTGATCGATGACCGGGCCTTCTCCTCTGAACCTTACGCCACCACGCTGGATTTCCTGAATATCCTGCGTGAGGAAGCCGGTCCGGAATGGGAGACCATGATCCACGATTTCTTCGAGCGGATCGTGCTGTTCGACCTGCAGGTCACCGAGGCGACGGCGAGCGAGCGTGAAGACGGCCGCTGGGATGTCGCCATCGAGGTGGAGGCGCGTAAATTCTCCGCCGATGGTGAAGGCCAGCAAACCGAAGAGCCGATCGATTACATGATCGATATCGGCGTCTTCAATCGCGATCTCGAAGGCGCGATCTCCGGCTCTGACCACGTGCTCTACATGGACAAGCACCAGGTCAATGAGACCACGATGCGTTTCGAATTCACCGTCGACGAAGAGCCGCAATATGTCGGCATCGACCCCTATAACAAGCTGGTCGATCGTAATTCGGACGACAATCTTTCGCGCGTGACGATCCAGTAGATCACCCGCCGGAAGGCTTGAAATCGAGAAAGGGAGCGGGCCTAGTTCCGCTCCCTTTTGATTCCCGCAACGGAGCGCCCATGACCAAGCTGTTCGGCCTGAAAAACTGCGATGGCTGCAAGAAAGCGATGAAGGCGCTCGACGCTGCCGGCATCGCCTATGACTTTGTCGATATCCGCGCTGAGGCGGATCTTCCCGCCCGGCTCCCGCTCTGGCTCGACAAGGCCGGCGCCAAGGCCCTGGTCAATACGCGCTCGACCACCTGGCGCGGTCTCGATGAGGTACAGCGGGCCCGCGCCGAGAGCGATCCGGCCGGCCTGCTGGCGGAAAACCCGACCCTCATCAAGCGTCCGGTGGTGGAAACCGGCGAGCAGGTGTTTGCCGGCTGGTCGGACAAGGTTCTGGCGGCCTGTCAGCCATGACCAACCCGCTGCGCCGCGCCTGCACGGTCGATCTGGCTTACCCCTACCACCCGGCGGATACACCGGCCGGGCGCATGCGGGCGGTGGCTGAATTCATGGAGGCCGAAGGGCTTAATGACGACGCCTCACTTGCCGGCCCGGCCGCGCAGCGCCTGGAAGGCAAAATCGCTGAGCTGACCGGCATGGAGGCCGCGGCCTGGTTCCCCACCGGGGTGATGGCCCAGTGCGCGGCGGCGCAAATTCATGCCGAACGCACGGGCTCACGCACGATCCTGCTTCATCCCAGTTCCCACCTCGAACTGCACGAGGAGGGCGGCCCGCGCCATCTGCACCATCTCGACCCCCGGCAGATCGGTCGCTGGGGCAAGCCATTACAGGCGGAGGATCTGAGCGCGGATGCGGCCTGCGCCTTTGTCGAGCTGCCGCAGCGCCATGATGGCGGCGCCTTGCCGGACTGGGAGGCGTTGCAGGCGCTCAAGGCACGCGCAGCCGGGTTGGGGCTGGCGCTGCACATGGACGGTGCCAGGCTCTGGTCCTGCCGGCCCTTCTACGGCAATCGCAGCTACGCCGAGATCGCCGAGGGTTTTTCCTCGCTCTATGTCTCGCTCTACAAGGATATCGGGGCGCCGATCGGGGCAGTGCTGGCCGGCTCTGCGGATTTCATCCGGCAAGCGCGGATCTGGCGGGTACGCATGGGAGGCGCGCTGGTCGCGCCCTGGCCCGCTGTGCCCGACGCCCTGCGATTGCTGGACAAGCGGTTGGCGCAAATGCCCGGCTTTGTGGCCCGGGCCTGCGCCCTGTCGAAGCTGTTTTCAGGCATTGAAGGCATCACCGTGGAGCCGAGCCCGGCGCACACCAACATGATCAATCTGCGTCTCGATTGTACTGGCGACATGGCGCGGGAAGCGCGAGATGATGTCGCCCGTGTCCACGGTGTCTGGCTGGGCAATAATGTCTGGGATCTCGAGGGCGGCCGGTCGGTAGTGCTGGAGATTACCGTCGGGGAGTGCGCCCAGCTGGCCCGGGATGAGGTCTTGCTCGCCGCAGTGAAACACCTGGCTGACCAGATCGCCCGGGCTAGCTAAGAAACAGGCTGATAAGAGGAGGCCGATGTGAAATCTGTCTGTGTTTATTGCGGCTCCAATCCGGGCGAGAACCCGGCCTTTGTTGATGCGGCGCGGCATGTCGGCCGGCTCCTGGCCGAACGGGAGCTGACACTGGTTTATGGCGGTGGCCGGGTCGGGCTGATGGGTGAGGTCGCCGATGCGGCGCTCGCGGCCGGCGGCAGGGTGATCGGGGTCATCCCGCAATTCATGGCCGTCAAAGAAGTGGCTCATATGGGGTTGAGCGATCTGCATGTCGTGCAGTCCATGCATGCCCGCAAGGCCAAGATGGAAAAACTCTCCGACGCCTTTATCGCCTTGCCCGGCGGTATCGGGACGATGGAGGAATTGTTCGAGATCTGGACCTGGGGTCAGCTGGGCCAGCATGCAAAACCCGTCGGCCTGCTCGATGTCGACGGCTATTACGCCCACCTGGTGGCTTTCCTGGAGGAAATGACCGGTCAGGGCTTCCTGCAGCGCTCGCACCATAATGCGCTGCAGGTCTCCGACCGGGCCGAGAGTTTGCTCAGTGCCTTCGAGCGCTATCAGGCCCCGGAAGCCGATGTTCGCCTCAAGACGCAGCAGACCTGAGCGTCTTCACAGGTCCCGGGCGGCAATAGAAAAGCCTCGCCACAACTCCCCGAAACACCCTAGCGTCCCTGCCGATTAGAAGGGGAGGACGCTATGTCGTCGATTTTGACGCCGGTTCTGGCGCTGATCATCTGGACCATGATCATGTATCTGTGGATGTACGCGACGCGTATTCCGGCGATGCAGAAGGCGGGCATCAATGCCGCCAAGATGAAATCCAAGTCCGAAATGGATGTGCTGCCGCGTGAGGTCAGCCGCATCGCGGACAATTACAACCACCTGCACGAACAGCCGGTGATTTTCTACGCGCTGGTTTTCTACATCCAGCTCGCCGGCCAGGCCGACACGCTCGCTATTCAGCTGGCCTGGGGCTATGTCGCCCTGCGCATCATCCACAGCCTGATCCAGGCCCTGTGGAATTTCATCCCGGCGCGCTTCGGCGTCTTCGCCCTGTCCTCGATCGTGCTGATCGTGCTGGCGGTGAAGTCGGCGCTGGCGCTGGGCTAGCAGCGCTCAGGCATTTTCAAGGTTCGCGGCGGGTGATAGGTCAGGCATATGCACGCACCTGAAGCCCGCCTCGAACAAGTCATCGACCGTTTCGACCAGGTCGAAGCCCGTCTCGGCGCTGCCGCCGACGCGGATGAAATCGTCAAACTGTCCAAGGAGCACGCCGAGCTCAAACCGGTCGCCGACAAGGCCTCCGAGCTCAAGGCGGCGCGCCAGGAACTCCTCGATCTCGAGGAGATGATGAATTCCGACGATGCGGAAATGGCCGAGATGGCCAAGGACGAATTCTACGAGCTCAAGGAGCGCCTGCCGGGGCTCGAGCACGAGATGTCGCTCCTTCTCCTGCCCAAGGACAAGGATGACAGCGCCGACGCCCTGATCGAGATCCGGGCCGGTACCGGCGGGGATGAAGCCGCACTCTTTGCCGGCGATCTTTACCGCATGTATCAGCGCTACGCCCAGCTGCGGGGCTGGAGCTGGGAGCTCGACAGTGCCTCTGAAGGCGAGCATGGCGGCTATAAGGAAGTCATCGCCTCGGTCTCCGGTAATGGCGTGTTCGGGCGCATGAAGTTTGAAAGCGGCGTGCACCGGGTGCAGCGCGTTCCGGCAACGGAAAGCCAGGGGCGTATCCATACCTCCGCCGCCACCGTCGCCATCATGCCCAAGCCCGATGCGATCGAGGCCGGGCTGGACATGAGTGATGTCCGCGTCGACACGATGCGTGCCTCCGGCGCCGGCGGCCAGCACGTCAACAAGACCGAATCGGCTGTGCGCATGACCCATATCCCGACCGGGATCATGGTTGTCTGCGCTGAGAAGTCCCAGCACCAGAACCGCGCCAAGGCGCAGGAGCTGCTGGCGGCCAAGCTCTACGACATGAAGCGTGAGGCGGCGGCCGCTGAACGCGCGGCGGAACGCAAGGGTCAGATCGGGTCCGGTGACCGCTCCGAGCGCATCCGCACCTATAACTACCCCCAGGGCCGGGTCTCCGACCACCGCATCAATCTGACGCTCTACAAGCTTGAAAGCATTGTTGCCGGTGATGAGCTGGACGAGGTCATCCAGGCGCTGATCGCCGAAGACCAGGCCTCGCGCCTCGCTGCGCTGGAAGAAGGCTAGGGCGCGGCGAAGCCGTAAGCCACGCCCCTCTCGCCCAGACCGCTGGCCACCGCTATACCCACTCCATGTCCGACCCGTTCGAGAAAATGGTAGCCGACGCCCGCACGGTGTTTGAAGCCAGCGCGTCCAAGCCCTTGCGTGATGCCTGGGCCGGCCTGTCCTTGCCGCAAATACGGGCGGATCTGATCGAACGCCTTAGCGCGGCCGGGATTGAAGAGGCCGGCAGCGATACCCGTTTCCTGCTCGCCCATGTCCTCGCCCCGGCCAGCTATGCCGACGCTGTCGCCGACCCGGCGCTGTGTTCCTGGCAGCAGATGAGCTGGCTCGCGGATCTCGCCTGGCAGCGACTGGATCGCCGGCCGTTGTCGCAAGTCCTGGGCAGCCAGCCCTTCTGGACCCTGGACCTGCAGGTCACCGAAGACGTGCTCACTCCGCGTGCTGACAGTGAGACTTTGGTGGAGTTGGTGTTGGAAAAGTGCGGGCCTGCGGTGGCGAATCTGGCCGATCTCGGCACGGGTTCGGGGGCGCTTTTGTTGGCTCTGCTCAGTGAACGGACGCAATGGACCGGCACCGGTGTCGATATCAGCGCGGCCGCGCTGGACGTTGCCGGCCAGAATGCACGCCGTTGCGGGCTGGATGACCGGGCGCACTTTGTCGAGGGCAGCTGGGGCGCCGCCCTGGCTCCTGAAAGCGTGGATATCCTGGTCTCCAATCCGCCCTATATCCGCACCGATGTCTGGCGCGAACTGGCTCCGGAAGTGCGCCGGTTCGAACCGCGCCGAGCGCTGGATGGCGGGCCGGATGGTCTGCGCGATTACCGCGCCCTGTTGGCGGATGCGGTGCGCATTGTGCGTCCTGGTGGACTGGTGGCGGTGGAGATCGGATATGACCAAGGCGAGGTGGTGGCCGACTTGTTCGATCAGGCCGGCCTGGTCGAGACCGGTGTGAAACGCGATCTGGCCGGGCATGACCGTGTCGTTTTTGGCGCAGTGGTAAGCACAAACGGCTAAAAGGGCTTGGAAAGCCGGGGGTCTCGGTCTAGGTTCCGGCTATCAGGTGGATCGCGCCACTCTGGGGATGAGCGCGGCCGGATAGGCCACCTGATTGATCCGGCCAATTCAACACCTCCAGTGCGCAGGGCGCATAGATGAGTATCTGCACATTGGCAGCGAGGCTGCGGAGAATTGTCCGCAAGCCGGGAAAGCTGGACACAGGCTGGACACAGGGAAGACGAGATGAAGCGTCAGCGCGGTCGAGGTCGGAAATCGGGTGGTAATCCCGCAAACCGGTCTTACGAAAGCAATGGCCCGGAAGTGAAAATCCGCGGCAATGCCTCTCAGATCTACGAAAAATACCTGACCCTGGCGCGCGATGCGACGTCGTCGGGCGACCGGGTGCGGGCAGAAAATCTGTACCAGCACGCCGAGCACTATTTTCGCATCGTCCAGGCCAACCAGCCGAAGCGCGATCCGGAAGCCGAAGACGGCGCCGAGAATACCGAGGCGCAGGGCGAGGATGGCGAGGGCGAGCAGCAGCCGCAGCGCGAAGAGCGCGGCCGTGGCCGTGGCCGTAATAATCGCCGTCGCGGCGGTGACGCCCCGCAAGCCGATACGAGCTCCGAGGATGGCGCCGATCCGCTCGGCGTTGTAACCCCGGAAGGTGACGCCGCTTCCGACGGCGAAGCGCCCAGCGCTGAAGCCGGTGAGGGTGAGGAAAACGCCCCGCGCCGTCGCACCCGCCGCCCGCGCCGCCCGCGTCAGTCCAGCGATGAGGGCGCTGCCGAGGCATCGTCCGAGAACGCCGATGCGACGCCGTCGGAAGGATCCGATTCGGAAAACGAAGCGGCCTGAGCCCAAACTGGCAGGTAAATTGAAAGACCCGCGTGGTAGTCACCATGCGGGTTTTTTCATGCCTGCAAGGCAGGGTGCGAAATTGTCGCGGAATTTGCTTTCCCCGGCCCCTTGTGTGGCCTCTTCGCCACACCTACATGGCTCATGAAGGCGGCGCACCGTGCTTGATCAAGGCGGTAAGTCGCTCAAGTCTCGCCATTAATGGGAGATCGATATGGATTTTGAGACCTATACCGACCGCGCCCGCACGATTGTGCAAGCGGCCCAGGGGCTGGCGCTGAAGTCGAGCCATCAGCAATTCGCACCCGAACATATTCTCAGGGCGCTCCTGGATGATGAAACCGGCCTGGCCAGCAATCTGATCCAGGCCGCTGGCGGGCGTATCCGCCAGGTCAGCGATGCCGTGGACCAGGCGCTGGCTGCCCTGCCCAAGGTCGAGGGCGGCGAGGGCAAGCTCTATCTCGCTCCGGCCACCGCCCGTGTATTCCAGGCCGCTGAAGACGCGGCCAAGAAAGCGGGCGATCAATTCGTCTCCGCCGAACGCATATTGCAGGGCCTCAGCCTCACCCCTGACAACAAGGCCTTTGATGCGCTCAAAGCCTCCGGCGTGACGCCCCAGGCGCTGAACTCCGCCGTCAATGATCTGCGCGCCGGACGCACGGCTGACAGCCAGTCGGCGGAAGACAGTTATGAGGCGCTGAAGAAATATGCCCGCGACCTCACCGAGGTGGCGCGTGAGGGCAAGCTCGATCCGGTTATTGGCCGTGATGAGGAGATCCGCCGCGCCATCCAGGTGCTCTCGCGCCGGACCAAGAATAACCCGGTCCTGATCGGTGAACCGGGCGTCGGCAAGACCGCCATCGCCGAAGGTCTGGCCTTGCGCATCGTCAATGGCGATGTGCCTGAAAGCCTTAAGGACAAGCGCCTGCTTGCACTTGATATGGGCGCGCTGATCGCCGGTGCGAAATATCGCGGCGAGTTCGAGGAGCGCCTCAAGGCCGTGCTCGGCGAGGTCGAGAGCGCCAATGGCGAGATCATCCTCTTCATCGACGAGATGCATACCCTGGTCGGCGCCGGCAAGACCGATGGCGCCATGGATGCCTCCAATCTCTTGAAGCCGGCCCTGGCGCGCGGTGAGCTGCACTGTGTCGGCGCCACCACGCTGGATGAGTACCGCAAGCATGTCGAAAAAGACGCGGCCCTGGCCCGTCGCTTCCAGCCGGTCATGGTGGAAGAGCCGACCATTGAGGACACGGTCTCCATCCTGCGCGGTCTGAAGGAAAAGTATGAGGTGCACCACGGGGTGCGCATCGCCGACAGCGCCATCGTCTCGGCGGCCAACCTGTCCAACCGCTACATCACCGACCGTTTCTTACCGGACAAGGCCATCGACCTGATGGACGAGGCCGCTTCGCGTCTGCGCATGCAGGTCGACAGCAAGCCGGAAGAACTCGACGAGATCGATCGCCGCGCCATCCAGCTCAAGATCGAGGCGGAAGCGCTGAAGAAGGAAAGCGATGACGCCTCGAAAGAGCGGCTGGACAATCTCGGCAAGGAAATTGCCGAGCTGGAAAGCCGTTCCGCCGAGCTGACCGCGGCCTGGCGTGCCGAGAAGGACAAGCTGGCCTCGGCCACCACGATCAAGGAAAGCCTCGACCGTGTGCGTCAGGAATTGCTCGACGCGGAACGCCGCGGCGATCTCGCCCGGGCCTCCGAGTTGAAATACGGCCAGCTCCCGGAACTCGAGCGCAAGCTGGTGGAAGCGGAAAGCCAGGGCGATGCTGGCTCAATGGTGCAGGAAGTCGTCGACGAGGAGCAGATCGCCCATGTTGTTTCGCGCTGGACCGGGGTTCCGGTCGATAAAATGCTCGAGGGTGAACGCGAAAAACTCCTGCGCATGGAAGAGGCGTTGCGCGGCCGTGTTGTCGGGCAAGGCGAAGCGCTGGTCGCCGTCTCCGACGCTGTGCGCCGGGCGCGTGCCGGCCTGAAAGACCCCAATCGCCCAATCGGCTCTTTCCTCTTCCTCGGGCCCACCGGGGTCGGCAAGACCGAGCTGACCAAGGCGCTGGCGGAATTCCTGTTCGATGACGAGACGGCGGTGAGCCGGCTGGATATGTCGGAATATATGGAGAAACACTCCGTCGCCCGCATGATCGGCGCGCCTCCGGGCTATGTCGGTTATGAAGAGGGCGGGGCGCTGACCGAAGCGGTACGCCGCCGGCCCTACCAGGTCGTGCTGCTCGACGAGGTCGAGAAAGCCCATGCCGATGTCTTCAACGTGCTCCTGCAGGTGCTCGATGATGGCCGTCTCACTGACGGGCAGGGGCGCACAGTCGATTTCCGCAATACGATCATCATCATGACCTCCAATCTCGGTTCCGAGCATTTGCAGCTGGTTGAGGACGTCAATGAGGCCCGTGACGGGGTGATGGCCGTGGTGCGCGGTCACTTCCGGCCGGAATTCCTCAACCGGATCGATGAGACCATTCTCTTCTCCAAGCTCAAGCCGGAGCATATGGGCGCGATTGTCGACATCCAGCTCGGCCGTCTGGCCGGCCTGTTGGAAGACCGCCGCATGACGATCGAGCTCGACCAGGCCGCCCGCGACTGGCTCGCCACCAAGGGCTTCGACCCGGCCTATGGTGCGCGGCCCTTGAAGCGCGTGATCCAGAAAGAGGTCCAGGATCCGCTGGCCCGTCTGCTGCTGGAAGGTTCGATCAAGGATGGCGATGAAATCCGCGTCACCGCTGAAGCCGGCGTGCTGGTCATCAACGGCCTCGCCGTCGGTGAGAAAGTGCCGGAGAGCGCGGTGGTGAATTGAGGCTCTTGAGCCTTGCCAGATAAAAAAGGGGCCAGTTAAGACCGGCCCCTTTCTTGTTACAGATCCAGCTCGAGCACGGGTTGACCGTCACTGGTCTTGTCCCAGCTGGCGCCATTGCGTTCCAGCACGCCGGAGACCCGGCGGCGGTGGGAGGAGAAGTGCTCGGAGGCGACCACATCGATCGGTTGATCGAATTCGATCACAACCTGGCGCCGCTCGCCTTTCATCACCTGCAGACCCAGCAGGGTGCCGGTGAAAGCGTGGCCGAGATAATGACCGGTGACACGGCCGCCGACGCTGAGCGGGCGCGGAACGGTATGGTCGAGCCTGGCGCTGAGCGTATTCCAGTCGCGATAGCCAAACTGTTTCGCCGTCAGTTCGAGGGCTTCGCCATGGCTGACGAAATTGCCCTCGGCGACGAGGGATTGGCGCAAGCGCTTGGCCAGGGCTTTCGCCGTGGCACGATCGGGCAGGGTAAGGGTTTCAGACATCGTCTTCCTCATGCGTTACAGGGCATGCAGGTCTTCGTGACGGGGCTCGCCTTGCCATCATCTCCGCATGTCGCTGTCGCGATGAGAGAAGGATGTATCTCCGGGCTTTCACCATCGCCAAAAGGCGCGCGAGCGGCAGGCAGTCCGGGGCCGGGCGTCTATTTAGGGATCAGCGCGGGAAAGATCAATGGTGCGCTTTGTGCGTCGGTGAAGGATAAGGAATGCCGGCCTCCCCCGCGGGCGGGGGAGGTGTCCCGAAGGGGCGGAGGGGGGACGTGAGGGCAAGCGCTATACCTTGCCCTTCCCCCCTCAGACCTTGAGCCCTGAGGTCTGAAGCGCAGCTCCCCCGCCGCGGAGGAGCCCGGCGGTATGCGTAGGGTTGGTGCTTGGGCCAGGTACGGAACGGCGGTGCCGGACTTGTGTCAGTGACTACTGCGCGCCGCCGTTGGACGCGTCGGCCATGATCGGGGCCTCGCCCGAGCGGGCGTCGACGGCGCCGTCGCGGATCGCCAGGATACGGTCGCGTTCCGCTTCAAACAGCGGGATCTCGTCGGCATTGAGCTGGCGGCCGGTCGGCAGGTCCAGCGTCATCGGGTTCACCGGGCGGCCATTATGGTGGACTTCATAATGCAGGTGCGGGCCGGTGGAGCGGCCAGTGGTGCCGACATAACCGATCACCTGGCCCTGGGTCACACGCGTGCCGGAGCGGATGCCGCGGGCAAAGCCGTTCAGGTGGGCATAGGCCGTCTCATAGCCATTGGCATGACGCAGGCGGATATAATTGCCGAAACTGCCGAAACGGTTGGCACGCAGGACGACGCCATTACCGGCGGCGAAGATCGGTGTGCCGGTCGGAGCGGCGAAATCGGTGCCGTTATGATTGCGGGTATAGCCCAGGATCGGGTGGCGGCGCCGGCCGAAATGCGAAGACAGGCGCGCGCCATTGATCGGGGTCAGCATCAGAAGGCGCTGGGCGCTGGCGCCATCGCCGGAATAATAGCCGATAATGCCGTCTTCCGTTTCATAGCGGAAGAATTCCTTGGGCTCGCCGCGGCCGGCATAGCGGGCATAGAGAATATCGCCGGTGCGGGCCGTATTGCCTTCATCATCGATATGGCGTTCGAACAGGATATCGAACTCATCGCCGGCGCGGATCGAGCGCTGGAAATCGATGGCATAGGCCAGCACGCCTGCCAGTTCGACCACGACACGGTCTGTGGCGCCCGCATCGAGCGCGTCGACATAGAGGGATTGCGAGATCGTACCGCTGGCGCGGGCCATCTCGACCTCGAACTCGGCAATGGTCTCGCGGGCGCGGAATTCATCACCGAAGGTCCGTGCGACGGTGATGGCGCGATCGACATCGGGGCGGAAGGAGAGGCCGTTGAGGGCCACGTCGCGGCTCTCTTCCGGGCGTGTCTCCAGATAAAGATTGATGCTCTGACCGGCGCGAAGCTGGCGCAGGTTGAAGACATTACCAAGCGCAGCAATGGCGCGCGCGGCTTCGACATTGCCGATACCGGCATCTTCGAGCACGCCGGCCAGCGTGCCGCCGCGGGGCACACGGCGCTCAACCTGGATGATGGTGGCACAGCTGGAGCAATCGCGGAAAGCGGCGGCGTCGAGGGCGGCGGCGTCGGCGACGGCGGCATAGACGAAGTGTTGATTATAAAGCGCGCTGGCGGCGGGTGCTGTTGAGCGTTCCAGGACGGGCTCGGACGGTGCAGCCTCTGCGGTCAGGGCGCTTTCCAGTTCGGTGCCGCTGGCCGTTGCGGCTTCACTGGCAGCGAGGGCGGCGGTGGCGATAATCGGTTCTGACGTGTCCAGGCTGGCAGCTTCGCTGGAACTGTTTTGCGTCGACAGCAGCGCAAAGAGCAGCGCCGTGGACAGGCTCAGACTGGCGAAGGCGACAACGCCGCGGGCGCGGTGCTTGTCGGCTCGGGTTACATCAAATCCTGACATCGCTTTGTCGATACTCCGGTCGGTCACATTCGGACACGTCTGTTTCGGCAATCGCTTGCATTAAGCAGACACGCTGGCTCTAGCAAGTACCGCACCGTTTCGCATTGCCAGTGCGTTACCGTGCAAGACGGCCCCCCGACCCGTCCCGAATCATGTCCTGTGCTGATCCGGTTGCCAAGTCCTTTCCACGCTGGAAATTGCTGCACAGATGTCAAAACGCGCTCTTGCGGGGAAGAATCGTGTATCGGTAGCGCCATGACAGCTGAACTTCCTGCCGAACTGGCCTCCGACCAACTCGCCGCCCTGCTTTGCGCGCGCCTGTGCCACGATCTTGTCAGCCCGGTGTCTGCGCTCGGTGCAGCGCTCAGCGTGCTTGATGATCAAGACTCCTCTGACATGCACGATGATGCGATGGAGCTGGTGCGCGAAAGTGCACGCCAGGCCCAGGCCAAGCTGGAATTTGCACGCCTGGCCTTCGGGGCCGGCGGTTCAGCGCCGGCCATGCTTGATACGCGCGAGCTGCAGCGTCTGACCGAGGCGATGTTCTCGGCGGTCAAGCCGCAAATCGTCTGGAAGGTCGAGGCGGCAGGACTGGAAAAGACCTCGGCCCGCCTGTTGCTGAATCTCGCCATCATGGGCGTCGATGCGGCCCCGCGCGGCGGTACGGTGACCATTGAGGCCACCGATAATGGCGGCAATGCCCGCATCCGTGTGGTCTCTGAAGGTCCGCGCGCGCGCCTGGAAGAAGCGGCCGGTGTGGCGCTGGATGGCGGTATTCCGGAAAATGGCCTCGATGGCCGGTCTATCCAGCCGTTTTATACCGGTCTGATCGCGCGCACTGCAGGTGGTCGCGTGTCCGGACGGGTCGATGAGGAGCGGGTTGAATTCGCCGCCCTGGTTGATGCGCCGGAAGGTATGATTGGCTAATCCGGGCCAGCTCATATCCTATAACTGAATGAGGGCTGTTTGGTTTCGTTGAGCCAACAGTCCGTTAACCAAGCACATGTCAGGTTCGTGGCCGATTTCGCACCAATGGGTGCACACGCCACAATGACGGGACCTGCCATGGATGATCTTATCAGCGAGTTTCTGACCGAGACTGCAGAAAGCCTGGACGTCATCGACTCCGAACTGGTGCGGTTTGAGAACAACCCGGATGACCGGGCCATCCTCGACAACATCTTCCGCCTTCTGCACACCGTGAAAGGCACGTGCGGCTTCCTCGGCCTGCCGCGCCTGGAAGCGGTCGCACATGCCGGCGAGACCCTGCTGGGCAAGTTCCGCGATGGCGAGCTCAAGGTGACGCCGCCGATGGTGACCCTGGTTCTTGAGTCGATTGACCAGATCAAGGTTCTGCTGGACGCGCTGGAAAATACCGGTGTTGAGCCGGCCGGTGACGACAAGCCGCTGATCAAGCGCCTGGAAGATGCCGCCATGGGCGTTGCGCAGGAGCCGGCTGCTGTTGCTGAACCGGAAGCCCCGGCCGAGCCGGAAGTTCCCGAGGGCTTTGACGTTGATCTGGGCCGTGAACTGCGCCCGGGTGAAGTGTCCCTCGCTGACCTGGAAGCAGCATTCCAGAATACCGAAGTTGAAGGTGTTGAGCCGGACGCTCCGGCCGAAGAGCCGGTGGCCGAGACCGCAGCGCCGCTGGGCGTCGGCGATTTCGATCCGGAGCTGGGCCGCGAGATCCGCCCGGGTGAAGTCTCCACTGCTGAGCTGGAAGCCGCCTTCGCCTCGGCAGAGCCGGATCCGGGCATGGCCCCGCCGAATATCATCACCGAAGACATGAGCGCTGAAGAGGCGCTGCAGACTGCTGTGGCCGAACTGTCCGGCAATGATGCCGCTGCCGGAGGCGAAGGTGGTCCGCGCGTGCAGCAGACGGTCCGCGTTGGCGTCGACGTGCTGGAAGCGCTGATGACCACGGTCTCCGAGCTGGTGCTGACCCGTAACCAGCTAATGCAGACCGTTCGCGGTATCGAAGACGACGAAATCAAAGGTCCGCTGCAGCGTCTGTCCGCTGTCACCGGCGAGCTGCAGGACGGCGTCATGAAGACGCGTATGCAGCCGATCGGCGACGCTTGGCGCAAACTGCCCCGGATTGTCCGTGATGTGTCCACCGAGCTCGGCAAGAAGATCGAGCTGGTGATGGACGGCAATGAGACCGAGCTGGATCGCCAGGTACTCGAGCTGATCAAGGATCCGCTCACCCACATGGTCCGCAACTCCGCCGACCATGGCCTGGAAATGCCGGCTGACCGTGTTCAGGCAGGAAAGCCGGAGAAGGGCACGATCAAGCTCTCCGCCTATCATGAGGGCGGCCATATCATCATTTCCATTGCCGATGACGGCAAAGGCCTCGACACCAAGCGGATTGCCGAGAAGGCGATCGAAAAGGGTCTGACGACGACCGAAGAAGTGTCGCGCCTGACCGAGCAGCAAATCCACCGCTTCATCTTTGCAGCGGGCTTCTCCACGGCAGCGAAAGTCACCAACCTGTCCGGCCGCGGTGTCGGCATGGACGTAGTGCGTACCAATATCGAGCAGATTGGCGGCGTCGTGGACGTCTCCTCCCATGCCGGTCGCGGGACGCATTTCTCGATCAAGATCCCGCTCACCCTGGCCATTGTCTCGGCCCTGATCATCGGTTGCCAGGATCAGCGTTTCGCGATCCCGCAACTGGCGGTTCGCGAGCTGGTCCGCGTCGGTGCCGGGTCCGAGCATTCTGTCGAAACCCTCAACGAGGCCCGCGTCATGCGTCTGCGTGATCGCCTGATGCCGATCGTCGATCTGCACGAAGTGCTCGGCGTCGGTGACCGCCTCGACACGGAAGAAACCGCCGCCTTCGTCGTCGTTCTCGATGCCGGCGGACGCAATGTCGGCCTCGTGGTCGACAATGTCCTCGACACCGAAGAGATCGTGGTCAAGCCGCTCTCGGAAAGCCTGCGCGGCGTGCAGGCCTATTCCGGCGCCACCATTCTGGGCGACGGCTCGGTCATCATGATCCTCGATCCGAACGGTTTGGCCGGTGAGATCATCTCCACCATGGATGATGAAGCCACGGCCGAGGCCGAAGCGACCAAGGTCAGCGAAGTGCAAGAGACTCAAAGACTGCTGCTGGTACGCGCTGGCGGCGAGGAGCCGAAAGCGGTTCCGCTCTCCCTGGTTACCCGCCTGGAAGAATTCGATCCGGCGACCATCGAACGCACCAACGACCGTGATGTGGTCCAGTATCGTGGCCGCCTCATGCCGATCGTGCCGATGGGGGCCCAGATGCAGTGCGCCGAAGGGCAGCGCCAGCCGGTCCTGGTCTTCTCCGAGAACCACACCTCGATTGGCCTGGCCGTCGACGAGATTGTCGATGTGGTCGAAGAGCGCGTCGACCTGCAGATGGGTTCTGATCGCCAGGGCGTTATCGGATCCGCCATCATCAAGGGCAAGGCGACCGATGTCGTCGATATCGCCTGGTATCTCGATCAGTCGCGTGCCGGTGATGTGCAGCGTCGTAGCTCGCAGCGCCGTCGTCGCCTGCTCCTGGTCGATGCCGATGCCTTTACCCGCCGCATGATCGCACCGCTCCTGGCGGCTGCCGGTTATGACGTCACTCCGGCCGGCGGCATGCACGAAGTGCAGCGTATCGCCGAGGCGGACGACCAATTCGATGCGCTGGTCGGTGACCCGGCTGCGCTCGACCGGATCCGGGCTCAGGGCTATTGGCCGGATCTGCCGACCATCGCCGTGACCGACTGGCCGGAAGACACCCAGGCCGAAGGTCTCACCGCGGTGCTGCCGCGATCTGACCGCAGCGCCCTGATCGCAACCCTGGACGAAGTTTCTCAAGAGGAGAAAGCGGCATGAGCAACGATAGTTCCGAGCTCGGTACCGAAGAAATCAACGAATACGTCTCTGTTCGTATCGGCGATCAGCTGTTCGGCGCCCCGGTCAATGCGATCCGTGAAGTCTTCACGCCGCAATCGGTGACCTCGGTCCCGCGTTCTCCGTCTGAAGTGGCCGGTCTGCTCAATCTGCGCGGCCGTATTGTCACCGCGATTGATGCCCGGACCCGCCTGGGTCTGCCGCCGCGTTCCGCTGATGAGACGGGAATGGCACTTGGTGTCGAGCGTGGTAGCGAAATCTTTGGATTAATCGTGGACAGTGTCGGTGAAGTGCTTCGCCGCCCTCGCGCAGAGCTGGAACCGGTTCCTGCGCATGTCGACGCCAGCTGGCGTTCCATGGTGACCGGCGTGCACCGACTGGAGAAAGAACTACTGGCTGTTCTCGACGTCTCCGCCGTGATCGGAAGCGCGGCAGGACACGAAGCGGCCTAGGGGAGTAGAGTGGATGAAAACCTGTTTGGTCGTTGATGATTCCCGCGTCATTCGAAAAGTTGCGCGGAAAATAATCGAAGAAATCGGCTTCGAATGCGTCGAAGCCGCCGATGGCGCCGAAGCGCTGGAAGCCTGCCGCAAGCAGATGCCGGATGCGGTGCTGCTGGACTGGAACATGCCGGTCATGAATGGCCTCGATTTCGTCAAGGCGTTGCGCCGCGAGGAAACCGGTGATCAGCCGGTCGTTGTGTTCTGCACGACTGAGAACGACATGTCTCACATTACCGAAGCGCTCCGCGCCGGTGCTGACGAGTACGTGATGAAGCCGTTCGATGGCGACATCATTGAATCGAAATTCCAACAGACAGGTCTGTTGCGAGCTTCTTAAGGGGGGCGACCATGTCAGGACTCGCCTCTTCTTCTGCGGCCAGCCAATCTATCGCCAGGGTGCTCGTCGTCGACGACAGCGCGGTTGCGCGCGGTCTGATGACGCGCTGGATCGAGGAAGACAGTGATCTTTCCCTCGTCGGCTCTGCCGTGGACGGAGAGCAGGGCTTGGCCAAGGCCAAGGAACTCAAGCCCGATCTGATCGTCCTCGACGTCGAAATGCCGAAAATGGACGGGCTTGCGGCCCTGCCATTGCTCCTCAAGGCGGTGCCGAGCTGTAAGATCGTGATGGCGTCCACGCTGACCCGCAGGGGCGGTGAGGTCACTATCCGTGCGCTGTCCATGGGCGCAGCCGATTACACGCCGAAACCGCAAGCCGGTCGTCTCGCCGGGGCTGAAGAATTCCGTCAGTCACTTCTGGGCAAGCTCAAGGCGCTCGCGCCGCGGCCGATCCCGCCGGTTCCGTCTTCGCGGGATATTCGTCCCGCAGCGCCAGTGGCCCGTACATTGCGCCCGAGCTCCGCGCCGTCTGCTCCGGCAGCGCCGGCCGCACGTCGCCCGCTGACCCAAGCGCCGGCCGGCCGTGGCCCGGTAACCCGCATGCGCGGCAAGCCCGAGATCATTGCCATCGGCTCCTCTACCGGTGGTCCTCAGGCCCTGCGTGATGTGATTGAGAAAATTCCGGGCGACGCCCGTGCACCGATGGTGCTGGCACAGCACATGCCGGCCCTGTTCACCAAGATCCTGGCTGAACACCTGACCAAGGCGGGCAAAATTCAGTGTAAGGAAGCGGCCGACAAGGAGCGTCTCGCTCCCGGTACCCTCTATATCGCCCCGGGCGATTTTCACCTGACGGTGCGCAAGGATGCGGGGGGCTTTTACGCCGTCCTCGACCAGTCGCCGCCGATCAATTTCTGCCGTCCGGCCGTCGACCCGCTGTTTCAGTCGGTAGCCGAAGCCACCAATGGTGCAGCGCTTGGCGTTGTGCTGACGGGCATGGGGCATGACGGACGGGATGGAGCACGTACGCTCCGCAATATGGGCGGCACCGTGATCGTCCAGGATGAAAAAACCAGCGTTGTCTGGGGTATGCCGGGCGCTGTCGCCGAGGCTGGCCTGGCTGACGAAATACTGCCGCTGGCGGAGATCGGCACAGCCGTCGCCCAGCGGATGAAAGGTGGGATGTAAAATGATCAAACAAGACGACATTACCTTCGTCGCCGCAGAAGCATTCAAGCGTTCCGGCCTCGTCCTGTCGGCCGACAAGGGCTATCTGCTGGAAAGCCGACTGGCTCCGCTGGCGCGTGCTGAAGGTTATCCCTCTATCGAAGCTTTGATTGCTGCGGCCCGCCGTGACCGCTCCGAGCGTCTGCTCTGGGGTATCACCGAAGCGCTGGCCACGCATGAAACCTTTTTCTTCCGGGACAACACCCCGTTTGACCTGTTCAAGCAGGATATTCTGCCCAATCTGGCGCGGGCCCGCGGCCTTAATGGATCGATCCGCATCTGGTGCGCGGCCTGTTCCTCTGGTCAGGAGCCGTATTCGCTGGCCATGCTGCTCGACGAAGAGCGTGCCCGCCTGGGCAATCTCAAGATCGATATCGTGGCTACCGATATGGCGCCGCGCGTTCTGGAAAAGGCCAAGGCCGGCATCTATTCCCAGTTCGAGGTTCAGCGTGGTCTCGCTATTCAGCGTCTGGTCCGGCATTTCGAGCAGACCGGCGATCAGTGGCGCATCAAGCCGAATATTCGCCAGATGGTGACCTTCCAGAAGCAGAACCTGCTGGAAAGCTTCAACGCCATGGGCACGTTTGACGTCGTCTTCTGCCGCAATGTGCTGATCTATTTCGACGCGGAAACCAAGAAACAGGTCCTGGCACGCCTCGCCAAGCAGACACCGAATGACGGTTATCTGATCATGGGCGCTGCTGAGACGGTTGTCGGCCTGTCCAAGGACTTTGAGCCCGTCGAGGGTCGCCGTGGCCTCTATGGCCGTACAGACGCCGCTGCGGGCAAGCGTAGCGCTGCAGCCTGACGCTGCTCCTGCAATCAGTAAGAAAAGAGCCCGCTGGACCACCAGCGGGCTTTTCCTATGGGGGCGTCCAGCGCGGTGTGTCAGGCAAGAAAAAGCCCGGGCCATGAAGCCCGGGCTTTTCTTCAGAAGATGAGGCCGGTTTTTAGGAGGCGGCTTTTTCTTCAACCGGATCGCGCAGCACATAGCCGCGGCCCCAGACGGTTTCGATATGGTGTTCGCCATCGGTGGCCGCTGCGAGCTTCTTGCGGAGCTTACAGATGAAGACGTCGATGATCTTCAGTTCCGGCTCGTCCATGCCGCCATAGAGGTGGTTGAGGAACATTTCCTTGGTGAGCGTCGTACCCTTGCGCAGGGAGAGCAGCTCGAGCATCTGGTATTCCTTGCCCGTCAGGTGCACGCGCTGGCCTTCGACCTCGACCGTCTTGGCGTCGAGATTGACGGCGATGGCGCCGGTGCGGATGACAGACTGGGAATGGCCCTTGGAACGGCGGACGATGGCGTGGATGCGCGCGATCATCTCATCCTTGTGGAAGGGCTTGGTCATGTAGTCGTCGGCGCCGCAGCCCAGTCCGCGCACCTTGTTGTCGATGTCCGCATTACCCGTGAGGATCAGGATCGGCGTGTCGACCTTGGAAACGCGCAGCGTCTTGAGCACGTCAAAGCCCGGCATGTCGGGCAGGTTCAGGTCAAGCAGGATGATGTCGTAATCATACAGCTTGCCCAGATCGACGCCTTCTTCGCCCAGATCCGTGGTGTAGATGTTGAAACCTTCTGATTTCAGCATCAGCTCGATGGACTGGGCCGTGGCCCGATCATCTTCAATAAGAAGAACCCGCATTGGTTCGCCTCCGGTTTTAAATACCAGGCGACTCGCTGCGCCCGGCCTCAGTTCTGAATTAACCTTATTTGGACGCTATGCGGAAACCCTTAACGAAAGTTAACTGCGCCTTGACCGAGTACCGGAATCGCAGTGCCCGGAAACCTTCTTGACACGATCCGATTCGAAATCCGCGTTAACCATTCGGGGTTTAGTGCGGAGGTCATTGATCATACGGTATAAATCGGGGCGCGCTTATAGATTATAAAGCGCATAAAGTATGCTGAATAAGCGCAGTTTCAGGGCCGGATTCCAACGAAAACGGCCCGCAGCGGGACTGCTGCGAGCCGTTGATAACAGGTTTTCCACAGCTCGATGGTTACTCGGCCGCGACCAATTCGGGTTGGACGAGGGCCAGGAGCGGCGCGATTTGCTCGTCCGCGACCTGTTTACGACCGTCAAACAGGATGCGGTCTTCATAGCCGCTGATCCACAAAGCCTGCGGATTGCGGCGGGCGATAACGAGATCGCCTTGGCGATCCTGATAGGGCGTGCGGTGCAGGCGGAAAATGATCAGACCGTCGGCCAGCGCCTCACCAAGCGGGCCCATCAGGCCGCGCAATTGCGGCTGCGGATCGGTCATGCCGACCACTTCCATTTTGCCGGCCTCGGTAGACAGCGCAAAACGTGAACGCTCAATGCCTGACAGGGCATGCTGGCTTTCACGGTGCAGGGCAAAGGCTTCTTCCACCGGTACGGCAAAGGCGCGGTGGCCCTCGATCTCGCGGCACTGGAAGAAATAATGATTGTTGATGCCCATGCGCTTCATCTCGCGCTGGAGCAGGCGCAGATCATCAACATCATCATTGACGCTATCGATGATCGGGGTCTGGTTTTCCAGATTCACAAAGGAGCGGGCGCGAAGCTGGCTGACAGCCTTGGCAACCTTCGGATTGCGCAAAGGACGCCCGTGCTCGTCGTGGAAATAACCACCGTCCTCGTCGAGCAGCAGAACCTCGTCCGGGTGGGTGAAGTGAACCATGAATGAGACCAGGACCTGCGGGTGTAGTTCATGGAACAGGTCCAGCATGGCGAAGAAATTCTCGTCAAAGCGCTCGGGGAAGAAGGCGAGCTCCTTGGTGCCGATGCGGATGACGTCGAGACCGGCTTCCGCCAGGCCATTGAGGTAGTCGAACAGATTGCGGTTCGACAACACCATCGGATCACCGCCCGACAACAGGGCCTCGCGGATTTTCGGACGCGAGGTCAGGCCGGCGTCGACCTTTTTGTTGTGACCGGTGATGTAGTCGACGATCTCATGGATCGAGGCGGTGTCCTTCTCCGTCTTTCCGGTGAGGAAATCAGAGCGGTAGCAATAGCGGCACCAGGCCGAACAGGTGCGGACCACGTACAGCAGGACCAGCTCATACTTGTGCAGCAAGCCCGGGATCGGGCTGTAGGAAAGCTGGTTGGACGGATCGCTCTCACCGGACAGGTCATCGGTCTCCTCCGGGCGCGCCTTGATCAGGTTGCGTACGGCCTCCGAGCGCTTGGCCAGGTCGAGATAATACCCGGTGGCGCGCGGCGGCAGGCGATCGGAAATACCGGCATCGGCGAGCGCGTTGAGCTCGTCGGCAGAGTAGATCGCGGCACCGCCATCATCGAGATAGGCTTGGTATTGAGCCAGGTCATGCTGGATGTAGCGGCGGAATTTGGTTTCCCGGATCTGACCGTAAAGATTGCTCTTGTGCTGCCGGCTGACAGCTTTCTTTTTCGGCCTTGAACCAGCGATGAGAGTGCGGGACTTGGCGGGCGGCATAGGCTGTCTCCCGTCAGCGTTTGTAGCGGTGCAGCGTCGTCGGGCGCACCGCGAAGTGATACATTTGGGAGGATGTGGCGGATCAAACCCGGCCAGGTTCAATCGGCGGGCATGAACTTTCATGCGCGATTGAACGCCCCTCCAGTTCGCCGGCGAACATAGCGCCGATATCCCGCTTGTGAACCGCTGGCGCCTTAAAAACTTCACCCTGCAGAAATTGCCGGGTGTTTACGCGTGAGCAACCGCGTTGCGCTAAAGTGTTTGAGAATCGGGTCTGGGCGCCGCGCCAAGACCCCGCCAGGAGTGCCTTACGGCAATGATGCAAAGCCTCATCGACCGCATTGAACGAGCTGATGCCCGCGTGCTGGAAGGCCGCGTGACAGCGCTCAACGGTCTGCTCATCGAAGCGGAAGGGCCCAAGGCCGGTCTGTGCCTGGGGGCGCATGCAGTGATCGAGACCCTGCGCGGTCCGGCGGAATGCGAGATTGTCGGCTTTCGTGGGGAAACCGCGCTGATGATGCCGTTTGGCCCGCTTGAAGGTGTTCGGCCCGGGGCCAAGGTTCGCCTGCAGCCGGAACCGGCCCGGGTGCGTCCGTCCAATAGCTGGCTCGGCCGCGTCCTCGATGGCTTTGGCCGTCCACTCGATAATGGTCCGCCCCTGATGGATGGGGCGCATCCCTATCCGCTCAAGGGGGATCCGCCGAGTGCCCATGGCCGCGCCCGCCTCGGGACCCGGCTGGATATGGGCGTGCGGGTTCTCAATGCGTTTGTACCCATGCGGCGCGGGCAGCGTCTGGGTATTTTTGCAGGCTCCGGCGTTGGCAAGTCCGTACTGATGTCGATGCTGGCCCGCGCCTGTGAAGCCGATGTCATCGTCATCGGCCTGATCGGCGAGCGGGGCCGCGAAGCGCGCGAGTTTGTGGAGGATGTGCTGGGGCCGGAAGGCCGGGCCCGTTCGGTGGTCATCACCGAGACCTCCGATGCACCGGCTCTGGCACGGCGCCAGGCCGCCCATCTGACCCTGTCGGCGTCCGAGTTTTTCCGCGATCAGGGCCTGGATGTTTTATGCCTGATGGATTCCGTCACCCGTTTCGCCCTCGCACAGCGCGAAATCGGGCTGGCGGCTGGCGAACCGCCGACCACGCGCGGTTATACGCCATCGGTATTTGCTGAATTACCACGGCTACTTGAGCGCGCCGGTCCGGGCCCTGAGCGCATGGACGGCGGAAAACAGGGCTCCATTACCGGACTTTTCACTGTTTTGGTGGATGGTGATGATCATAACGAGCCGATCGCCGATGCCGTTCGCGGGATTCTCGACGGGCACGTGGTGATGAGCCGGGCAATTGCAGAACGCGGACGCTACCCGGCGATTGATGTTTTGAAGTCCGTCAGCCGGACGGCGCCAGAGGTTTTCGAACCGGATGAGCGGCCGCTGGTGGCAGAGGCGAGGAAGGTTTTGTCGGCTTATGCCGATATGGAAGAATTGATCCGACTGGGGGCTTACACTCAGGGATCAAACCCGGCGGTAGACCGGGCAATCGCCCTCAACGATCCGTTGGAGGCGTTCCTGGGCCAGTCAAAAGACGATGCGGCGGACATTCCGTCGACATTCGCAAGTCTGGCCGGGATACTTGGTGGTGGTGAAGGAGTAGCGTCATGACACGCTCGCACGAACCTTTGATCCGGCTGGCCCGGTTCAAGGTGGAAGAAC
>NZ_JASBRQ010000026.1 GCF_030149425.1 Maricaulis sp. | reverse complement strand
CACGAAAAAATCCTGTTTGCGACCGATGAGAAGACCGGCCTCAAGGCCATCATCGGCGTGCACTCCACCGCAACCGGCCCCGGCGCCGGCGGCTGCCGCATGTGGTCCTATCCCAGCTCGGCCGAAGCGCTGGAGGATGTTCTGCGCCTGTCCCAGGGCATGAGCTACAAGAATATCATGGCCGGCCTGCCGATCGGCGGCGGCAAGTCCGTGATCATGAAGCCGGAAGGCGATTTCGACCGTAAGGCGCTGTTTGAAGCCTTTGGTCGCGCCGTTGAAAGCCTCGGTGGCCAGTACATCACGGCGGAAGATGTCGGTGTCAGCCCGGCCGACATGATGGCCGTGCGCTCCTCGACCAAGAATGTGGTCGGCCTGCCGGAAGGCCAGGCGGCAACCGGCGATCCGTCCCCGGTGACCGCTGAAGGCGTGTTCCGCGGCATGAAGGTCTGCGTTGAGCGCGGCCTCGGCAAATCCGACCTGTCCGGCGTTCGCGTCGCGGTGCAGGGCGCGGCCGGTCATGTCGGTGCCTATCTTTGCGGCCATCTCGCTGAAGCCGGAGCTGAGCTGTTCATCACCGATATCAACGAGCCGGGTCTGAAAGAGCTGGAAGCCAAGCATGGCGCCAAGATTGTCGGTCTCGACGACATTTATGCGCTTGATGTCGATGTCTTCGCACCGTGTGCCCTGGGCGCCGTGATCAATGAGGACACGATCGACCAGATCCAGGCCAAGATCATTGCCGGCGCGGCCAATAACCAGCTCAAGACCCGGGCCATGGGTGCCGAGCTGCAAAAGCGCGGCAAGATCTATGCCCCGGACTACGTCCTCAATGCCGGCGGTATCATCAATGTGATGAGCGAGATCGGTATCGGCATCATGGGCAAGCCGGCCAGCGATTATGATAGCGGCTGGGTCGAGAACAAGCTGGTGGGTCTGGAAAACACCCTCGGCGAAATCCTCGACATGTCCGACAAGGAAGGCCGTCCGTCCAACCTGATCGCCGACGAGGTCGCACGCAACCGTATCGAGGATGCGCGCTCCGGCAAGGTGATGGAAAACGCCTAGGCGCGCTTCATTCCGCCAGGAATTGCAAAAGCCCCGCTCGATCGAGCGGGGCTTTTTCTGTTCTGGGTCAGGCGGATGGTGTCTCTGTTTTGCTGTCCCCGGCGAGGAGATAGACTAGGCATCCAAGGCTGCCGAGATAAGCCGCATTGTTGGCGAATAGAAGCATGAACGCGCCAAACATCTCCGACCCGGCCTCGTCGCGCGCGAATGCGGCAAACAGGGTCTGCATCCCGACCGCGCCGATGATCAGGAAGATCAGCGGCGGCACAGCCCAGAGCCAGGTTTTGCCCCGGTCCCGTAGCCGACGCGCGACACTGGCCGCGACCATCATAACCAGGATGGCGCAGATCAGGCCCAGTGATCCGAACAGCCAGCCGAAATTGGGCATGAGGTCGGGATGGAACTCGTGAATGATAATGGTCTTGCTGCCCGGCTCTTCGATGATCGTCGCCATTTCGGGGTTGGCTATCGCGAACGCTTCGGCGCGTACGAAAGACGCGAGGAACTCCGGAATCCAGGCCAGCATAAGGCCCAGGAAGCTCAGTCCCAGTAATACACCGGCGTAGGGCCAGAACTGGTTTTTGGTATCTTGTCCGGAGAAGTTCGTGAGGTTGCGCAGATTATGTATGACGGACGCAATCATGGTGTTGGTCAGACCCCCGGGGCAGCGACACAGCTCGTTTCGTGCAGGCTAGCCCTTGGGTGAAATATGGGCAAAGGCCGTGTCCAGCTCTAGCCCGGTCCGGTCACCCGCCCTCAGGGCGCTGGCGGCTGGCGCATTGGCGCGCCATAACGAGCCGTCATTGGCTTTCAGGCTCAGCTGTCGCTCTGATCCGGCATAGCGGCTCTCAACCACCTCAAATTCATCGCCGTCGATTGCGCATAAGCCTGCCGGGCGGATGATGACGTCGACCGGCGTGTCTTGGCCGAAGCCATCGCAGGCCAGGGGGCCGAACGGGGTCGTTACCTCGCCCGTCTCGACCCGGCCCTCAAGAATGTTTGCATCGCCGACCAGACGCGCCGCGGCGGCGCTGACTGGTTTGAACCAGACATCCTCCGGCGTACCGGTCTGGACGATGACCCCGTCGAGCATGAGGGCCAGCGTATCGGCAGCATCGAGGGCTTCCTCGGCGTCATGGGTAACGATCAGCGCGGCTGCGCCGGCGGCCTTGAGGGCGGCAACCGTGCGGGCGCGCACAGCCCCGCGCAGGCGCCGGTCGAGGCCGGAGAAGGGTTCGTCGAGCAGAACCAGGGCCGGTTCGGGCGCCAGGGCCCGGGCGAGGGCAACGCGCTGCTGCTCGCCGCCGGACAGTTCGTGCGGGAATTTGCGGGCCTTTTCGCCCAGCTCGGCCGCATTCAGCTGGGCCAGCGCGCGCGCCTTTCGGTCGGCGCCTGTGAGCCCGAAGGCAACATTGTCGAGCGCATTCATATGCGGGAAGAGCGCATAGTCCTGGAACACCAGACCGACCTTGCGCTGTTCCGGGGCAAGATGCGCTCCGGCTCCACTCCACAGCGTGTCGCCAAAGCGGATTTCGCCGGCATCGAGCCGTTCCAGCCCAGCAATGGCGCGCAGCAGGGTGGACTTGCCGCTTCCCGACGGGCCCAGCAGGGCGGTCACGCTGCCGGGCGCCAGATCAAGATCGGCGCCTTTCAGTGCGGCATGGTCGCCGGCAAAGGTGCGGCAGGCACCGCGTACCGTCAGATCAGTCATCACGCTCCCCGGACATCGCGCCCTTGGAGAGGTAGCGGGCCACGAGCGCCATGGGAAGCAGGGCGATCAGCGTGATGGCGAGGGAGGGCAGGGCCGCCTCGCCGAGACGTTCGTCCGAGGCGAAGTTGTGGGCGGTGACGGCGAGGGTATCGAAATTGAACGGGCGCAGGATCATCGTCGCCGGCAATTCCTTGAGCACTTCGACAAACACCAGCAGCCCGGCTGCCGCCACACCAGAGGCGATCAGGGGCCAGTGCACGCGCCGCAGAAGGTTCCAGCCGCTGGCACCGAGCGTACGGGCGGCGCCATCCAGCGTCGGGGTGACCCGGCCCAGCGCGCTTTCGGCCGGACCTATGGCCGCGGCGGCAAAGCGGGAGAGATAGGCAAAGATCAGCGCTCCGGCGCCGCCGGTCAGCAGGATCGGGAAGACCTCGCCGGTCAGATTGCGCCAGACGGGGTCAAGCCAGCCCTGGATGCCGGAGAGGATGGCCAGCACGCCGACCGCCGCGACGGCCCCGGGCACGGCATAACCCAGTCCGGCCAGGCGCGCCGCGCCGGTGGCGATACGGCCACGCGTGCGCAGGGCATAGGCGGTGAGCAGGCCAAGACCGGCCGCGATAACCGCGCTGGTGCCGGCGAGGAAAAGCGAGTTCAGCGCGGCGTCCAGAACGTCTGGCGTATAGGCGGCGTGTAGCGCCCGCCAGCCCAGTCGCGCCAGCGGGATGATCAGGCCGAGCAGAAGCGGCAGCAGGCACAGCGCCAGAGCCCCCAGGCCGCTCCAGCCGGTCAGGCTGAGTGGTGGGGCCGGGCGGTGACGCCCGGAGGTTGCGCTGGTCCGGGCCCGCTGGCGCTGGGCGCGCTCGAGCGAGAAGATGAACAGCGCGATGACGACGAGCACCAGGGAGAGGCGGGCGGCATCAAGCAGAGATCCGGCGCCGGACCAGGCCCGGATCAGTCCGATCGATAGCGTTGGTGCACCGAGATGGCTGACCGTGCCGTAATCGGCCAGGCTCTCCATCAGGACCAGCGCCAGTCCCGCCGCGATGGCCGGGCGCGCCATCGGCAGGCTGACGCGGGTGAAAGCGCGCATCGGGCTCGCACCGAGCGACCGGGCGGCATCAACCGCATCCGCCGACTGCGCCGCAAACGCGTCGCGGGCGAGCAGATAGACATACGGATAAAGGACCAGGGCGAACATCAATCCGGCGCCCCAGGCACCGCGAACGGTCGGAAACAGGCCCGCAGTCGCGACATCGAGCGGCCCGCCGGCCTGACTCAGGTCCAGCCAGGCATAGGCGGCGACATAAGCCGGCATGGCCAGGGGCAGGACCAGGACCCAGGAGAGAAGTCGGCGCCCGGGAAAGCGGCAGCGGGCGATAAGCCAGCCCAGCCCGGTACCGATCAGCCCGGCACCAGTCGCGGCGATCAGCCCGACCTGGGCGGACGTCAGCAGATAGACCGGCAGCCGTGTCTGGGCGAGATGGACGAGGTAGTCGCTGGCACCGCCGGACAGGGCGATCCAGGCAACCGCCAGAATCGGCGCCGCACACACCAGGGCAGCCAGCACGGCAAAGGGTGTCAGTGCCGGACGGGCTGCCTTAACGGTGCGGCTGGAACTCACGGCCAGTCGACGCGGTCAAAGACGCGCTGGGCGGCGGCGTTATTCTCGCCCAAGGCGTCAATGGCGATGCTGTCCGCGGTGAAGGGCAGCATGCCTGCGAGCACGTCATTATCCCATTGCGTGTCCGCAATGACCGGGAATTCATTGGTCATTTCAGCGAATTTGCGTTGCGAGTCGGCCGCGAGCAAATACTCGATGAAGATCCGCGCCTCTTCCGCATTGGGGGCATTGGCGGCGATGCCGGCGCCGGAGATGTTGACGTGCGTACCGGTCGTGTCCTGGTTCGGGAAGACCAGCGAGGACGCCGCAGCGACAGCGCGGTCGGCCTCATCATTCGAGCGGGCCATCATGGCGTAATAATAATGGTTGGTGATCGCCACATCACACTCCCCCGCCGCAATACCGCGCAGCTGGTCGCGGTCGCCGCCTTGCGGTTCGCGCGCCAGGTTGGCAGCGATGGCTGCGGCCCAGGCTTCCGCGGCCGCTTCGCCCTCATGGGCGATCATGCCGGCCAGCAAGGACTGGTTATAGACATTGCCCGAGCTGCGCACGCAGATGCGGCCGGCCCAGCGCGGGTCGGCGAGGTCGGCATAGGAGGTGATCTCACCGGCTTCGACACGATCATTGGAATAGGCAATGACCCGGGCGCGGCTGGCAAAGGCGATCCAGTGACCATCGGGGTCGATCATATTGGCCGCGACACCCTCGATATCGGAGAAGTCGCTGACTGCGAACAGGCCGGCTTCCTCGGCGCGGAAGAGGCGGGCCGCATCAACGGTCAGGATGATATCGGCCGGGCTACGCTCGCCATCGACGCGGACGCGCTCGATCAGCTGATCGCCGCTGGCCTGCAGCACGTTGACTTCAATACCGGTGGCTTCGGTGAAAGCGGCGTAGACGGCTTCGTCGCTGGCATAGTGACGGGCCGTATAGAGGTTTACCGAGCGGGTTTCGGTTTCCTCACCGGACGGGGCAGGCTGGCTGCAGGCAGTCAGGGCCGTTGCGGCGGCAAGGGCGGGAATCAGAAAGCGCATTTGGGGTCCAATCGGTCTGTTTCGCCGGATGGATGCCATTATTGAGAATGTTTCGCAAGTATCGCGGACAGGAAAGCCGTGCGGCATAGCGTCCCGCTTCGCCGGAGCGTCGACATCTGGTTGCGAATTGAGGTGGAAATGGTGGGCGATACTGGGATTGAACCAGTGACCCCCTCGGTGTGAACGAGGTGCTCTCCCGCTGAGCTAATCGCCCGGAATTCCGGAAAGCGGCTTAATACGCATGGCCTTCCGACGGGTCAACCACATGCGGGAGTTGAAGCGCATCTGCATTTCATCTTGGGTGCGACAACTTGACACACCTTCATGCTCTCGTCATATTCCGCCCGCGCCTATATCACCCCGCGCACACCGGGGTGTCCCGAGGCGTGGGCCCCGAATTCTTCCGGATAGGAAATCAATACCGGCCGAAGCTATTCCCGGCCGCGTAGGAGGTTTTGTTGATGAGTAACGATCTGTGCACGCCGGATGGCGCGCGTCGCCTGAAATCCCGCATTGAAGCCTACTGGGCAGAGCGTGGCTATGATGTCTCTGTCGACCTGGTCGATGCGGGCTTCATGCCGGCAATGCGCTCGGCTCGTACCGACGTTCGTTCGAACCTGGTGAACGGCATGCCGCCGCGCCCGGCGAATGACCAGGGTCGCGAGCGCCGCACGGCCTAAGCAGACCCGCCCCGCTTCAGGGGTTGGGCCGCCACAGCGCGGCCAGCGATTCAGGCACATGACTGAATTCATCCAACAGCCGGTCGGCTCCCAGTGAGCCGGCCGGCTGTTCGCTATAGCCATAGCTCATGATAAGGCAGGGCACGCCCGCCGCGCGGGCCGCACCGGCATCCGGCGCGCTGTCGCCGACCATGCCGGCAAATTCATGCCCCTGACCCAGCGCATCGTGAACATGTTCCGCGGCCGGCTTTTTCGCCGCCGTGCGTTCCGGACCGATGACACGGTCGAAGAAGCGCATCAGCCCCAATTCCTGCAATAGAAGGTCTGACAGAATGGACGGTTTGTTGGTGCAGACCGACAGGCTGGCTCCGGCGTCGCGCAGGGCCGCGAGCGTGTCCTCGACTTGCGGGAAGATGCGGCTCTCTGCGGCGACATCGGATTTGTAGACCTCGATAAAGGCCGCGACCAGATCGGTGGCCGTCTCCTCCTCGAGCGCTGCGCCCTGGCGCGCATGGGCCCGTTCGATCAGGGCCCTGGCACCGCGACCGACCATGGCGCGGACATCCTCCACCAGAACATCGCTCAGGCCGCGCGGTCGAATCACTGCGTTGAGCGCTCGCACCAGATCGGGGGCGGTGTCGACCAGGGTGCCGTCGAGATCGAAGGCGATGGAAGCGCGTGAAAACAGGTCGCGGTCCAATGATTGCGGCATGATCGGGGAACCCTGTCGATTGTCGTCACAAGCATGCTTACGCGCTCTGCCCTGATAGGCTATAGCCCGAATGCACATCCGCATCGTATTGACCGCAAAAGGAGGGTTGCATGACGCGTGCGCGCGCAGCCGTCATCCTCGCCGCCGGCCAGGGCACCCGCATGAAATCCAAGACCGTAAAGGTGCTGCACGCCGTCGGCGGTCGCACCATGCTCGACTGGAGCGTGGATCTGGCGCGCCAGAGCGAGGCGGCCCAGACCATCGTGGTCTATGGTGCGCACTCTCCGGCGGTGAAAACCGCCGCCGAGGCGCTCGATTGCGCCACCGCCCTGCAGGATCCGCCGCAGGGGACCGGTCATGCCGTGCAGTCGGCGCAAGACGCCCTGGAGGCGTTCGACGGTGACGCAATTGTGCTCTATGCCGATACGCCGCTGATCCAGCCACAGACCGTCGAGCGCGTGTTCGCGGCGCTGGGTGAGGGGGCTTCGGTCGCCGTGCTCGGTTTCCGTCCCGATGATCCGGCTGCCTATGGCCGTTTGATCACCGATGCGGACGGTTATCTTGACCGTATTGTTGAATTCAAGGACGCCAGTGCGGAGGAACGCGCTGTCGGCCTGGTCAATTCCGGCGTGCTCGCGGCTCCGGCCAAGCTGCTGTTCGAGTGGCTTTCCCGTGTCACCAATGACAATGCCAATGGCGAATACTATCTGACCGACGTGGTGGGCCTGGCGCGCGCTGACGGTCACAAGGCCGTGGTGGTCGAAGCCGATGCCAGCGAAGTCCTGGGCGTCAACTCACGCGCCGATCTGGCCGAGGCCGAGGCGGCTTTCCAGTCGCGCAAGCGCGCCGAAGCCATGGCGGCCGGGGTGACGCTGGTGGCGCCGGAAACGGTGTTCTTTTCCCACGATACCGGCTTTGCCCGCGATGTGGTGATCGAGCCCCACGTCGTCATCGCTCCCGGTGTGAGCCTGAGTGAAGACATGCGCGTGCCCGCTTTCAGCCGCCTGGGTGAAACCGGCGGTGAAGAATAGGGTGCGAAGCACGCGCCCTGCGCCTATATCCGGAAGAGACTAACCACGCCGGACCATTCGACGCTTTTTGCAGCGTCCCAGCGCGTGGCTTTTGTAAAGACAGTGAGACTGCCGGGCCGGTACGCATCGCGCCCGGGCTTCCAAGGGAGAGCCGTCACCATGAGTGTTGCCGAACTGACCTCCGCCGCCGAGCGTTTGAAGGATCAAAGCCTGTGGCAGACCCGGTCCTATATCGACGGGGCCTGGGTGGGTGGAGCCTCCAGCTTTGCCGTTACCAATCCGGCCAACAACGCCCTGCTGGCCGATATCGCCGATGTCGGCGCTGAAGGCGCCCGCCAGGCCGTTGCCGCAGCCTCCCAGGCCTTTGCAACATGGAAGAAGACCTCTCCCTTCCAGCGTGCAGCGCTGCTGATGCGCTGGCACCAGCTGATTATGGAAAATGTCGATGATCTGGCCACGCTGATTACGCTGGAAATGGGCAAGACCTATCGCGAAGCCCAGGGCGAGGTGGTCTACGGCGCCAGCTTTATTGAATGGTCGGCTGAAGAGGCCAAGCGTATCCACGGCGAAACCCTGGCGACCCCGTTCCCGGGCACGCGCGGCTGGACCACGCGTCAGCCCATTGGCGTGGTGGCCTGTATCACGCCGTGGAACTTCCCCAATGCCATGATCACCCGCAAATGCGCTCCGGCCCTGGCGGCCGGCTGTACCATGGTGATCAAGCCGGCTCCGGAAACCCCGCTGTCTGCCCTGGCGCTGGCCGTGCTGGCCGAGCGTGCCGGTATTCCCAAAGGCGTGTTCAACGTGATCTGCGGTGATGCTGAACAGCTCGGCCCGGTCATGACCGAGGCGCCGGAAGTCCGCATGATCGGTTTCACCGGCTCCACCGCGGTCGGCAAGCTGCTGATGCGCCAGGCGGCCGACGGGGTAAAGCGGGTCGCTTTGGAACTCGGTGGCAATGCGCCCTTTATCGTAATGGACGATGCTGACCCCGAAGTCGCCGCCGATGGCATTATTGCCTCGAAATATCGCGTCTCCGGGCAGACCTGCGTCTCAGCCAACCGCATCATCGCCCAGCCGGGCATTGCCGACGCCCTGGTTGCGGCGCTGCAAAAGCGGGTCGACGCGCTCACGCCCGGCGACGGGTTTGAAGGTGCGACCGATATCGGTCCGCTGATCCACCAGGAAGCCGTCGAGCGCGTGGATGCCCTGGTCAAGGATGCCCGCGACAGCGGGGCCACCATCCTCGCCGGCGGCAAGCCGCTGACCGATGAACTTGGCGGTGCCTTTTATGCCCCGACCCTGATCGAGGGCGGTAACCCGTCCATGGATCTGGCCTGTTTTGAAATCTTCGGTCCGGTCGCCTCGGTCTATCGCGCCGAGAGCGAGGAAGAGATTATCAAGCTCGCTAATGATACGCCCTACGGCCTGGCCGCTTATCTCTATACCAATGATGTCACTCGCGTTCACCGCATGACCGAGGGGCTGGAGTACGGCATGATCGGCGTCAATGCGCCCATGGTCGGAGCCGCCTCGACACCGTTTGGCGGGGTCAAGGAAAGCGGGATCGGCCGTGAAGGCGGCAAGTGGGGCGTCGAGGAATTCACCGAGCTGCGCTACGTGCTGCTGGGCGGGGTCGAATAATGAGCGATCGCCAGAAGACGCATGCGGCGGCCGCGGCGCTGGATTATATCGAAGACGGTATGACGATCGGGCTCGGCTCCGGTTCGACCGCGGAGATTTTCGTCCGCCTGCTGGCCGAGCGCGTCAATAATGGTCTCTCGATCAAGGGTGTGCCGACCTCGGAACAGACCGCAGAGCTGGCCCGCGATCTCGGCGTACCGCTGGTCGAGGTCGATCATGTCGATCACATTGCGGTGACCGTGGATGGCGCTGATGAGGTCGATGGCCGCTTCCAGCTTATCAAGGGTGGCGGTGGCCGGCATCTGCGCGAGAAGATTATCGCCCAGGCCTCGGACCTGATGGTGGTCATCGTCGATGAAGGCAAGCTGGTGGATACGCTTGGGAAATTTCCGCTGCCGGTGGAGGTCGACACGTTTGGTTTTTCGATCGCCGCCAAGCAGATTTTCGACGCCCTGCGGTCTGCCGGGGTGAAACAGCCCGACGTTCAGCTGCGCCGCAAGGGCGATGGGCTCGCCCCTTTCATCACCGATGGCGGCAACTACATTCTCGATTGCGCTTGCGACGCCATTCCCGATGCCCGGGCGGTGGACCATGCGCTGAAGGCCATTCCCGGGGTCGTCGAGCACGGCCTGTTCATCAATCTCGCCCGCGTGGTGATTGTCGGAGAAGACAATCAGGCCCGGGTGATGGAGCTGTAGGCAGATCACATGACCCAGTACGACTACGATCTCTTCGTCATTGGTGCCGGTTCCGGCGGTGTGCGTGCGGCACGTATGGCCAAGCGCCATGGCGCCGGCAAGGTCGCTGTGGCCGAGGAATACCGCGTCGGCGGTACCTGCGTGATCCGGGGCTGTGTGCCCAAGAAACTGCTCGTCTATGCCAGCGAGTTCTCCAAGCAGTTCAAGCTCGCCGAGAGCTATGGCTGGGATGTCGGCGAGAGCACGTTCAGCTGGGAGAAGCTGATCGAGGCCAAGGATGCCGAGATCGACCGTCTGTCCGGCATCTACTGGCGCAACCTGTCCAATTCCGGTGTCGAGATCGTGGAAGATCGCGCTGTCCTGGATGACGCCCACACCATCCGCCTGGTCAATTCCGGCAAGACCGTCACGGCCGACAAGATACTCATCGCGGTCGGCGGCGCGCCCTTTGTGCCGGATATCGAAGGCGCCGAGCTGGGCATTACCTCCAACGAGGCGTTCCATCTTGAAACGCTGCCCGAGCATGTCGTGATTGCCGGCGGTGGTTATATCGCCTGCGAGTTCGCTCAGATTTTCCAGGGCATGGGGTCAAAAGTTTGCCAGGTCTATCGCGGTGATACCGTGCTGCGCGGGTTTGATGATGATATCCGCAGCCAGGTCCATTCCGAGCTGGTGCGGTCCGGCGTCCGCGTCATCACGCACACAGTGTTTGAAAAGATCGAGGACCTGGGCGGCGGCAAAAAGCGCGTCCATCTCAAGAACGGCAATCATGTCGATGCCGACATGGTCATGTATGCCATCGGCCGGAAACCCTATGTCGACGGGCTGGGGCTGGAAAACGCCGGTGTGGAACTGACCGAAAACGGGGCGATCAAGGTCGATCCGTATTCAAAAACCACAGCCGAGAACATCTATGCCGTCGGCGATGTCACCGATCGGGTCAATCTGACGCCAGTGGCGATCCGCGAAGGTGCGGCATTTGCAGCCACGGTTTTCGGCGGCAAGCCGAGCGCCTACGACCATTCTGACATCGCCTCGGCGGTTTTCACCCAGCCGCCGGTCGGCTCGGTCGGTCTGTCCGAGGCAGATGCGCGTAAAGAGTTCAAAAATATCGATATTTACAAAACCAGCTTCCGCCCGATGAAGCTGTCGCTGACCAATATCGAGTCGCGCATGATGATGAAGCTGGTGGTCGATGGCGACACCCAGCGGGTGCTCGGCGTGCACATTGTCGGCCCGGATGCACCGGAGATGATCCAGCTTGCAGGTATTGCGGTGAAAGCCGGTTTGACCAAGGATCAATACGACGCGGCATGCGCCGTGCATCCAACAAGTGCAGAAGAGTTGGTGACCATGAATGAGAAATGGACGCCACCGGAGTTGAAAGCGGCAGAGTAAAATGACCTGGTCCCCCCGTTCCTGGAGAGAAAAACCCGTCCTGCAGATGCCGAATTACCGCGATCAGGCTGCGCTTGATCGGGTTATCGGCGAGCTGTCTGCTCGTCCGGCCCTGGTGTTTGCCGGCGAGGCCCGGCGGCTCCGCAAACAGCTGGCGGATGTGACGGCGGGCAATGCCTTCCTGCTTCAGGGCGGTGATTGCGCCGAGAGCTTCAAGGAATTCTCGACCGAAGGCGTGCGCGATACGTTCCGGGTGCTTTTGCAGATGGCGGTGGTTTTGACCTTTGCCGCCTCCAAGCCGGTGGTGAAGGTTGGCCGCATTGCCGGTCAGTTCGCCAAGCCTCGTTCAAGCGATGTGGAAGTGCGCGACGGCGTCTCGCTGCCGAGCTATCGCGGCGACAGTGTCAATGATGCGGCGTTTACGCCGGAATCGCGTGAGCCGGATCCGCACCGCCTGATCCGCGCTTACGACCAATCCGCCTCCACATTGAACCTGCTGCGCGCCTTTGCTTCAGGCGGTTATGCCGACCTGAACAATGTGCACCAGTGGACGATGGATTTCGTCAAGGACAGCCCGGCGGCCGAACAATATGCCGAGACCGCGTCGCGGATTTCCGAGGCGCTGGACTTCATGAAGGCCTGTGGCGTTGGTCGTGACAGTGCCCCGTCGCTGGAAAGCGTCGATTTCTTCACCAGCCATGAAGCGCTGCATCTGCCGTTTGAAGAAGCCCTGACCCGCCGCGATCCCAATTCCGGCCGCTGGTACGCGACCTCGGCGCACATGATCTGGATTGGTGAGCGGACGCGTCAGCTCGATCATGCCCATGTCGAATACGCCCAGGGCATCGCCAACCCGGTCGGTGTGAAGTGCGGTCCGACGATGACGCCGGATGTTCTCCTGCCGCTGATCGATGCGCTCAACCCGGACAATGAGGCTGGCCGTCTGGTGCTGATCACGCGTATGGGCGCCAATAATGTGCGCGAGAAACTGCCGGCGCTGGCGCGGGCGGTGACGCAGGCGGGCAAGAATGTCGTCTGGTCGAGCGATCCCATGCACGGCAATACCGTGAAGACGGGCAATGGCTACAAGACGCGCGAGTTCGACAAGGTCCTCAACGAGCTCGAGGGCTTCATGGACGTTTTGTACGCAGAAGGGGCCTATCCCGGCGGCGTCCACTTTGAAATGACCGGTCGTGACGTGACCGAATGCGTCGGCGGTGCCAAGACGGTGACCGAGGCGGACCTGGCGTCGCGCTATCACACCCATTGTGATCCGCGCCTCAATGCCGACCAGGCGCTCGACATGGCCTTCCGCATTGCTGAAAGCCTCAAGCGCGTACGGGCCAATAATTCCGGCGCCCACGCCGCCTGATCCAGGTGCTGACAACCAGGCAAGAAAAAACGCCGCCGGGCTTGAGCTCGGCGGCGTTTCACTAAGAACCCTGAGGGGTAATCTTAGATGTCTTTCAGCGCAGCGGCCGGGCGGAAAGCCGCCTGGGTGCGTGCCTTGGACATCATCTTTTCGCCGGTGCGCGGGTTGCGCACTTCGCGCGCTTCGCGGTGCTTGGCGTAGAAGGTGCCGAAGCCAGCGAGCTGAACGCTGTCATTGCCCTTCACGGAGCCGACGATTGCTTCGATGGCAGCATCGACAGCGTCGCCAGCTTGAGCGCGGGACAGACCGGTTTTGTCGCTAACGGCTTTAGCCAGATCAGATTTGTTCATAGGGTTCCCCCCGGAGTTGTTCGCGGGTTTACGGAGACGGTCATCGTCGCCGCAACGGGCCGCGTATTCGTTGACGGGTAATGAAGGCCAAGATCGGCGAGGGTTTGCAAGCAATAACAGGCGAATCGACCCCGATTTGCTGCTTTTTTCTCTGCAAAACCCCGATTTCCGGCGTTCGGCGCAGCTTTTGCGGTCATTTTCCCCTATGTTTCATAGTGAACCGCCTCTTGAGGAGGACTTCGTGATTCGTCCGATTCGCATGCTGCCCTTCGCCCTGACAGCCGGTTTGGCGGTCTACGGCATTGCCTGGACGGTTGGTGCCGGTGAGACGCTTTCGCCGCTAATTGCGGCGATCGCCGGCGGCTGGACCCTCGGGCGGCTGATGCGCCGCCCGGAACAGGACGCCTGAAGCAGGACCGCTAGGCGCCTTTCGGCCAGAGGATCATCTGGGTGCAGCGGAACAGAGCGACGCGCTTGCCGTCGCTCTCTCGCACCGCCTCGGCGTCCCAGACCTGGGTCGAACGACCGATATGCTGGGGCCGCGCTATGCCGATCAGGGCCCCGTCGCGGGCCGTGCCGAGAAAGTTCGACTTCAGCTCCACCGTGGTGAAGCCCTGTGCGCCCTCAGGCAGGTTGGCCATGGTGCCGTAACCGCTCAGCGTGTCGAGTAGTCCCACGACGGTGGCCGCATGCAGGAAGCCGTTTGGGGCCAGTAATTCCTCGCGCACGGCGAGGCGGCCATGGATCGCCTCCCGCGTGGTTTCATCGAGGATTTCCAGACCCAGAAGCCCGGGGAGACGTCCATCCCCCCGGGTCTTGAGCGATTCCAGTGAAACCGGTCCGGCCACTAGATCTTGACCAGCATCTTGCCGGTGTTCTTGCCCTCGAAGAGGCCGGCAAAGGCACCCGGAGCACTTTCAATGCCTTCAACCACGGTCTCGGCCGGCTGGATCTTGCCGGCCATCATCCACTCGGTCAGGTCCTTGACGAATTCCGGTTGGATATCGAGGTGGTTGGAAACGATGAAGCCCTCAATCTTGAGCGACTTGCCGACCATATAGACCAGGTTGTCGGTAATCTGGGCCTGGGCGGTGTCGTTATAGCGCTGGATCATGCCGCAGGCGGCGATGCGGCCGAACGGCTTGAGGTTTTCCAGGGCGGCGGTGAAGTGGGCGCCGCCGACATTCTCGAAATAGCCGTCAATCCCGTCCGGCGCCGCTTCGTGGATGGCCGCGGTGAGATCGTCGGTCGCCTTGTAATCGATCGCCGCATCAGCGCCGATGGATTTGACATAGTCGCACTTCTCCTGGCCGCCGGCCGTGGCGATGACCTTGGCACCCATGGCCTTTGCGAACTGGATACCGGCCGAGCCGACCGCGCCGGCGCCAGCCGACATCCACAGGGTCTCGCCTTCCTTCAGGCCGATAATGCGCTTGATACCGACATAGGCGGTCAGGCCGGTCAGCCCGGCAATGCCGAGATAGGCCTGCGGCGGCAGAATGGAGGTGTCGATCTTCATCAGGCCCTCGCCCGGTGCAGTATAGCCCTCGCGCCAGCCCAGCATGGACATGACATGGTCACCCGGCTTGAGGCCGTCGAACTTGCTCTCCACGACCTCACCGACAGCGCCGCCTTCCATCACCGCGCCGATCTGGAACGGGTCGATATAGGTGCGCACGCCGCTCATGCGGCCGCGCATATAGGGGTCGACGGAAATGTACAGGTTCTTCACTACAACCTCGCCCTCTTTCGGAGCGGGCAATTCGGCTTCAACCACGGAGTAATTCTCCGCTTTCGGGGGGCCTTGCAGATAGGCGTTGAGGTGAACTTCACGCGATTTCATGGGACCAACTCCGGTTTTTTATAGAAGAGAGAAGAGTGCGGCGGCGGACAGGCCGAACTCCGAATTGAGCAGCCAGAAGGCCGCGACCATCTGCATGACCATGGTGATCAGCAAGGTAATGGGTAGCATGGCGATCAGCCCGATCACCCGCATGGTGACCCCCAGTGACGAACGCGCATAGAAACCGGCCAGGACACGGCCGGCGAGAATGAAATAGAGCACCAATGCGAGCGTGGTGGAAAGGCCGAATAGCGCGTTGGCGTGGTCCTGAAACAATGGAAATAGCGGCAGGAAGCCGATCATCATCAGGAAGCTGCCATTGACAGGGACAAGATAGAGCAGGACGTGCCCCCACCAGCTGACCGAGGGCCGATAGAGTTTGAGCATGCACAGATAGGGCAGCGAACTGACCACGGTGATCGGCCACAAGAGTGCGCCCATCAAGCCCATAAGTGCCGGGTCGATTTCGCGGGCGCTCAAAGGCTGTGGCGTTCCTGTGGCCAGCCAGGCCTCACCCGCGTCTGGCGGCACGCCCATCATCATCGCCTCGAAACTGAAATCGATCGGAGCGCCAAACAGGGCCGCAACGGCGAACTGGAAGCTGAACAGGGCGACAAAGACGCGGATCGGCGACAGATAACGCGAATAGTCGGCCGACAGCGCTGAGCGGGCAACGTCATTGGGTCGGATGAGCGAATGCCACATTGTGCGAAAAATGCGGCTGTCGACATCGAAGGCGGCGATGGTCACGGAATCCAGCGCGTCGCGCGATTGCTCATCGCGCGGCTTGGCCGTCTGATCTTGATCTGATCCTGACCCGCTCATTTCGCCTCCCCCTTGTTGCAACAATCTAACCCTCACCTAGGCGGGTGCAAGCGGGCCGGGCCGTCTTCGCTGCAATGCGCGGAAACAAGAGGTGATGCATGCGCGGCTTGATTGTCATGGCTGGCTCTATAGGAACGCCGCGAAGACTGTGGGGACTGTTATGTCGAGTGAAAGCAAGCGTTTGAAAGCCGGTGTCGTGGGCGCGGGCGTGTTCGGTGGCTTCCATGCCTCGAAGTATGCGGGGCATCCGCGCACGGATTTCATGGGCGTGTTTGACCCGTCTCCCGCCGCTGCCAAGGCGCTGACCGACAAGCAGGGCGGCAAGGCTTATGGCACGCTGGAAGCGCTGATCGCCGATTGTGACGTCATTACTGTTGCCTGTCCGGCCGTGCACCACTTCGCCGCTGCCGCCGCCGCACTGGCCTCGGGCAAGCATGTCCTGGTTGAAAAGCCGATAGCCTCCAGTGTCGAGGAAGCGCGCGAACTCGTTGCGCTGGCCTCGTCCCATGGCTGCGTACTGCAGGTCGGGCACCAGGAGCGCTTTGTCTTCCAGGCGATGGGGCTGCTCTCCGTGCCGGAAATCCCCAAGAAGATCGTGGCCCGCCGTATGGGCCCGGCCTCCGAGCGCAATCTCGACGTCTCCGTCACGCTGGACCTGATGGTGCATGATCTCGATCTCGCCATCGCCCTGGCCGGTGCGGCTGTGGCCTCGGTAGAGGGCGAGGTGGATGAGGGGCGTCACGGCTCGCCGGATATCGCCAAGGCCGTGATCCGTTTCGAAAATGGTTGTGTTGCCGAGCTGATTGCCAGCCGCGTGCATCACGAACGCGACCGCAAAATGCATGTTGAGTACGCGAACGGCACGCTGGATATCGATTTCATCGCCAAGACGTTCGAAAACACTACGCCGTACGAACTCAATGCCGGTTTCGCGGAAACCCCGACGGCGAAGGATTCTCTCGGTGCCAATGTCGATGCATTTATCGCTTCGGTTCTCGATGGCGAGCCGGTGGTCGTGCCGGGCATTGCCGGTTTGCGCGCGCTCGATGCGGCCCGTGCCATTGATGGCGAGCGCGAGTACGGCGTCTAGGCGCAACGCTCGCCTCTTGCCGTTCGCGGTGGCGGGGTCTAAGTGCGCAGCATGACCGACCGTCTCAAGATCGTATCTGCCCAGCTCAATCCCGTTGTCGGCGATGTCGACGGCAATCTGGCGCGCGCCCGCGCCGCCCATGCCGATGCCCGCGCCCGCAGTGCCGACCTGATCATCTTCCCTGAGCTGTTTCTCCTCGGCTATCCGCCCGAGGACCTGGTGCTCAAACCGGCCGCCGTCGCCGCCTGCCGCGAGGCCGTCGAGGCGCTGGCCCCGGAAACCCGGGACGGGCCAGCGATCATTATCGGTCTGCCCTGGCAAGACGATGACGGGCTTTACAATGCAGTCCTGGTCCTCGATGAGGGCCGCATCCTCGCCAAGCGCTTCAAGCACGACCTGCCCAATTATGCTGTGTTTGACGAGAAACGTGTCTTCACCGCCGGTCCGATCCCGGAGAATGTGGACTGGCGCGGTCTCAAGCTTGGACTGCCGATCTGCGAGGACATCTGGCACCATGACGTGCCCGAGGCGTTGATCGCCAAGGGGGCGGATTTCTTCATCTCGATCAATGGTTCGCCCTGGCGCCGCACGATCGAGGCGGAACGGGCGGAGGCCTTCACCAGCTGGTTTGACCGCTGGCAAGGCGATAAGGGGCTGATCTTCGTCAACCAGATCGGCGGCCAGGACGAGCTGGTCTTTGATGGCGCCAGCTTCATCCTCGACAGCCAGGGGCGCGAAGCCCAGCGTCTGCCGGCTTTTGAAGAATGCCTGGATTGTTTCGACTGGGTCCGGACCGAAAATGGTTGGGTGGCGGAGAACGCCACGAAGGCGGCCAAGGTCACCGGCCTGGAGGCCGACTGGCGCGCCATGAGCAAGGCGTTGGGCGATTATGTCGACAAGGCCGGCTTCCCCGGCGTCGTGCTGGGTATGTCCGGTGGGGTCGACAGCGCCATCTCTGCTGCCATTGCCGCCGACGCGCTGGGGCCGGAGCGGGTCTGGGCGGTGATGATGCCGTCAAAATATACCTCGCAGGAAAGCCTGGAAGACGCCAAGGCCTGCGCCGAACGCCTCGGCGTGCGCTATGACATCATTGATGTCGAGCCGACGATTGAGAGTTTCGGGTCCGTCCTCGCGCCGCACTTCGAGGGTATGGAGGCCGACGCCACCGAGGAGAATATCCAGTCGCGGGTGCGCGGCATGATCCTGATGGCGCTGTCCAACAAATTTGGCCCGATGGTGCTGTCGACGGGCAACAAGTCGGAGATGGCGGTCGGCTATGCGACCCTCTATGGCGACATGAATGGCGGCTATAACGCGCTCAAGGACATCTACAAGACGGAAGTCTTCGCGCTGTGCCGCTGGCGTAATGGTATTGGCTCGCCGGTCGGGCAGGGGCCCGTCGGCGAGGTGATCCCGGATCGCATCATCACCAAACCGCCGAGCGCCGAATTGCGCGAAGACCAAAAGGACCAGGACAGCCTGCCGGACTATGAGGTCCTCGACGCCATCCTGCACGGCCTGATCGAACAGGAACTCGGTGCCGAGGAACTGGTCGCCCAGGGGCATGATGCCGAGACCATTCGCCGGATCGAGAACCTGTTGTACTTCGCCGAATACAAGCGCCGTCAGGCCCCGCCGGGCGTGAAGATCAGCCGCAAGAATTTCGGCCGCGACCGCCGCTATCCCATCACCAACCGCTTCCGCGCCAGCAAGTAACCAGCCTGTGCACACCGAGGTGCGTCAGCCTGCCTCATGGCATAAACGGTAAATTCCGATATTTCTGTCTACACAGAAATTGAAGAAATGGAGGCTGTGATGACAACCCAGGCACTGGTTCCCGTAAACGCGACGGGCCGCGGAGCGGCCGATCCGGTCTTGCGCGCTTTTGGCGCCTGGTTACTGGCTTGTCTCGCCGCCGCCACAACAATCGTCCTCGTCTTCCTGGTCTACGCCCTCACGGTCGATGCCATGGATAACGGGTTCGCCTTCGACCCCGGCGCCATCGCCGCCGGCTTCATGATCACCGCAATCGGGGCGGCCTTTGTCGTCTTCTACGTCATCATGCTGACGGCGCTGCCCTGGCTCGGACTGGTGTGCCTGGCCAAGCTGACCCGCCTGCACCGAGGATTTGCCGACATGGTCCTCGGTGCCCTGATGGGCGGCACACTGATCCAGCTGCTTGGCGCCCCGCTTGGCAATGGCGGCGAACCCCTGACGCTGCTCTTCGCCGCCGCTGGCGCCGTTGGCGGCCTGACCTACTGGAATGCTGCAGGGAGGCCGAAATGACCGCGCTTGTCCTGCCGCAAACCCCACATCAGCCAGGCCCACAGCCTACAACACCGGCAAACCCGGTGCGGGCCTGGCTGATGGGCTGTGCCGCCACCGCCCTGACAGCTTACTGGGCCATGGGCGTGGTCTTCCTGGCTCGCGGAGAGGGCGGTATCGCCGGCTTTCTCTGGCAACTCCTCGCCGCACTGCCCCAGGCCGTCGCCATCGCCTTGCTGGCCGCCTTTCTCACCAGCGTCCCCATGCCGCTCCTGGTCATGCTCGAACGCGCCCTGAAATGCCGCCGCGGCCTGACCGATGCCGTCATCGGTGCGGCCCTGGCAGCGGGTTTTGTTCAGCTGTTCGGCGCACCGATAATGACGGGGCCTGAAGGGCAGGGCCTTACCGCGATGACCGCGCTGTGCGGCGCCATGGGCGGGCTGACCTATTGGCTCGCTGCGGGGAGGCCGGAGCTGTCTTAGCCTGGATTAACTCGCCCCGACCGTCCCCTGAACTTGCCCTTCGCCCCGGCGCGGAGTAAGCCACGGCCTCTTCTATTCGCAGGCCTGATTTCCCATGACCAAAGTCCGTTTCGCTCCCAGCCCGACCGGCAAGCTTCATGTCGGTAATGTGCGCACCGCGCTGTTCAACTATCTCTTTGCGCGCAAGGCGGGCGGGGTTTTTGTGCTGCGTATTGATGACACGGATCTGGAGCGCTCGACGAAGGAATATGAGGACGGCATCCGGACCGATCTGACCTGGCTGGGTCTGAAATGGGACGAGACCTTCAAACAGTCCGAGCGTTTTGATCGCTACGCCGCTGCCGCTGAGGAGCTCAAGGCCAAGGGTCTGCTCTATGCCTGCTACGAGACCGGTGACGAGCTCGAGCGCAAGCGCCGTCTGCAAATGGCCAATGGTCGCCCGCCGGTCTACGACCGCGCCGCGCTCGACCTGACCGATGCCGACAAGGCCAAGCTGGAAGCGGAAGGCCGCAAGCCGCACTGGCGTTTCAAACTGTCCGGCAATCCGGTGCAGTGGGAGGACATGGTTCGTGGGCCGGTCTCGATCGAGACCTCGTCGCTGTCCGACCCGATCCTGATCCGTGAAGATGGCAGCTATCTCTACACCCTACCGTCGGTCTGCGATGACATTGATGCGGAGATCACCCACATCATCCGTGGCGAGGATCACACCACCAATTCCGGCGCCCAGATCGAGATCTTTGAAGCCCTGGGCGGTTCCGCTCCGGTGTTCGGCCACCAGGCCCTACTGGTCGGTGCCGATGGCGGTAAGCTGTCCAAACGCCTCGGTTCGCTGTCCATGGAAGATCTGCGCGAGGTCGAGGGTTTTGAAGCCATGGCGGTCAATTCGCTGCTGGGCCGGATCGGCACCTCTGACCCGGTCGAGCCGTTCATGGCGCTGGAAGACCTGCTTGAAGGCTTCTCGCTGAGCAAGCTGACCCGCTCGCCGGCGCGTTTTGATCCGGAAGAACTGGCCCGTATCAACGCCAAGATCCTGCACGAGACCGGCTATGACGCCGTACGCGACCGCCTGGGCGCGATGGAAGCCGATGCCGGTGACGCGGTCTGGGCGGCGGTGCGGCCGAACCTGGAACGTCTCCGCGATGCCCGTGACTGGGCGGTACTGGTCAATGGCCCCGTCACCCCGGTGATTGAGGATGAGGATCGCGAGTTTGCGGCCCAAGCCGCTGCGGCTCTGCCCGAGGGCGATCTTGATGAGAACAGCTGGGGCAGCTGGACCAGTGCGCTCAAGGAGGCCACCGGGCGCAAGGGCAAGTCGCTCTTCATGCCGCTGCGTCACGCTCTGACCGGCCAGCCGCGTGGTCCGGAGATGGCGGTGCTGCTGCCTCTGATCGGACGCGACAAGGTCATAGCCCGACTCAAGGGCGAAAACGCCTAGACCCGATTTTTTTTCCAGCAAGTTGATGACCCGCGGGCCCCAGGGCCCGCGGGTTTTTGCTGTTGGGCATCTCTCAAATCATTGTTTTCCTGACCAAATGTCATGAGTGATAGATAAAAAGTCAGGAGTGCTTGACAATTCTCCCCGCGAAGTGTCAGGTAAGCATGACATTAAGTCGTGCATATCGGACAAAGGAGACAGGATATGTGTAAGGAGAAGGTTTCGCCGGCGGTTTGGGTCGCCATCATCATTTCCATTCTGGTCGGTACGGGAGTGATCTCATGAATTTCGCTGTTATGACCGCCACGCTTGTTGGCGCTGCATCGCTGTTGCTCAACGCCCAGGCCGAGGCGCAAACCCATTTCGACATTGAACGCGCCGGAAACAGCGAGGCGCGCAGCGTGCTCTTCATTCCCGGCCTCGCCACACCGGGCGACGTCTGGGACGGAACCGTTGCCGCGCTGGGTGATACGGTCGACGCGCATATCGTCACGGCGGACGGTTTCGGCGGACCGGCCCGCGTCAGTGAAGGGCCTTTTGTTGCGCCGGTCGCTGCCGAGCTTGCCGCTTATCTCGAACAGGAAAACGTCGAGAATGCCGTTCTCGTCGGCCATTCCATGGGCGCCCAGATCGCGCTGCAGGTCGCTGCCCAGGCCCCCGGGCGCATTGATGAGGTTGTCGTCGTCGACAGCGTTCCCTTCTATGCCCGCCTGTTCAATGCGGTGGCTACACCGGAGCAGGCCGGTCGGATGGGCCAGCAGATGCAGGCGCAGCTGGAAGCGATGAGCCATGAGCAATTCATGTCCATGTCGCGCCAGGGTGTTGCGATCCAGGCGACCGGCGCTGACGACCAGGAACAAATTCTCAGCTGGATGGCGGCGGCCGATCAGGGCGCGATTGCCCGGGCTATGGGTGAGGTGACCGGCTCGGATTACTCCGCTGTTCTTCAGGATGTTGATGCCCGCATCACCGTGCTGGCGCCGTGGAGCGAAGCCTCGCCCGTGCCCGCTGACGTCATCGCCAGCATGTATGAGCGGCAATATCCGCTGGAAAATGCGAGCGTGCACATGATCGCCGACTCGCGGCACTTCATTATGCTGGATCAGCCGGAGGCCTTCATGGCGATCCTGCGTCAGCAATTGGCGGACTAGGGGAGGGCGGTATGCCGTTCAACACAAGACGATATCTGGTTCATTTTGGCGGAGCGATGGCGGCCTACACAGTCGTGCTCTTCATCTCGGTCGCGATCCTGAACCGTTATGAGCTCTCGGTACCGGCCACAATTGCTGTTGCCCTGGCGCCCGTCATCCCGGTCCTGTTCGCCCTGCATGCCTTTATCGTGGCCTTCCGGGAAGCCGATGAGTTTCACCGCCGGGTGATCAGCGAGGCGATAATCTGGGCGGCTGGCCTGGTCGGCTTCGTCAGCTTCGCCTGGGGCTTTATCGAGGTGTCCCTGGATGTGCCGCACATCCCCTATGTCTGGGTCTTCCCCGCGCTGATCGGGACTTATGGAGTGGTGCAGTGCCTCCTGTACTGGCGCCTGAAATGAAGAACCGTCTGAGAGTTCTTCGCGCCGAGCGCCGCTGGAGCCAGGCTGAACTGGGCGAGCGGGTGGGGGTGTCACGCCAGGCCATCAATGCTGTGGAGACATCCAAGCATGACCCCTCGCTCACCCTGGCCTTCGCCCTGGCCGAAGCCTTCGAGCTGAAGATCGAGGATGTCTTCGACCCCAAGGGCGACCCGGACTGACGGAACGCGCCGGCCAGGCTAGGCCGGCGCGGTTTCCAGCAGCAGATCGACTGCCTTTTTCGGGTCGGCTTCCAGCACAATGTGATCCGCTATGGTCTGCGGCGAGAAGCCTTCGGTTACCGTGTGATCGAGCAAATGCATGAAGGGCTGCCAGAAACCGTCAATGTCGAGGAAGACGATCGGTTTGTCATGCAGCCCCAATTGCTGGCGGGAGACCACATCGAAGACTTCCTCCAGCGTGCCGGTTCCGCCCGGCATAATCAGATAGGCGTCTGATTCGGCGATCAATTGCTGTTTGCGCTCGGACATGGTCTCGACAATGCGGACCTCGACGCCATCGAGATGGCCCTCGCGGGCAATCAGGAAGCCGGGAATGATGCCCAGCACATCGCCGCCTTGAGCCGCGGCGGTCGAGGCGGCGACACCCATCAGGCCAACATCGCCGCCACCATAGACAAGACGGGCCCCGGCGCCGGCGATCGCCTGGCCCACAGCTTCGGCGGCCAGCTCATAGCTGCTGCGTTCACCGAGTTTTGAACCGCAAAAGACACCGATCGACCTTAGTTTCGCCATTGAAGCATCGTCCTTGTTTGCATTCTTGGGTGGGAATGGTATTCGCCGAAAGCCGTCGGCGCGAGGTTTGCATCACGCTCATTCCGATCTGAATGCAGTTAAGCTTTCTCGACGGTAAGACACAGGAGGCAGAACATGGCCGCAACGCGGTCGTTCATCATCGCCGCAGTCCTGGCTGCGTTGGCTATCGCCGCCGCGCTGACTTTTATCATGTGGCCCTCTAGCCCGGAACCGGACGACGCTCCGGCACCGCCGCCGGAGGTTGCCGCCGATTCGGGCACGACCATGGTGTCCGAAGATGAGACGTCCACACTCATCGCGCCGCCCGTATTTGACATTGTCCGCGTCGATCCGCGCGGCTCCGCTGTAATGGCGGGCCGGGGAGAGCCGGGGGCGATGATCCAGGTGCTGGCCGACGATGAGCCGATCAGTTTCCGCCATGACGGGCGGATGACGACGGAAATGCCGGTCAATGAGCAGGGCGAGTGGGTCATTATCCGCGAAGAGCCGCTGCCGACCGGTGCGATCCAGCTTGGGCTGTTGATGCGGACCGCATCGGGACGCGAGCTGCGGTCCGAACAGGTCGTTGTCGTCTCCATTCCCGAAGTGCCCGGCCCGACCCCGCTGGTCGTGGTTGGCCGTCCGGGGGAAGCCAGCCGGGTCTGGCAGTGCCCGTCCTGTGCCGATGCGGAAATGGGCGCCCTGGTGCTCGAGACGATCGATTATGACGAAACCGGTGCTGTCCTCTTCTCCGGCCGTGCCGAGACCGGTACGCGGGTACGCATCTTTGCCAATGGCGCACTCGTCGGCGAAGTCGAGGTCGGTAGCGATGGCCGCTGGGATTTGCAGGCCGGTGCTCTGCTGGCTCCGGGGATTTATGATCTCCAGGTCGACCAGGTGAATGAGAGCGGGCTGGTAACTGCGGTGATCGCCTTGCCGTTCGAGCGGGTTGCGCCGGAAGATCTCGAAATGGGACCGGACAGCGTCGTGGTTCAGCCGGGGAACTCTCTGTGGCGCCTGGCCCGTCGCCTTTATGGCGAAGGGATCCAGTACACGGTGATCTACCAGGCCAATCGCGACCAGATCCGCAATCCCGATCTGATCTATCCCGGGCAGGTGCTTGAAGCGCCTGATATGGACGAACCGCAGGGCGGCTAGCGTGCCGGCCTGCCGCTAATTCTCATCCACCACTGGCAGGGGGCGTCAAAGCCCCCTATCTCTTGGCGCGATGAGACCGTCTACCCCCCTGAGCGAAGAAGAAACCCAGCAAGCCCCGAAAGGCTCGCTCGGTACGGCCATGTGGCGCCTGTTTGGCCTGCTGGCTTCGGACGACATGAAGCGCTGGCGTTTCCGCATGGCGCTGGCCCTCGGTCTGACCGTGATCGCGAAAATCTTCGCGGTTGCCGCGCCGGTCTATTTCGGTGAAGGCATCAACATCGTCTCGGCCCGGGAAGCCGGCGAAACGGTGGCCAATGCTGCAACCTTGTTCGTGTTTGCTTTCCTGGCCTATGCCGGGGCCCGTTTCCTGTCAGCCGGTCTGCCGCAATTGCGCGACGGCCTGTTCGCTCCGGTCTCCCAGGACGCCCAGCGCATCACCCAGGTGCGCGCCTTCGGCCATGTCCAGGGACTCTCGCTCGCCTATCATCAGACCAAGCGGACCGGAGCGTTGAACCGGATCATTGATCGCGGTGCCCGCGCGGTCGATTTCCTGATGCGCTTCCTGATCTTCAATATCGCGCCGACCCTGCTGGAACTGGTGCTCGCCGCCGGCGTGCTCAGCCTAAATTATGGCTGGGAGTTTGCGGCCATCGCCGTGGTCACGGTGATTGCCTATATGGCGCTGACCTGGTCGGTGACCGAATGGCGGGTGAAGATCCGCCGGCGCATGAATGAGGCCGACAATGAGGCCAATGCCCGCGCTGTCGATACGCTGATCAATTTCGAGACGGTGAAGGCCTTTGCCGCAGAGAAGCGCGAGACCCGCGCCTATGACGACGCCCTGACGCGCTATGCCGGCGCCGCGGTACGCTCGCAGTCCTCGCTCGCCCTGCTCAATGGTGCCCAGGCTTTCATTATGAATGCCGGCCTGCTCGCCATGGCGCTGACCGCGGGCTGGAAAGCCTGGACCGGTGTGCTGCAGCCCGGCGATGTCGCCGCGGTGACGCTGATCCTGATGAATATCTATCAGCCGCTGAATATTCTCGGCTGGGCCTATCGCGAAATCAAACAGGGCGCGGTCGATATGGAGCGCCTGTTCGACACGCTCGCGATCAAGCCGGACGTCGCGGATGTGCCGGATGCAGGTCAGCTCACAGTCACGGGCGGAGCCGTGCGCTTTGATGATGTCAGCTTCGCCCATGATGGCCGCTCACGCTCGGTCAGCGGTGTGTCCCTGGATATCCCCGCCGGCAGTTTTGTTGGTCTGTGCGGACCTTCGGGCGCCGGCAAATCGACCATGCTGAAGCTTCTTTTCCGCTTCTACGACCCGGCCAGCGGGCGGGTATTGATCGACGGTCAGGACCTGACATCGGTCGAGCAGGACAGTGTCCGCGACGCCCTCGGCCTGGTGCCGCAGGAAGTGGTGCTGTTCAATGATAGTTTGCGTGCGAATGTTATCTATGGCCGCCCGGAGGCCAGCAATGAAGACATCATGGCGGCGTTGGAGCGGGCACAGCTGGGCGAGTTTGTCCGCAATTTGCCCGAAGGCCTGGAAACCAAGGTTGGCGAGCGCGGGCTGAAACTCTCCGGCGGTGAGAAACAGCGCGTCGGTGTGGCCCGGGCCATCCTCAAGGACCCGGCTGTGCTGGTCCTGGACGAGGCCACTTCTGCGCTCGACAGCGAGACGGAAAAGGAAGTCCAGGCCGCCCTGTCCGAAGCGGCCCGCGGCCGCACCACGATCGCCGTCGCCCACCGGCTCTCGACCATCGCCGCCGCCGATCAGATTATTGTCATGGATGAGGGCGCCATTGCCGAGACCGGCACCCATGGAGAGCTCCTGGCCCTGGACGGCATCTATGCGCGCATGTGGGCCCGCCAGAGCGAAGCCGGGGGCGCAGAGGTCCTGGACTTCCCGGGCGAAACGGATCGCGCCGCCAGCGAGGTCTAGGCTGAGGTCTAGACCAGGGCCTCCTCGATAAAGTCGAGCCGGTCCTGACCGAAATACATCTCCTCGCCCATGAACAGGGTGGGGACACCGAACAGGCCGCGGGTGACGGCGTCCTCGGTGGTCTTGATCAGGATCTTTTTGACCTCGGGATCGTCCATGCCGGCGATCAGCTCGTCGGCGGGCAGGCCCGCCGCCTCCATCACCTCGCGGACAACATCCATATCGCCCATATTCTTGCCGTCGATCCACATGGCGTCGAACATCGCGTCCATATAGCCGGTCAGGCAGTCCAGCTTGATGGCGACAAGGGCGCCGCGCATCAGCTTGAGCGTATTGATCGGGAAGTGCGGATTGAAATTGATCTGGACGTTATAGCGTCTGGCAAAGCGCGGCAGGTCGTGGGTCAGCATATAGGCGCCCTTGGCCGGTATCGTCACCGGGCTGGCATTGCCCGTCGCCTTGAACACGCCGCCGAGCAGGACCGGGCGGTAATCCACCTTGAGGCCATGGCTCTGTTCCAGCTGGCGCAGGCGTTTGAAGGCGAGGTAGGCGGTCGGGCTTCCGAAATCGAAATAGAAATCGACGGTTTTGGTCATCATGGTTTCTCCTACCAGCGCTCGACCCAGGGCCGGACATCAAGCTCGAAAGTCCAGCAATTGCGCTTTTGTTCGTGCAGCATGAGATAGTTCTCGGCCAGGTCGTCAGGTTCGACAATACCGTCCTGGGCTTTGAACTCGGCGTATTTGGGGTGGTTCTCGGCGATCCAGGCGGTGTCGGCGGCGGCATCGATGACGACATGGGCGACGTGAATATTCTTCGGGCCGAGCTCGCGGGCCATGGACTGGGCGAGGGCGCGTAGCCCGTGCTTGGCGCTGGCAAAGGCGGCAAATCCGGCCCCGCCGCGCACGCTCGCCGTGGCCCCGGTAAACAGGATGGAACCCTGTTCGCGATCGGCCATGTAACGCGCGGCCTCGCGCCCGGTCAGAAAACCGCCGAAACAGGCCATCTCCCAGATCTTGCGGAATTTCCGACTGTCCGTATCGAGGATTGCCATCGGCACATTGGCGCCGACGTTGAACACCACACAGTCGAGCGGGCCGATCTCGGTTTCGATATGCCGGAAGAGTTCGACGACCCGCTCTTCATCGCGCGCATCGCAACTGAAGCCATGAGCCTGGCCGCCGTCAGCCCGGATGTCCTCGACCAGATCTGAAAGCTGGTCGCCATTGCGCCGCGCCGCGCAAACCGTATAGCCGGCAGAGGCAAATTTGCGCACGATCGCACTGCCGATCGCATCACCGGCCCCCATGACCAGAACCGTGCCCTTATTGTCCGGACTTCCTGTTGACCTCTCTCTGGCCATTGAACTCTCCCTGGCGCTCTAACGCGCTGTTTTCCGGAGATTTGCGCGGAACGACGGGAGGGTCCAGCCGGAGCAGGGAATTGGGGCTATGCATCCATGCCCGCCACTCCCGCGAGCGCCTGTCATTAAAGATTAATCATACCGCCGTGAATTTGTGCGGTTATGCAACTACACTCGAAATTGGTTGGAAATCATGCCGTTGGGAATGAAATTCCTGTTCCGGTTCGGGGGATGCTTATGAAGCTCGACTTCGTAATCGCCGGTGCCCAGAAATGCGGCACGACCGCGCTCTGGCGCTTTCTCTCACAGCACCCGAGTATCGAGTTTGGGAGCCAGAAAGAGATGCACATTTTCGATAACGACCGGATCAATTGGTCCAAGGATATCGATAACGCCATCTTGCTGAACTATCCGGAGAAGACGCCGGGAATGATCTGGGGTGATGCGACCCCGATCTATACCTATTGGCCCGGTAGCCTGCAGCGCATGCACGCCTACAACAAGGCGATGAAACTCATCGTGCTGCTGCGCGATCCGGTCGAGCGGGCTTATTCGCACTGGAAAATGGAACGCGCCCGAGGCTGCGAGCCCTTTGCCTTCGAGCAGGCCATTCGCGGCGGTCGCGCCCGAATTGACGCGCTTGGCGCAGAGGCCGGGGTTCACCGGGTCTTCAGCTATGTTGAACGCGGCTTTTATGCAGCCCAGCTCAAGCGGGTTTATGACATTTTCCCGTCCTACCAGGTCCTGGTTCTACGCCAGTGTGATCTCAAACATTGCCACCAGGAGACCCTGAACCGGGTTTGCGACTTCCTCGAAGTCGAGCGCTTTACCTGCTCCTCGGAAAAGGTCTTCGTCAATCATGACGACACCATTGGCGAGCTCCACGAGCTCGACCGGGACTATCTGCGCCGGCTTTACGCGGATGACCTGAACGATCTGATGGCGCGCTATGGCATCCGGTTCGATCAGGATCCGTACTGGGACCAGGAACTCGCCCGCCTGCGCGCCTGATGCGCGGCCTCCCGGGAGCCCGCCTATCCCGCACCAACCCTTCCTTCTCCCCGACCGGGGAGAAGGTGCCCGAAGGGCGGATGAGGGGCTTGGCTAAAAGCTTGCGACCGTTGTCAATTCTCCCTTGCGCGGCGATTGCCGCGCGCCCCTCCCCCCCGCTGCGCGGGACCTCTCCCCGGAGGGGGAGAGGGAGGGGTTATCCTCACCCTCGCACTTGCCCCCATAATCCCCCTCAGCTCCCGGGATGAGAGGCCGTGGCCACGTCATCAGGGCCCGGGCGCCAGCGGAGCCTG